>JAAYCU010000296.1 GCA_012729595.1 Phycisphaerales bacterium
AGGCCCGCACGCCACGGGCACTGCTACGCGCGATCACTCAAGCCTTGCAGGCCGTCACAGCCGAGGATGCCGAGGGGTGGTTTCAACATTGCGGCTATCGATACACCCAATCGTGAAATGCTCTAAGAGGCCCGTTCCGCAGCCATAGTCCAGCAAGTCCATATACGGTTCGAGAGCTATTTGGCCAGCAATTGCTTGCCCAATGGCTTCTACCAACCGGACTCGTGTCGGATTTTGGTCCCACTCGGCCGCCGCCGAATCAAAATGGTTTTCCGTCGGTTCATGCATCAGGACGGGGAAGTTAACGTAAACGAAAGCCCATGTAAAACCCTGAAACCGGCTTCGTCCCGAAAGCTTCGTTGTTGTCCGACTTTCGATTACCAGGGATACGCGATCCTTAGCGGTATTTTGCTTGAGAGGTTATTCATTATAAGACAGAAAAACAGGTCCAGGAGTACCGGATTGGTCGTTGCCAACAGGTAGTGTCCGATCTGCGGTCGGGTTACGAATAGCTTGTAATCTGCCCGCGTTGCTATCGGGTATACCTGTTGTTGTAGTTGGCGTCTGCCGATATTATCCGACGCGGCCGACATCTTTGGTGACGATGGTCCGTCGGCTTACTGTTTCGGATATAGCATGATTGAGAATTATCCTATGCAACCAGGGGCGGGTAAGGGACGCCGGCAGGTTCGGATCTTGTTCACCTGTGCGGGGCGTCGCGTGGAACTGATTCAGGCGTTCCTGCGTGCCGGCCGGGCCTTGGGACTCAAGGTGATTGCCCATGCGGCCGACACGGAAGCGCATTTCGCGACCGGCTGTCTGGCCAGTAAGTCCCACAGGGTTCCCGCGACGACCAACCCCAGCTATATCCCGAAGCTATTAGCCATTGTGCGACGATATAAAATTGACCTGCTTGTTCCTTTGTTGGATATGGAGTTGGCTAAGCTGGCCGATGCCAGAGCGGCCTTTGGGAAAGTCGGCTGCGGCGTGTTGGTTTCCTCGCCGGAAGTGGTCCGTATTTGTCGGGACAAGTTGGCTACATTTGATTTTCTCACGAGAAACAACATCGATACTCCCATGACCTGGCCGGCCGCAATGCTGCAAAAGAAGTCTCGGCATAACTTCCCATATTTCCTTAAGCCGCGGAAAGGAAGCGCCAGCAAGGGAAATTTCGTTCTGCGTAATAAGTCTGATTTGCTCGCCTTAGTTCCACAAGTGCCGGAGGCAATTATCCAGGAGTACGTTGAAGGTGTAGAATATACGCTGGATGTGTATTCTGGGTTGGATGGTAAACCGCGTTGCGCGGTGCCTCGGCGGCGGCTGGAGGTCCGTGGCGGAGAAGTAACCAGGGCTTCCACTTATTGGCATAAAGACATTATTCAGGCAGGTTTACGGGTTGTGGAAGCCTTGGGTGAATGTGTTGGTGTAATAACCATCCAGCTTATTATGGCACCTGAAGGGCGAATCAGGATTATCGAAATCAATCCTCGTTTTGGTGGGGGGGTGCCTCTGGCCATCCAGGCCGGCGCGGACTTTCCAAAATGGCTGCTGATGGAATGGCTGGGACGCAGGCCGCGGATTCGTCTGAGCCAGTTCCGATCAGGAGTGATCATGCTCCGCTATTACCAAGCCTATTTTGTGCATGATAGCGAGCGCATGGGAAGTAAGGGTTCTTAGCAATAATACATCCTTTCCAAGGCAGTGGTTATGGTCAGGATTCCAGGTGTACAAGCGGTGGTTTTTGACCTGGATGATACTCTATACCCGGAAAAATCCTTTGTTTTCAGTGGTTTTGAGGCCGTCGCGGCACAGCTTGGACGGCGGGTACCCTGTCCGTTTGACGCGGCGGCTCGCATGCGCTTGCTGTTCGAACAAGGGGTCCGCGGTCGCATTTTTGACCAGTTGTTAGCTGAGATGCATTGTGCGGAAGCGGCTGATTTGATCCCGCTTATGATCGAATGGTATCGTACCCATTGGCCGAGCATTGAATTGTTCGTAGATGCGGAACGGGCCTTGAACGATATGCGGTCGAGATTCCGTCTGGCCTTAGTTAGTGATGGGCCGTTGGCAATGCAGCGGAACAAGGTTTCCGCCCTTGGGTTGGCTGACCGGTTGGATTTGATTATCCTTACCGATCAATGGGGGCGTGAATTCTGGAAACCCCATCCGCGAGCGTTTGAAACCATCCAGAATACATGGGGGCTGGAGGGACCGGCCTGCTTATATGTCGCCGACAATGTCGAAAAAGATTTTTTATCACCGTTGCGGTTGGGGTGGCGAACCGTCCGGGTACATCGTCAAGGTGGAGTTTACGAAAATGCCCAAGCTGCTGAAGACGGCCAGCCGGAGTTTGAGGCTGGCAGCCTTTCTGAGATTGAGTTAACTACTTGATATGAAAGTAGATGCAGTGGAGTCGGTTCGTCTTGATAGACTGCTGGTCTACTTGCAAATATTTATGTTTGATGCCTTATAAGGTAGACGAGGCAAGAAAAAGACTGGCAGGGGGACTAATTGCGAGAACTCTCGCTGGCGTATAACGATACTATTGATTAGTGGCAAGGATGTAGAGCTTGCAGGGATAGCTGCCGCCGATTACGAGAAAACCTTATTTTTGGTTATACTCCCTCAACAGCTCTCCGGATTGATGCCGATAACTATTTGTCTTTTTATTGTTTGTGATGAATCGGCTAGTCAGCAAGTTGGCCGATAACGGGTTTGGAGCGATTGGAGTACTTGGCCTGACGGATCGGTCACTGTTTGAGTTATAGGCCCCCTCAAGGCCTGATTGGCTTGAGCTGATGCCCTGGTGGGACCGCCTTATCGGTCTACGCTATCCGGTCCGGCTTAGTTATCGATGGCTGATTTTGTTGCTGGATGAACGATTATGAGGCTTGTATCTCATAGGTATACGAATACTAGGCGGTGGGCGACCATCGGTTGTGTTACGGTGCTGCTTTGCGGCACCGGATGCGTATCGCCCTGGTGGAACGATTTTCTGAATCCATCCGAACTGGGCAATTTTCGGGAGGCCCGGGTCACGGAAATCCTGCGTAGCAGTAGTTTTCGTGATACCCCCAAGGAGATATCCGGCACTACAGACCCGACCCCCGAGGATCTGGTGGCGTTGGTGGAGGCTTATAAAATCGGCCCGGGCGACATGGTGGAAATTCGTATTCTCGATCTGCTCGCAAAGGATGCGGAAAGCGTTTTTCAGCCGCGGGTGGACGATCTGGGGTGGATCACGGTTTCGCAGTTGGGCCATATCAATGTCGAGGGGTTGACGGCTCGTGATCTGGAGCTGGAACTTAAGAACAAAGCTAAAGAAAAAGGGATTTTCGGTCCGGACTACGAGCCGACCGTGTTGGTTTCCGTTCTTGATCAGCGCCAGCGGTTGTTCAACCTTTCGGGCGCAGTCCGACAATCCGGCATGTATGCGATGCCTCGTTCCGATTACCGTCTCCAGGAAGCGATCAACCAAGGTGGTGGTTTGGACGATTTGGTCCGTTGGGTGTATGTGACACGCGATCAGCTGCGTCCATTAGAGGTCAGGGATACAAGTAAACCTTACTCCACCGGGGCCCCCTTGCCCACTGCCGGGCAGCACGGAACAACTCCGCCGGTTTCGCCGGCATTTCTTTCGGAAATGGCCGGAAGCCCTAACCCCCCGTCGGCCGGTACTGGTACACCGGGAGACCGGGCCACTGCCGTACGGGAGGACATCGATACCGCCGAAGCCCGACGAGAGTTGGAGGAGGTCTTGGAGCTTCCCGGAAATCAAGGGGGACCGGTCACCGACCCGAACGAAGCTCAGCCACCATTTATCTTTGTTAATGATCGTTTTATCGAAGCCCCGAAAACCGATTCACAAGACCCTGCGCCCGTGCCGGTGAGCGAGCCGGTCGCCGCTCCGGCACCGACTCCGGAAATCGTGGATTGGGCGGAGCTGGTGGCCGAGGGTCGTCAGCGCATCATCAAAATCCCGGCCGACAAGCTTCGTCAAAGCGACAGCAATTACAACATCGTCATTCGGCCGGGCGACTGGATTCGATTGGAAACCGGCCCAACCGGCAGCTATTACGTCATGGGGCATGTACGTAGTCCGGGTAACCGAAGCCAGTTGAGTTACGCCTTCGGGGGTGAAGATGTGACCATACGACAGGCGCTGGCCTCGGTGGGTGGCTTGGATCCTCTGGCCTGGCCTTCGCGTTGCGAGCTGGCCCGCAAGCTGGAAGGCGATCGGGTTGAAATCACCCAATGGAATCTGGCCCGAATCATCGATGGGCGGGATCCGGACATCTACCTTAAGCCGGGCGACGTAGTCAACGTCGGCACGCATGCGATGGCTATGTTGTTGTATAAGATCCGCAACGGATTCCGTCTTGGTTACGGGTTTGATTTTTCCTATAGCCGCAACTTCGCGGATATTGATAGCTTTGGCGGGCAGGTGAATCCCGACACGCGGCGCCGGGCCGACCTGCAGCGTCGTTTTCCGAATTTATTCTGACGAGAGCGAAAGACGTTTGTTGACAGCGACATCCATTCAGAGGCGTACCCCTTTAAACCCGACGGTGATGATCGGGCAGTTCGCGGTCTTGATGTTGATCGTCGCCGTGTTGTACCGGCACGTCCTGACCGGGCTGGTATATTCTTGGAAAAACAATTCGGACTGGTCGCACGGGTTTATCATTCCGTTTTTCAGCCTTTATTTTCTCTATACACAACGGCACCGCTTCCCTGCGACCTTGCGTAACCGCAATGCCCTTCCTCAGTTGGCCGGGGCCGCGTTACTGGTGCTGTCGTTCGGGCTGTTTATCGCCAGCATTTTCTATAAGATGGAGTATCCTAAGCGTTGCTCGCTCTTGTTGAGCATGCTGGCCGTGATTTTGATGGTCTGGGGCTGGCCGGTATTCCGTTGGAGCTGGTTTGCGGTGGCCTTTTTGATGTTCGCCGTTCCCCTGCCCCATCGGGTATTCCAGGAACTTACCATGCCCTTGCGGGGCGTGGCCGCGGTGGTTTCGGCCATGGTTCTGCAGTTTATTCCGGATATGTTCGCCGAGGCTCATGGCACGGTGGTGGAATATATTTATCGGGGGCAGGCGGACGTGTTGGATGTCGAGCGGGCCTGTAGCGGCATGCGCCTGCTGATGACCATGATGGCCTTGGGGGTGGCCATGGCCTTCATGCATGACCGGCCGTTGTGGCAGCGTTTGGTGATGGTCTTATCCTGCGTGCCTATCGCCATCTTCTGCAATGTTGTACGGGTCACCTTGACCGGCCTTCTGGTGGTCTTCGGCCGAGCGGACCTGGCTCACGGTACCTGGCACACCCTGATGGGGCTGGGCATGCTGTTCGTGGCCTTTGCCCTGTACGGGGCGATTTCCTACGTGTTGAATCATTTGTTCGTGGAGGAGGCGGAAGCGGACGAGTCCGTGGCGGCCACAGGAGGTTTGGGCGGATGACCACGATGCCGATGACGGTCCAGGAACGCTTACCTATGCCCCTTATCCAGGCGGCCCGGGCTCCGGCCGGGCCGGGCAGCGGATTCAACGTCAATGATTTTCTACGCATTCTCAAGCAGCGGATTTTCCTGATAATTTTCATTTTCCTTTTCATAGGAGCGGCCACGACCGGTCTGACTTTTTATCTACGGGCCCACTACCCTTTATGGCGTGCCAGTTCGGCCATTCAGGTCGAGGCGCCGGGGATCAAGATGCCCATGCAACTGGGCGGCGAGATGCGCGTTCAGTCGGACGTGATCGACCGGTTCGTCAACGACCAGGCCGTGTTGCTGAAAGATGAGCTCCTGCTCGGCGAGGTTTTGCAGGACGCCGCCGTGCGGGCCACGCAATGGTTCAATACGCAGGATCGTCCTCTGATCGAATTGCGGGACAAGCTGCGTATTCGCCAGATCCCCCAGACCAGCTACCTGGAAGTAAGCTTTTCCACGCACGTGCCGGACGACGCCCCGGTGATCGTCAACGCGGTCGTGGCCAGATATTTGCATCGGGTGACAACGTCCTCCCAGCAAGAGTTGACCGAAGAACTGGCCAGCGTACGCGAACGTGTCCGGCTTTTGGAGCAGGATCTGGAGCGCATCCGAAACGAGCGTCAGCGTTTTCAGGAAAATCAAATGGGCACCGTCGGCCTGAACGCCGGGATCAATGTGATCACCGACACGTGGCGTATCCTGGCCGATCAGGTGACTCGCCTGGAATCGGAGAAACTTCAGTACCAGACGGCCTACGAAAACATGACCGCGGTGGATGCCAGTCAGATCGCCATTAGTCCGCAAATGATTCAGATGATTCAGCGGGATCCTCAGATCGCGGCCTTGCAGAACCAGTTGCTCGGCCTGAATCAGGAACTGCAGGCCCGTCAGGAGGAGGGGCTGGGGCCGAATCATCGTGCCCTGACGGATATCCAGGCTCGGATCATGGTGGTGGAGAGTTCGCTGCTGGAACTGCAGCGTCGACGAGAGGCGGAGATTCGGGAGAACGAAGTCAATTCCGCCTACACCTTCTATGTCAACGCAGCCCAGGCGGAGCTTCAGTTACGCGAAAGACTGATGGAGGCCGAGAGCAAGCAGCGAGACCTGGATCGCAACTTGGCGGTTTATCAGAGTTATGATGAACGTCTGCAGGAACGTACTGAGCAGCTTCGACAGGTGACGGCGTATGCGGATCAGTTAAACATGGTGATCGCCGAACGTGGGGCCGTGCGAGTGCGGCAGCGGGTCCGGGCAATCAAACCACTGGAACCTTATTTTCCGAACTTCAAGGTTATGATTCCCGCCGGGGCGATGGCCGGCTTGATGCTCGGGCTGGGGCTGGCATTGCTGTTGGAGTTCATGGACACCTCGGTCAAGACTACGCGGGATCTGATCAGGCACGTGCATATCCCCATCCTGGGCACGGTGCCCGACCTCGACGATGAGGAAATCGACCTGGAGAAAATCGAGCTGGCCGTGCATCTGGCCCCGAGATCGATGATTGCCGAAGCCTTTCGCACCTTCCGCACCAACCTGTTGCTTAGCGCGCCGCTCGATCAGCAACGCCTCGTATTGCTGACCAGTGCCAAGCCGGAGGAAGGCAAGACGGCGGTGTCCATAAATCTGGCCGCCGCTATTGGGCAGAGCGGCCGTCGGGTCTTACTGGTGGACGCCAATTTCCATCAGCCCGCGTTACGCGCCCATTTCCCGAATCTTCCGGCGGAAGGCTTGAGTAACATCCTGATCGGACAGCGTAAGTTAGACGATTTAATTCATCATACCGAGTTGCCGAACCTTGATGTGCTGAACAGCGGACCGATTCCGCCCAATCCCGCGGAATTACTGGCCGGCGGCTATATGGGGCAGTTCCTTAAAGAAGTCGCCGAACGCTACGAGCAGGTGATTATTGATGGTCCGCCGGTTCTGTTGCTCAGCGATGCGTTGGTTCTGGCCGGCTCGGTTGACGGCGTGATCCTGGTTTGCCGGGCCAAGGTGAGCCAGCGTGGAACGGTCCTGCGGGCTCGCGAGCAACTCGAACAGGTCAACAGCCGTATCCTCGGGGCCGTGCTTAACGCCGTGCAAGTCGCTCGGGGCGGCTACTATCGCGAACAGATTCGCAGCTATTATGATTACCAGCCCGCCGAGGTACTGGCCGCGGAGAGTGAGGCCCGTCTATCCGCCAAGCCTGACGACGAGGAACTCGACCACGAATCCCAAGGGTAATCTCTCTGCGCGACGCGGAACCTGAAAACCATCCCGGAGGCATATAGCCGGTGCGTATCGTATTGGGCCTGATGTCTGGGACCAGCGGAGACGGCGTGGACATGGCGGCCGTGGCGGTTCGTGGCACCGGGCAGTCTATGCGGGTCCGTTTTCTATGGCATGAACATCGCTCTTTCGGCCGGTCTTTGCGTCGTCGCTTGCTGGAGGTAATGGCTCCCGCGACGATTCGGACGGAGGAACTGGCCCGCTTGAACATCGAATTGGGAAACGTTTATGGTCGGGCGGTAGTCGCGGCCATAAACAAGTATGCACATGTTGGACGGCCGGAACTGATCGGCGTGGCCGGTCAGACGGTATGTCATCTGCCGGATCGCAGGGCCGGGCGAACGGTTACTTTTCAGATCGGTGAGCCGGCCCGCGTAGCGGCGGCTACCGGCCTATGTACGGTCGGCGGGTTTCGCCAGTCCGATACGGCGGCCGGAGGGCAAGGCGCTCCGCTGGTGCCGTGGACCGATTGGATTCTCATGCGCAGCCGACGCGTCTCCCGTGCCATACAGAATATCGGAGGAATCGGCAACGTGACCTGGCTGCCGGCCGCCGGCGGTCCGGAGACAATCCAGGCTTTCGATACCGGTCCCGGGAATATGCTGATCGATGCCCTGGCGGAAATCGCTTCAGGGGGTCGGCAACGCATGGATAGGGGAGGGCAGAGGGCGGCGCGCGGCCGGATTTTGGAGGGGGTGTTGAAACGATGGATGAAGCATCCTTTTTTGCGGCTTGCCCCTCCTCGGACCACCGGGCGGGAAACGTTCGGAAAGGTTTTCGTGGAAGCGGAGCTGCCTCGGTTGCGGGCCTCCAGCAGATCGGCCGATGACTGGCTGGCGACAGCAACGGCTTATACCGCCCGGTCCATCGCCGAGGCTTATCGTCGGTATTTGCCCGGCTTCCAGGCCGTTTGCTCCGTGACTCCCTCGGAAGAACGAAGAGCCGCGAAAGTCTACGTCCGGAAAATGCTTGATCTTCCCGAAATCATTGTTTGTGGAGGGGGAGCACATAACCCTACTCTTCTGGATATGCTTTCCATGGCCTTTGGGGGGGCTTGTATTCGCTCCATCGATTCCCTGGGTATCCCTGCTCAGGCGAAGGAGGCGGTCAGCTTCGCCATTCTGGCCGCCGCCCGCATGGATCTAACCCCTGCCAATGTTCCCAAGGCCACCGGTGCAAGACAGGCGGCCGTCCTCGGTCAAGTAATCGTTCCATAGTTTAATATTATCTCTGTTATGTTAACTGGTTGCCTGCCTGGATCCTGCGTTATTGTTCCAGAATGGGTCATATTTGTGTTTTTGGGTGTGGAAGTTCCCTGCTCCTCGGCCTACTATTGAACAGGGTAAGCAACCGAACTGTTGCGCCTGCAAAGACTTGGATGGGGTGGGATAGTTCTTCTCTTTTCTTATTTGGGATATGCAGAACGGTGGCTGCATGGTTCTTAACATCATTCTTCTCGAAGGTTTGTGCTTCACAAGATGGTAATATGTGCGGCTTGTATGGATGTCTTGAGAGTCTCGTAAAAATATGGAAAAGGCCTCTGTATTTCGCCAAAATATCCTTGCAATTCCAGGCCGGTGGGTTACAATGAACTTCGTCTTGGGAGTGAGAGTAGTGAGGAGCGAAAAGATTTGCAAATTGGTTACTCGCTTCTTCGATCAGATGAATACAATTAATAGGCGACTTCGGCGGCCCTGGACTGCGGGATGTTCTTTTCCGATGGGCCGGCCGGCGGTGTCCTTAGACAAGTCATTAGTGGTGTGTTTTGTAGGGTAAGTTTTTTTGGAGAAAAGGTCTCCTGCGGTCGGCGGTATCGTGCACTGTCGGCAATAATGGGGTAGATCGAAGCGCGGCTATGCCCTTAGCCGGGTCACTGTCTTTCGGCCCGTTAACGCGATGTTCGGAGGCCGGGAAATTTAGAAAAGGAGGATCGGGATCATGAGGAAATGTTTTGTGATGGCGGCGATCGTGGCCGTGGTTTCCACGGGTGCGGCGCTGGGACAAAGTACGGTGACGTACACGCTGGGGTTGGGCGGCGACAACCAGGCCGATGTTTACGAGGGTGGCCCTCCGCCGCAGTTTCCGATGTTCGACACGAGTGGCGCCACGGCATATATCGAGAGCGACGGCGCGACGTTTGACAGTGTTGTAAATCCGGACGTGACCTGGAGCGTGAAGATCGGCGTTTCGGGTGTGCACGAAGGTGGTCTCTCCGATGGTTGGGAGCCCAACGGATTGGCCAACTTTGTGTTCAGTCTTGAGCTGCGCGATGCGGCCAATGAGTTGGTCAGCACAGTGGATTTCCACAGCACGATCAACGATGGCGATGACGATGGGTGGCGCGGCCAGAATATCGGCCCTGACCCGTTGCATTGGGCGGCGTTTACTTTCATTTACAACATTAATGATGCCGGCGTTCCATACGCCCCCGGCCGAGTGATTGATCCGCTCGAATACGGCGGACCTGGCCTGACCCAGTACCAGTATCCGAGCAAGTACGGGGTGGAAGACAGCGTAGACGAACCTTTAGCCGAGGCAGCCCCGGACGGTACGCTCATGGGCATGGGTGCTGGTTATCCGCAATATGTCGCGGCCGAGCTTCTTGATAGCGGCGGCTACCCGATATCGGATTATTTCTTTGGTGTAGGTATGGACGAGCTGTCATATTGGGGCTACGACGGCCTGGGCGTGGTGCCCGTGGCCGAGGGCCAGATGGATATTAGCGCATTGGCCCCTGGCACTTATACGCTCAAGCTGATCTCCAAGAAAGACGGCGAGAACGTCAGCAACAACATTCTGGAAGGTGATTTTGAGCCAGATTATGATGTGGTGAACGCTTTCGCCGATCTGGCCAACGTCGTGGTCGAGGACCAGATTACGTTCGTGGTCGCTGGCGGCATTGAGCCCGAGGCTCCTGAGATGATCGCGGCTTCGTCCGTGATGCTCCACGGGACGGCCGGTGATTTTGGAATCGATATCATGCAGCCCGCGCCGTATGCCGTCGAGCCGCGCGAGGAAAACATTGTTGCCCAGCATCGCCTGGTCTTCGTGTTCGATCAGACGATTGATATCAGCGGTGCTTCGGTGATATTGTCCAGTGGGTCTGTTGCCGGTCTGAGTCTGGCCACCACTTACGTGACCGACGATACGTTGGTGGCGACCATGGCGACGCAGCCGACGAACAACGCCTGTCTGCAGATCAACGTGAGTGGCGTGACGGATGCTGCTACCGGCGGATGCACGATGGCCCCGGCCACCCTTTACGTGCGTATGCTCAAAGGCGATGCGAATGCCAGCGGCGGCGTCAATATTACTGACTTGAGTTATGTCAAGGGGCGGTTGTTCGCTGGGGTCACTACTGCCAATTTCCGTGCCGACGTGGATGCCAGCGGTGGTATCAACATCATGGACGTGAGTGCGACCAAGGGTAATCTGTTCGGTTCGGCGGTGTGTCCATAAGGAAGATTTGGTTTCGTGACCGGGTTTCGGGCCCGGTTCAAGACGGGCCCGAAACTCGGAAAGTTTTGAAAAGTGATGATAAGTGGGTTTCCTGGGAAGCGTTTTCCCGGGGAAAAGCAAGAGGGAAAAGAAGTACAGTCAACGTAGTTCCGCTTCGGATCGGGGGATAGTATCTTTCGGACGCAGCGGAGAGAAAAGGAGAATGAAAATGAGAAAAGGTTTAGTGGTTTTGATGTTGTTGGCTTGGCCGATGGCCAGCTTCGGTGCGGTTGACATGAATCTGCTGGGCGGGTCTGTGGATTTCAATCCCGATGAGGATACGTCTATCGACGTTGTCATCCAGGTGGTCGCCGACTCACCATTTGACGGCCTGGAATGGATGTTGACGACCAACTCCGCTATGGACACTATGTGGAGCGTTTCGAACTTGGACGCTTCGGCCAACGTAACCGCCTTGAGTAATGCTTACCCGCTCTATACTATGCTCGCGACACCTGGGACGACGTCCCTGGCTGACGCAGGTTCGATGGGCCGCGAGGTGTGGTTCCGTGATTTCGGGCTTACCGCCGCTGGCACCTACTCTTTTCTTACCGTGACCCTGGTTCCGCTGGTGGATATGGAGCCATTCATTAACCAGAGCATGACGCTAACCACCGCGGATGATGGTTTATATACGGCTACCAATCAAGAGCCGGGTGAAGGCCCCTTGGGCGGTAGCGCTTTGACGATCAACATCGTTCCCGAACCGGCCAGCGCCCTGTTGCTGCTGTTGGCGGTGCCCTTTATTCGCCGTCGCACGGCGTAAGTAGAGAAATGGAATGGGATTAGCCCGCGAGGGGTAATCTTCGATCCAGAAGTGTTCTTCCCGCAAGGCCGGTGGCTACACCGGCCTTGCAGTTTTTTAGGATGTCTCCGGGCTCGTCCCATCAGCGTTTGCCGGTTAAGAGGGTCATAGAGATAGCAGCCCCTTCAAATATCCATGCAGGATAGCCCGGACCGTCTGGCAATAGTGTATTCAGGTTTTCGACCGTCCCCAATCCGCCAATCTATTATCCGAATTATTTCAAAAGTAAGCTTGGTTGATGATGACAGATTGACTTGCTACGTCGATTGTGATCCGGTCAAATACGCGATAAATGTGCCTGACACAAACGGTCGAACGCATAAAATTCTGTTTGGAGGAGGATTACTTTCACCCCATCCGCAGCATTCAAGATGCGATTTTCCTGGCAGGGGAGCTATGGTTCGCATATGCCTTGATTACCAAGTCATTGGCTGATAATCTGGACGATGGCTACGATATACGCCCGTAGCTCAGTTGGATAGAGCACGGGATTTCTAATCCCGCGGTCGCTGGTTCGAGTCCAGCCGGGCGTGTTTGTGTGTGGGGGGGATCGTTGGGCATGACCGCGTAAAAGGCCTGGCCTCATCTCCCATATTCTAAGGCCCGATTAATGGTGATAGCCCATTTGTTACCGGACGGCGGTAAAGAACTCAGCCCCATACGGTCGATATCGAAGATTACAGGCCATGATGGGCGAAGAATACGACATATGGGTGGAATATGCGTTACCAACATTTTATTTATCTGCTGACAGGTTTATTCCTGGGATGCAGCGGTCCGCTATCGCCCTTTGCCGAATTGCGTTCGAAAGATGCCCTCCAGAAAGGCCGACAGCACTTGGCCGAGGAAGAGGTAGACGCAGCCCTGGAGGAGTTTCAAAACGCCATCGATTTGAACCCCAAGCTGGCGTTGGCGCATTCCGGTCTGGGAGGAGTCTATCGGCTTAAGGGTGATTACGCTGCGGCCGCCAAGGCTTTCGCCGAGGCGGTCAAACTCGAACCGGAAAACTTCGAGAACGCTCACGCGCTGGCCCAGATGTATCACAAACTCGTCTGGTACGCCGATGCTGTCCGCGCTTATCTGCATGCCTGCGAGCTGGATCCGACCAATTTCGAGGCCCGATTTAACCTTGGCGTCTGCTATCATCAAGCGGATGAGCTGGAAGCCGCGATCGACGCATATACGAAAGCAATTGATATTGATCCCTCGCATCCGGCCCCACATATCAACCTCGGAGCCGCCCTGCACAATCGTGGGCAATATTTTGAGGCCATCCGGGCCTATAACGAAGCCCTCGAACTGGACCCGCGCCAGCCGATGGTATTGACGAACCTGGCCAATACTTTGCTGGCTCAAAGCCGTTTCCCCGAAGCCCGGAACTCCCTGCGGTGGGCTCTGGAGCTGGCACCGGACATGGCCTTGGCTCATGAACGGCTGGGTTATTGCTGTTTCCGACTGCGCCAGTATCCGGAAGCCCTGGACAGTTACCAGCGGGCCGTGGACTTACAGCCCGATTTAGCCGATGCCCATACCGGCCTGGGTGTCTGTCGCATGGCCCTCTATCTTCAAAAGCCGACCGATCGCGATTTGCGTCGTCTGGCCATCGAGGCCTGGCAACGCTCGCTGGCCCTCAATCCCAATCAGCCCAGGATCCGGAATCTGGCCAAGAAATACCAACTATCCGATTCGGAAACATCCGCGTCCATGATGGATTTGCCCTGAGGCCCGCCGATCGGCTCGACGGCCGTTAAAACCTGCCCCGCTGCTGGCCGTACTTATTCGTACAGTTAAAGATTGATCCGTCCCGTGGAGTAACCTTCCTGGTTGCGGTATGGTACAATTCCCGCCATGAGTACGGAACATAGACGGATCCTGGCCCTGGAGACCTCCGGGCGTATGGGCAGTGTTGCGCTGGGCGACGGTCGGGGCTGGTCGGTATCGGCGCGGCTCTCCGGGAACATGAAGCATACCAGCGAATTGTTGCCGGCTGTTGAACGGTTGCTGTGCGAACAGAGCTGGGCGACCGATTCGCTGACCGACATTTTCGTCTCGGTCGGACCGGGTAGTTTTACCGGATTGCGTATCGGTGTGACCGCCGCCCGGACCCTCGGTTGGTCAGTTGGTAGTCGGATCGTGGCTGTTCCAACTCTGGCGGTGATTGCCTGCAATGCCTTGGAGTTCGTGCCGACCCCCGCTCATGTGGCCGTGGTTCTGGACGCCAAACGTCAACAGGTGTTTACTGCGGCCTATGCCCTTACCGGCGGTCGCTATCGACCTTTGTTCGATGCCTGCCTGGTCGATCCTCGGGAGTTTCTGGCTCGATGTCCGCGTCCGCTGGCCGTTCTCGGGGAAGGGGTCGACTATCATGGCGAGGCGGTAGCCGATAGCCGTGTCGATGTTCTGCCGCGCGAATTATGGCCGGCCCGGGCCGAGCATGTTCTTACCGTCGGTCTCGAACTGGCGGATGCCGGCTGCTACACCTTGCCCGGAGACCTGTTGCCAATGTACATCCGCCGGCCCGAAGCCGAGGAAAAATGGGCATTACTCCACCCTGAAAAAGCCTGACGCGTCATCGATCGGTTCTTGTGTTGCTGATGGGGGATAGCCCGATCGCCGATAGACGGTAAGCGATCCGCTTCGATTGCCATGTGTCGTGGCGATATAGTTTATCGGACTACTGGTCGGATGGGCCGATTAAGAACGCCGGCGGGAGATAAGTTGTGCCAATACGAATCGTGTTAATCGTCATGCTCTTGGTTTCTCCTCGGATGGCGAAAGCGCAGGATTTGACCAATGGTAAATGGCTGGTCGACCTCGGACGGGACTACCCGCTTTCGGCGCAGGCCGGCTTGTCAGCCGCGGACGGGCAGATTGCCCTGCTGTTCATGCAGGCGGCCCGCCGGATCGAGCCGGATCTGGCCGAGGCCTGTCACTGGTCTTACGATCTCCTGCTTGCTTTCGGCCGCGAAGCCGAGGCCCTGGATAGCCTCGGGCGCTACGTCATGTTGCAGCCTGACGATCAACCCGCTTATCTGGATTGGATCGATCTTAGCTTGCGGAATCTCCAGGTCGCCGAGCAACGGGTCGAGTTCTGCCGCGAGCATCTGGACCGAAAGAACCAACCCGCCGAAGTGCTCAGCCATCTGCATCGCCGACTGGCCGAGGTTTATTTCAATCGCGGAGATGTGGCCCAGGCGGTACGGGAGGCGGAGTCGGCCGTGGAGGCTTATCCCTGTAATCTGGCCGCGGTGATGCTGCTTGACCAATTGCATAGCAATCAGGCCGGGCCGGTCGCCCAAGTTCAACATTTGCTTCGGCTGCTGGCCTGCAATCCGGCCGATATCGGGAGTACACGACGCTTAGCCGAGTTGCTTTATTGGGAGGGCGTCCCGGCCGAGGCCGACCGCTGGTATAAACATGCTATCAGTCTTTACGAACACATGCCGCCGTATAGCGCTCCACCGGAATTGCTGTTGGCCCGGGTATCGGCTCTCATCGACTCCGGGGGGCTCGATCAAGCCGAGTATCTCCTTCGCCAGGTCAACGAAAGCCACCCCGATCGAATCGATGGGCGGTTGTTGAATGCCCGGCTGGCCGAAAAACGCGGGGATCCCGCAACCGCCAGACGGCATATCAAGGCGGCCTCCGAGTCGGTGAAATTTATGTTGGCCAACGTCGGCCCCACTGCTCATTTAGATCCAGGTGTGCTGGCGGAAATGGCCTGGTTTTTCGCTCATTACGATGCCCAGCCGGCCGTAGCGGAAAGACTGGCCCGTGCCGTTTTAGCGGAGCAGCCGGATTCGCCGGTTGCGAAACGGGCTTTGGGTAGCGCTTTGCGGCAAGCAGGACGCGACGATGACGCGATCGATCTTCTTAAGCCTCTGGCCGGTAGCGATGCGTGGGCGGCCGTCGAGCTGGCTCGGGTATTGGACAGTCAATCGCGTACCGGCGAGGCCAGAGCATATTTACAGGCGGCCAGCACCCAGCCGACCACCGGCGAGCAGCGGGCGGCCCTGGCGGAGATTATGGGCGGGCCGACCTCGGCTTCCGCCTCCGCCCCCATGGATTCCACGACGACCGAGAATATCCGAGCCGCTCTTGAAAGTTTTGACGCGGTCGCGATCGACTATCCCCTTTATACCTCGAGATACTTGCAGGTTAGTGTACGTCCGGCGGAAACGGATTTTCTTCCCGGTCGTCCGTGGTGGTGTGATTTCGAGCTGAAAAACAACGGCCCCTTTGCGATAACACTCGGACCGGGTCAGATGACCGATGCCGATTTACTTTGTATCGTCGAGACTGTCGGCGATCGGCGGCGAACCTCCGGGGCGTCGCTGCGCATTTCGCTCAATCGAAAGATTCGATTGGCCCCTGGGGAAACGATTGTTCACAGACAGACCATCGATATCGGAACGATTCGTGCGGGTATGATCGGTACACCGCGGATGGACCACCAGGTCAGTGTGGCGGCGGTTCTCTCGCCGATAGCTACCGGCTATGAAAATGGGTGGGCGGTTTGGAAGGCGGGGCTCGGTGGGCTGGAACTGGCTCCGATTCGTTTCCGTCGGCGGGCCCTGGGGGCAAGTCGGCAAGCACTGGACACGGTGCTCGGAGTCGTCCGGAGCGGGTCGGTTGCGGATCGGATTCGGGCGGCGGAAATTCTGGCCATGCTGCTCGCCGAACAGCAGCATCTGGCCGCCGGTCGTCTGAACTATAAGGCGGCCCGGTTGGATATGCCCGCGCTGCAAAGCGCTATTCTCGGCGCACTCCGCGATAGAGAGTGGTCCGTGCGGGCCCGCGTGACCGAGTCGTTACGCTGGTTCGTGCTCGACGAAGCCGGCACGCGGCAGGCGATGGAGTTGCTGAACGATGAGCATTGGCTGGTCCGCGGTCTGGCTATGCGTATGCTCACCGATCATTTCGCGGATAAGTTTCTCCCCGTTCTCGAGCGTTACGCGGAAAGCGATTCTGATCCCTGGTGCCGAGAATTTGCCGCCGCCTTACACAAGCGGACGCTGGAGAAGCAGCCGCCTCCACCATCGGAATAACTTACGATGTCATCACGAGCGGAATTCGCGGGAGAATCCGCTCGAACCGTCCATATCTATTGCTTATTGTATATCCCTCCATATCCGCAATCTGGTCATGGCCGAAATATTTGACATTCGCGAAACGGGCCCATACTTTGCGGGTCGGATACGAGTGTCCTATATGCGTCCTTGAGGAGGTCGATTATGTCGTTGAACATTTCGCAGGTCGCGATTGCCTTTCGGGTGTCCATGGCGGTGCGGATTCTGGCGGTTACGGGTTTAGTGGCGGCGGCGGAACCGCTCGACGGTCCGATTCGAAGCGATCGCTATACCCCGACTGCCGGTGGTTGGCAAATTCTCCTGGAATGCGATGAGGCCTATCGCGAAACCGCCGAACGGCTCCGGGCGGCCGAGCCTGCCTTGATCCAGGCAGACACGCAAAGGCTTACGCCCAACGCTCCTATCGGCACGCTGGTGGACAACCCTCGCAATCATCTGGTGACGCTATTTCCGCCGGGCGATAAGTCGCTCATTTGGACTGATGCTGAATTGGCCAAGAGCCCTCGGGTAAATTTCCGGCCGCTGATCCTTGCTTATAACAGTCCTCGCTTCCTCATGGAGTATCATTCCGCTGGTGGATTGCTAGGCCATTTACAGATCGGGCTTGTCCCGGAAAAAGGTCCAGGCCGATGGTTTCACGATTGGTCACGGATCGAGGTTCGTTATATCCACGGACGGTTGGAATACAAGCTGACCGACCCGGATTATCCCGATACGACTGTAAGTCTCACGGCTTCCCCACTCGCCGACTCGGCGGGACTGATTGTCAAAGTACATATCGCCAATCCGCCATCCGGGGCAACGCTGGTTTGGACGTACGGCGGGGCTTCCGCTTTCTTTACGAACTGGCAAACCTGGGCTCCGGAGTTGCAGTTTGCCCCCCATCAATGCGCGAAAGATCATTATGAGATTGACGATGCCTGTTTCAAGTTAACTCGCGGGTTCGATGACTCTGATGCGATCACCAGCGGAGATGGGAAGCTCATATGTATGATGCGGATTCTGCCCGAGTGGCAGGCCCGACTTTGCCTGGGCAGCTCCTTTCAAGGGCATAATGGGTTGGGTAGTCCCGAACAGTTCCGCGGCGATCCGGCCCTGCTGTTGCAGGCCACCCGCTGGGTCGAGAAATCGGGGGACCATGTCGGACAAAATTGCGTTGCTGTGCAGAAGGTTGCTTTGGAACAGGACGTTACCGAGGGGTATATCCTGGTCGGGATGGGTGGAAATATCCGGCAAGCTCTTCAGTCGCCGGCGATTACCTGGCAAGAGTCCCTGGCCCGCAACGAATCCATTGCCGGGCGGATGGTCACCCGCACTCCGGATCCGTATCTCGACGCGGCGGCGAGCCTGATGGCCTTCGCCAATGATGGAACCTGGGGCGGACAGGCCTACGTCCACGGTGGCTGGTCCTGGCGTTTCGCTTATCTCGGATGGCGTATTTTGTTCGGCCCGACCTGCTATGGGTGGACCGACCAAGTCGCTAAAAGTATTCGAAATCATTGCCAACTGGGACTTATCACCGAAGGGCCCGATCAGGGTGGACTGAGCCACTACTTGGAAAGCCCCGGTTTTTTCTACAACATGAACGAGGTCTTCCTCGATATGGTGGCCCATTACTATGAATACACCGACGATCTGGCCCTGATGCAGGAAATCTATCCCGTACTCGAGGGCATGCTGGAACGACAGAATCGCCGGCTGCGTCCGACCGCGGAGCCGCTGTACGAGAATGCCCTAAACACCTGGATCAGCGATTCGCATTGGTATATTCGAGGCCAATGTACGCAATCCTCGGCTTACATGTTGCGGGCCTACGAGTTTATGGCCGGTCTGGCCGAACGATTGGACCGTGATCCCGGCCCCTTCCGTGAGCACGCCCTGGCGATCCGCGAGGCCATCAACAGAGTCCTGTGGCAGAAGCGCTTAGGGGTCTTTGCCGAGTACCAGGATACGCGGGGGCACCGACTCCTACACGGTGAACCGGAAGTGCCCACCATCTATCATTCCGCCGAGTTCGGAGCCGCTGATCATCTCCAGATCCTGCAAATGTTGCATTGGGCGGATACCCATATCCGTCAAGAGCAGACGCCGGGCGAGGGCATGCTGTACTGGAGTGCCAACTGGTATCCTAACCTTGGTCGATCCTACACGCACAGCACTCATGATTTGGCTTACGCCGAACAATTCAACTTTGCCGAAACGAACTATCTTGCCGGCCGGTCAGATACCGGCTACAGGCTCCTTCGAGCGGCTCTTTCCGGGATGTTTAATGGGCCAATGCCTGGGCAACTCGGTTGCCCGGTCTTCGTGGACGGGATGCAGCGAGGCCACTATGCTTTTGCTGACGCCAGCAGCATGTTTGCCCGCGCTGTTTACCAAGGGCTGTTCGGTATCCGTGTTGATCGACCGCGACGTGTCGTGCATCTGACTCCGCAACCACCTGAGTCATGGCCGGAAGCCGCGATCGATGCGCCGCACTTTTCCTACCAGTTCAAGCGTGCGCCCGGAAGTGTGCGGATCGATTGGCGATCACCGGTGGTTACCGCGGTTAAACTGAGTCTGTCAATCAAGGCGGCCCGGATTCAAGGCGTTATGATCGACGGTCAATCCGCGAAGTATGAGCTGCGTCCGGGCTCAGGCTTGACCTGGGTGGATACGCTGGCCGGGGAAGCGCTGTCCGGTACAATTCAGATTTCCTACACGCCAGATACTCCGGTCATACCTCCCGTTATGGCCACACGCCAAGGTCAACTATTTGAGCTCGACCTGCCGGCAGGGAAAGCATCCAGATGGTCAGACCCTCAGGGTCTTCTGAGTGATGCGCGGCTTGAAGGGGATCGTCTTATCGGGAAAGTGGTTGGCGATTCCGGGCCCGGTCTCCTGTTTGTCTTGGAAGACGCCGCGGACTGTCCCAGATGGATACCCGTTGCCCTCGATATTGCATCAGAAACCCCGAAACCTGTTCGTCGCTGGCAGGCTCCCGAACCCATCGACAGAGATCTGGCTCGCTGGCATATGATCGATTTGTCCGGCTTCTACAATGCCGAAGTTTCCGAAGTCCCGAAACGTCTTGCGGCCGGAGCCATCGCCCCCGAAATGCCCGCCGACCAGGTCGGCTTTCATTATTGGTTGGAGCATGTGACTTACCGGACGCCCCCCCCCTCGGATCAGGCATGGCGAGACCGAATCGATTCAGAGGGTATGGCCTGGACCGCCGATGGAGTTCCATTTCGGAGCCCTGGCCAAGGCCCCAATATTTCCGCGGTGGCCATACTCAATCGTGATTTTCCGGAAACCGTATCCTTCCCCGTGGGGGCGGCCGGTCGAACGCTTTATCTGATGATCGGCGGCATGACTCATCCGATACAGAGTCACGTGACGAACCTGCGGGTCAGTTTGCGCTACCGAAATGGTGACGCCGAGAGCCACGATCTGGTTAATCCTTTCGATATCGGCGACTGCTGGAGTACCTATTTCGGCCCATACTTCGATACGCCGGCCAACGGGTTCGAGAATATCGGGGGGCGCAAAGGGCCGCGCGGTCGTTGCGAGGTGGCGGATATTACCCAACCGGTAGCGGTGGATACGATCGCTCACCTGCTGGCCTTCCCGCTCAAGTCCGGGGAGGAGCTTCAGGAAGTGGAAATCCGAGCGATTGCCAATGATGTGGTTTTTGGCGTAATGGGAGCTTCGGTCATGGTTCGCTGATCCATGCTGTTGCCTTCCGGCCCAGGATCGGCGTGGTAAGCTTGCCCCTGTCGCACGGAGACAGTCCCTGCTTCGTACTTGAGTAGCTTTCCAGGAATGAGCCGCGATGGTGCTACGCTTCGTCTGATCCAGCGGGTATTCTTCGCCCTTATCGGTCTTGGCTTACAGGGTTATCTTCAATCTGACTCCATTCGCTGAAAGATCCGTCATATAGGCGTACGTCGTAGCCGAGGTATTTGAGCACGAAGTAGGAAAGCGAGCCCTGTCCGCCGGTCCGACAGTAAGTGATTACCGGCTGGTTCGGTTGAAGATTAGATTGTGTATAGAGCTGACGGAGCTGGTTCGCCGGACGCAGCACCGGTTTCTCCGTGTCCAGTAGAGTGTCGTTACAGAAAACGTTGACGGCCCCGGGAATATGCCCGCCGCGCGCAATTCCCTGGCCGGGATCGGTGCCGGTGTAATTCGCGGGTGAGCGAGCATCGACGATGGCGACCCACACGTCCAGGCCGTCGTTTTTCGCCTGCACCAGGTCACGCACTGCTGCAGATGAACGATAACTTCGGGGCGGGGCCTGGGTACGAAATCGGAAGTCCGTACTACGGGCGGGCTGGTAGAGAGAGGACGCCCCTCGGCTTTCCAGGTGGCCAACTGACCGTTCAGAAGGGCGGCTTGATCACCCAGTCCCAGATAATCCAAGGTCAGATACGCCCGGGCGGCCGATATACCGAGTTGCTCATCGTAGATAACGATACGGCTGTTGTTGTGGATACCCAAACGCCGGACCAGTTGAACCAGATCGGCCAATGGGGGCAGTTCGTTTTCAACACCGTCACGAACTTGGGATATGTCCGACCAGTCTACGAAACGGGCCCCTTCTATATGCCCCTGGTCATACCCTAGTCTGCTGTGGGCGACATGAAGAATAGCCAGGTTTGGATCGCTCAGGTGGTCGGCCAGCCAGTTGGTGGAGACCAGCATGGAGGACCGCGGCGAAGGCGGAAGGTCTACGGCCGTTCGTTCCACGTAAGGCTGGCTCGAGCAGCCGGCCACGGCGCTGCTGACAATCACTGCCAAGAGCATATATCGCATGATCGGTTATCTCCATATATATAAGCTTCCGAGGCTTGGTGCCAAATTACACTCTGCTGTTATGATCCAAGTCTTTATCCCTATTGTAGTTCTAGAATTTATGTTGACCATGATAAAGAATGATTGCATATCCTGCGAGCTGAACGGATAATAGTGATCATCCTTATTAGGGCCGGGCCGAACCACATCAGAAAATATTGAGGAGAATCATCATGTTTCGACAATACCTGACCGCGGGAGTTGTGTCTTGCATGGCGATAGTCTTGATGGGGCAGGGGTGTCCGTCAGCAGGTGGGGGCGGAGGTGGCGGGGGCGGCAACGGTGGCCAGACCACGACCGGTTCGCAAGGATTGTTCGACCAGGTCTGGGACGATTTCGACCGCAACTACTCATATTTCACCTATAAGAACATCGACTGGGACCAACTCAAGGCGACGTATCGACCGGAATTCGCGGCCAACCTGAGCGCGGACGAGTTTGTCGATCGGCTTGTTCCGATGCTGAGCGAGCTGAGCGACTGGCACGTAGCCGTCCAGCGCGCCGATGGCACGTGGGTAGGCACTGAGACGGAGGAGATACCAAATAATTACACGACTACGCCGCGCAATCGTTACACCCTCGACGGCTATCAGACTCTCGGTGATAACGTGATCTGGCATGCCTGGTTCGAGAACAATCTCGCCTATCTGCGGATCGATACGCTGGAAACCGGGGCTTGGAACGGGATAACGGACGATGACATCGAGACTCTATTTCAAACCTATGCCGACGCGGCGGGAATGATCATCGATATCCGCCCCAACAGCGGGGGCAACGAGAACAACGCCATGCGGATCATGTCGCGGCTGATCGGCGCGGCCGTAACTTACGGGTATGTCGAGACGCGCGACGGCCCCGATCATGACGACTTCGATGAGCTGGTGGAAAAGACGCTCACGCCGAGTACGGGCACGCGGTTTAACGGCCCGGTCGTCGGGCTGATCGGCCGGCGGTGCATGAGTTCGGCCGAGTGGTTTACCCTCATGCTGCGGGCGGCCGGCGCGAAGCTGGTGGGGGACACCACCCGAGGTGCCTCGGGCAATCCGCGGGAGTTCGGTCCGCTGTCCAACGGCGTCAAGTATATGCTTTCCACCTGGATCGCCTACGCGGCCGAAGAAACCGGCGGCGTAGGGTCGGAGATCGAGGACCACGGCATCGCCCCCGACGTAGCCATCGCTCCGGATAACAGCTTCGACGGCGAGCACGATTACGTCGTCGAGGAGGCGATAACTCAATTACAGGCCATGATCGACGGGTTAGATGACGATGATGCCGACGATGACGATTGGCCGTGGGAAGACGACGATTGTTTATACGATTGTCTGGCAGACTGCGATGAGGGGGATGGATTCTGCCAAGATCTTTGTGTTGAGATATGTGCTGATTTTTAACAATAGGTTAACAATAACGCAATATTCGGGGATTTCCGGACGTTGCGGGCGTAGTCTTAGCGCAATCTTAACAATTCCTTCAAACGACAATAACAGGCCAACCCTAAAGTCACATTGGCTGAAGGGTTTTTCCACGGCTGAAGTACCGTGATGATATGGCTTCTGCCCGTGCCTGTTGGGTATGTATTGGCTAAGGCATTTCTCCAATTTATGTGCAGGAAGGAGTGAGTCATGACACTTAATCGTACCTGGATAGTCGGGCTGACCATGGTCGGCATGACGGCGATGTTGGCCGGTAATGTGTTCGGTCAGGAAGGCGAAACGACGAAGGGGGCGGTTACCATTCGGCTGGACGGTTCGACTACCGTGGGCCCGGTCGTTAAGGAGTTCGCTGCTTACTACATGAAGAACAATCCGGAGGCGAACATCACGGTAAGCGAATCGGGCAGCGGAAACGGGGCCAAGAGCCTGATTAATGGTATGTGCGAAGTGGCCAGTATGTCCCGATTCATGAAGGATAACGAGTTCAAGGCGGCTATCGACAAGGGGGTGTATCCGGTGGCCCATGCCATTGCCGTGGATGGTATCGCGGTGGTTGTGCATCCGGCCAATCCGGTCAAGGGGTTAACCAGCGAACAGGTGCGGGATATTTATACGGGCAAGATTACCAACTGGAATCAAGTGGGCGGGCCGGATCGGGCGATTATCGTGATAAGTCGGGACACCAACAGCGGTACCTACGAGTGTTTCGAGGAAATTGCATTACAGAAAGAGCGGATGGCTGCCAATGTGGAGTATGTCGGTAGCAATGGAGCCATGCGTCAACGGGTGCAGAGTACGCCGACCGCCATCGGCTTTTTAGGCTTGGGCTTCACCGATCGGACGGTAAAGGCGCTGGAAATCAATGCCGTGGCTCCGAACCGTCAGACGGTCGTTTCTGGTCGGTACCCGATTGCCCGGCCGTTGTTCCTATTCACCAACGGATGGCCACAGATGGGCACCCATCTGCACGCATTCGTGAATCTGTACCTGACCCGGAAGGGGCATGAGATTATTGAGGCTATCGGGTTCGTGCCGGTTACGGATTACTGACCGGGCCGCTGAGTACGGGGAAAGAGTGGAGTGTGCAATGGAGCCGGCCCAATCCATGACATCCCGACAGGCGCCCGGGCGGCGCAATGCTCTGGTGCTTAGCAAACGTGCCAGCCGGCTTAATCGGTTGGCTGCCCTGCTGGGCCATGGTCTGTTGCTATTGCTTACCCTGAGTTCCGTCCTGTCGGTCCTGTTCATCTTCTATTTCATTATCCGGGACGCTATTCCATTCTTTCAGTTACGCGGCTTCCGTGAATTCTTTGCCGGTACGCAATGGTATCCTTCGGCGAATCCGGCTTCGTTCGGGGCCTTTCCGATCTTTTTGGGCAGTATGCTGGTGACCGCCGGAGCCGTGATGGTCGCGGTCCCATTCGGGGTTTGTGCCTCGGTCTGTTTGAGCGACATTCTGCCTTTTACTCTGCGTCAACTGGTCAAGCCGGTCATCGAGATACTGGCCGCGATTCCATCGGTGGCTTTCGGGTTTTTTGCCTTGGTGGTTTTCGCCCCGCGATTGCAGGCCGACGGAGGAGGATTGTTGTCCGTGGCCTCCTGGATGATCGGGGCGCCGGTGGCGGGGCTGACGGCGTTTATCCTGAGCGATCTGCTCACGGCGGGGCTTTCGGGGACAGCCCGGTGGGTTGGTCGTGGGCTGTTACTGGTTGTGCTTGGCGCTCTGGCGTTTTGGGGGTTGTGGGCAGCGGGAAGCTTTTTCCGAAGCTTGGACATCTCCAGCGGAACCAACGCTCTGAACGTCTCCATTATCTTGGGGATTATGGCTTTACCGACCGTCATCAGTGTTTCGGAGGACGCCCTGCAGGCGGTCGGCCGTGAGTTGCGGGAGGGGGCTTATGCCCTCGGCTCGACACGGGCGGAGACTTTGTTGCGCGTGGTGATGCCGGCGGCCAGTAGCGGAATATGCGCGGCGGTTATTCTCGGGGTAATGCGGGCTTTTGGCGAAACCATGGTAGTCTGGATGGCTTCAGGAAATGCGGCCCATGTTCCCAGCCCGTGGTACAACCTGCTTCAGCCGGTGAGGACATTGACCGCCACTATCGCCGGGGACATGGGCGAGGCGGATCATGTCACCGGCTCGGAACGCTATCACGTCTTGTTTGCAATGGCCTTGGTTTTGCTGACCGTGTCGTTCGTGTTCAGTTGGTTGAGCGAGCGGGTCGTGAGCCGGGCTGTGCGGATTAGAGGGGGGCAGTAGCATGCAACTGGCTTCCCGAAAACTGATCGATCGGTCGTTCACCGGATTGAGTGTCTTTTCCATTGTGCTGGTGGCCGGTGCCCTGGTCATTATTCTGACGCCCATTGTGGGCCGGGGAATGGGCGCGGTGTTTTTCCGGGGCACGGTCGAGCATCGCCAAGTGCAGTTGGATCTTTTCGGACACGGTCGCGGCGAGGATATTGCCGCCGAAGTCGCCGCGGCCGAGGAAGCCCGTCGTCAGGTGTACGTGCTTATCGCGGAATTCGAGCAGGAACTGGCCGATAGTATACGTGCCCGGCGGCAATACGCCGAAGCCATGGAGGAGGTGAAGGCCGGTCTGCGCGAGCTGCTCGGGCCGTTTCCGGGCGAGACGCCGGTGCTATACCGCGAGCGTTATGGGCAGACCCGTTGGGACCGCGCGCAGATTAAGCTTCAGCGGGTGCTTTACGCGGAAACCTATGACTATTCCGATCCGACCCAAATGGGCCAAAAAGTACTGACGCCGCGGGTTGAGGAATTCGCGGGCACCTCGCTCGAACCTTTGTTTACCATCCTGCCGGCCCGGCTGGAGGAGATGCTGCGGCCGCGACCGACTTTTTACTGGCGGTTTTTCACGAACACGGCCACGGCGGATTATTCCTTCGGAGGCATTTGGCCGGACATCCTTGGTACATTCTATCTGACTTTCTGGACGATATTGTTCGCGGTACCGATGGGCATCATCTCGGCCATTTATCTGGTGGAGTACGCCCGCGAAGGTAACCGGATCGTCGTTCTGGTCCGGACATGCATTAATACCCTGGCCGGCGTGCCGAGTATCGTTTTTGGTTTGTTCGGCCTGGCGTTTTTTATCAATACGCTAAGGGTTTCGGAGGGGCGCAGCGTTCTGGCCGGATCCTTGACCTTGGCCCTGCTGATTCTACCACTGGTGATCCGTTCGGCCGAGGAGGCTATCCGAGCGGTCCCGCATACCTATAAGGAAGCCTCGCTCAGCCTGGGGGCGGGGCAATGGCGGACGATTGTCCGGGTGATTCTGCCGGCGGCCTTGCCAGGCGTCCTAACCGGTGTGGTTATCAGCATGGGGCGGGCAGCCGGCGAAACCGCCCCCATAATCTTCACTGCCGCCGTAAGCGTAGCTAGGCCCATGGGGCTCTGGTCTGGACTTTCCGAGCCTACCCACGCCCTGCCCTGGAGCGTATATACGCTTTGCACCGAGCACAAAACGGTTGACGAAATACGCCACGTGCAGTACGGAATGGTATTTACCCTGGTACTGATGGTACTGTTATTGAATTCGGTGGCGATCTTGTTGCGGGCTCGAATATCCCGAAAATTGAGAGGGTAATGATGGCGGTGATGACCGGGAATATTACTATTCAGTCGTGTAAGCCAACCGATCCACAGCCCTCGACGGCAGATTGGAAAGCCCATGTGCGGGCGGAGGATTTCTCCGTATTTTATCATCGCAACGAAGCGGTCAAAAAGGTTACGTTGGATATCCCCGTCGGGCAGGTGACGGCCATCATCGGACCGAGTGGTTGCGGGAAGAGTACCTTGTTGCGGGCTATCAACCGCATGAACGATTTGATTCCCGGTTGCCATACAACGGGTCTGCTGGCCTTGGACGGAGTGGATATATACGGGCCGCAAATCGATGTGACCGCTCTGCGACGCAAGGTCGGTATGGTTTTTCAGAAGCCGAACCCCTTTCCGAAGACGGTGTTCGACAACGTGGCTTACGGACCGCGGATTCATGGGGTGCGTCGTCGGGCTCATCTGGCTGAGATCGTTGAGCGTAGTTGCCGACAGGCGGCCTTGTGGGAGGAGGTCAAGGATCGGCTGCATGAGAACGCCTTGGGCTTATCGGGTGGGCAGCAGCAAAGGCTGTGTATCGCCCGGGCCCTGGCCGTCGAGCCGGAGTTGTTATTGATGGACGAGCCGACCAGTGCTCTGGACCCCATCGCCACGGATCGGATCGAAAGCCTGATCGCAGAGTTGCGCGGGCGGTATACCATTGCGATCGTGACCCACAACATGCAACAGGCCGCGCGTGTGTCCAACTTGACCGCGTTTATGTATATGGGCGAGCTGGTCGAGGCCGCGGTAACTGATCGTATATTCACCAATCCCCAACAGCGGTTAACCCAGGAGTATATTACAGGACGATTTGGATAAGCTTATGTCCACACAGTTTTTACAAATGCTGGATGTTCTGAGACGCCGTTCGCTGCGGATGGCCAGTGCGGTGGAGGATGTATTATCCGAGGCCTTCGAGGCGTTGACTCGTGTTGACCACGGCCTGGCCAGAAGAGTAATCGATCGCGACGCGGAGATCGACCGGGAAGAGGTCGAGGTCGAGGCGGAGGTTATTCGGCTGATTACCCTTTTTCAGCCGATGGGTGCCGATATCCGGTTCCTCTGCACCGTCCTGAAGGTCAATAACGATCTCGAGCGCATCGCCGATTGCGCTGTGAATATTGCCGAGCGGGTGATGCATTTGGATCCCGCCCTGGACCGTGAGCCGGATGAAGATATTCGTAATATCTGCCCGGTGATCCAGCGCATGCTTCGGAGAGTGGTGCAAGCCTATGCGGCCAGCGATGTGGCCGAGGCCAGGGAGATTCGCGGGGAGGACGAGATCGTAGATATATTTTACGGAGAATTCATAAGAAAGATGGTAACCCAGGCGGCCGAGGCCCCGGAGCGGATGGCGACCCATCTCGATATCCTGAGTGTTGCCAAGAACCTGGAACGCATCGCGGACCATGCGACGAACATAGCGGAAGATGTGATCTTTCTTACGACCGGCCAAATTGTCCGACATGGTCGGGCAGATGGGTAACTGATTCGGCCTGGTTGCTGACCTGTCTAAGCAGATACTTACGCATATGGAACATTTCAACTTGGTTGCATATTATATGCGACCATACTCGACAGACGCATATCTTGATTGGAAGTAAACGAAAATATTACGCAGCATACTCAATACATGCGCAGGCTTAATATTCTCTTAATACTTGCGCGACACACTGCCTGTTGTTGAAGGATTCTTATAAATGCGACAAGGGAGACATGGCATGGGAACATGTGGCGTCGGAAGGGCATGGTTGGTTTCTTGGTTGCTTTTGTGCACGCCGGCGGTTGGACAAAGCGCCCCGGAAAGCACGGCGCCGGAGGTTGGACTAAACCTCCCGGAAAGCACTGCGTCCGCTACCCAACCCAGTCCGCCGTCGCGTAAACCGTATGATCCTTGGACCAGCAAGGAAATGACTGGCGACTGGGGTGGGTTACGTACCGAATTGCGGGATATTGGGATCGATTGGGAACTGACCTATCAGCAGCAGTTTCAGCAGAACTATCGCGGAGGCCTGCAAACCCATAACGGGCATCGATTATCCGGTACGTACGACTGGGTATTGCGCCTGGATTTCGAGAAGATCGGACTGATGCCCGATGCGGGTTTTTATTTCAAGGCCAAGGGGGGCTATTCCGATGGGATCAATCCGCACAAGGTGGGGGCCTCCAGCTATGCCAACGTCAATTCTGATGTCGGCGGCGACAAGGCGATTTATGTCAACAAATGGTGGTTCTGGAAGAAGTTCGCGGACAAGAAAATCGAGTTACGCCTCGGCGTTCTGGAACTGAACAAGGACCTGTTCGACGTCAGCCCTTACGCCAACCACGAAGACAGGGATTTTCTGAACCGCCTTTCTATTCGGAACCCGACCATTCCACTTGGCACCGGGATGGGGGCGTTTGTCAAAATCGAGCCGGTAGACTGGTTCTATTTTCAGTCGGCGGCGATAGATACGCAGGCCAGGAAATACCGTACGCAGTTTGACACCGCCTTTCATGACGAGGCCTGGTACACCGGCCTCTGGGAAATGGGCGTGACCCCCAAGTGGTCGTCGGCCAAAGGCCCCATGCCGGGCAATCTGCGGGTTGGCTGGTGGTACAACCCGACCTTTCGCGAGGTCTTCAAGGATACGATGAAAGGGCTGCGCAAGCCGGAGTATCGCGGGGACGATGTCGGTTTTTACCTGGGTGCGGATCAACTGATCTGGAAGGAAAACGACGATCCCAAGGATAAGCAGGGGTTGGGGTGGTACGGCCGCTACGGGTGTGCCCACGGCGATATCAACAAGATCAGCGACTACTGGGCCACGGGTTTGTCCTATACCGGATTATTGCCGGGCCGGGATAAGGATGTTTTCGCCTTCGGGGTGTCCCAGGCGATTCCCTCCGGTCAGTACCGTCGCGAAAAGAAACCCGAGGCTTGCCGCGAGACAGTTTACGAATGGTTCTATAAGTGCTACGTGACCCCCTGGTTTATCGTATCGCCTGACTTGCAGGTGGTGGTCGATCCGGGCGGTACGAAATCAGGTCGCGACGCCATTGTTGGCGGCGTGCGTATCCAGCTTATTTTCTAACGTTGATTTGAAAGGTGGAGTGATCAGATGAGCAGTAAAGGCGGTATGATCCGCGCGATCAAGATTTCGGTTCTCATGGTGCTCGGTGCCCTGTCGCTTGGCAGCAGTTGTGCCGCGGATATTCGCTACAACATCGTCCAGGGCGGATTAGGTTTCGTCAAATCCACTACCGCCGATGTCGCGGGTACGGCATTTCCCCTGGCCGACTGGCTGGCCGCGATTCTCGCTAGCCCGGCGCAATAAAGTGTTGGGTTGTCAGGAATTCAGCAGACAGAGTTCGGGATGGTCTTCCGGAGTTTGTGCCGGGTCATCAATAGAGTTGAGTCGCAGTACCTCCCCGACTGATGCGAAACGGAACTCCGCGAAAAGACGGCCCAGTCTGGCTGGTACGCGCGAACGCCAGAGGGACTGCATGAAGTATCGTTTGCTGGATATGGAGTACCCCTGTTGTCGGAACCAACTTACCTCGCCGGTGGCCATTTCGTAGGGGTGCAGATAGAGGATGGCCGGTCGACCTTGGCGATTAAGGCTGCGAATGCCGGCGGCCATTAACGCTGCGGGCAGCAGACGCGTGTAACCCCCGCCGCATAGTGGGAGATTCCAGCCGGCCAGTCGGACCGTCGTGAGCGGAAATTCCCACAAGTCGCAGTCTGCCCAGCGGTACGGAAAACGCGGAGCGTCGGGGATGCCGTAGCGCCGCTTGCGAACGGGGAATATGCTCGAACTGTAGCAGAAGCCGTTGCGGGAGAGTATCGGCCCGGCCCAGCTTGATCTGTTGGTGATGGAGAATGCGGGAGCCCGGTATCCGATGGGGCGTCGGCCGCTCTGGCTTTCGATCACGGTTGTCGCTTGCCGGATGTCCGCTTCAAATTGCTCCGGAGTCAGGTTGTAGATCAGTTCGTGGCCGTAACCGTGCGAGCCGATCTCATGGCCGGCGGCCGCCACCGCCGGCAGCAGATCGGGGTACTGCTCGCAAACCCTGCCCAGGGCGAAAAAAGTGGCCCGCACCTTGTGGGCATCAAGGAAATCCAGCAGGCGATACACGTTTTCAACCACCCGTGGGGTCACGGGCAGACGCGGATCAAGCACCGCCTGACCCCAGTCTTCCAGGTCCACGGTCATGGCGTTGATCGGCTCGGGATGGTGCCGGTTATGGAATCCCATACTTCGTAATTTATCGGAAGTATCCGAGGCCGACTTGTGTTCTCGCTCCGGGCACCGAGGGGGATGAAGCGTTGGAATTGCAGGCCTCAAGCCCGGCTTTCGGTTCCGCCCGTATCCGCCTTGGCCACGGCGTTGAGGAAACGGGTGTACTAGGCCAGCGTCACCATGTCCCGCATGATCGCGTACTCGTAAGCTACCGCCCCAAACCCGGTATCCGCGTCCGCCTGGTTCCGCGTGTTACCCACGGTTACGGTCCGGAAGCCCGTCAGACCCGGCGGCTTGCAATGAGCCGCTCAGATCGATACCCCAGGTAAACCAGCTTTGGGTGACGTTATTGCCGTTGAGCACCATGACGACGTTCCAGCCGTCCCACACGAAGCGCTCGGTCAGGGCGGCCGACAGGGTCCAGCTCGACCCGCTCCGCGTGTAAACCCTTTTCTCGACCCGACGGCCGACGTAATCGTACGAGAACTCGTACATGTAATCGTTCGCGGACGGATTGCGCGGCTCGACGCGGATCAGGCGGTTTTCCGCGTCGTAGGCGTAATCGTTGCGCCCGTCCTGGAGCAGGTTTCCGTCGTTTTCGCTTTCGTCCTGGCTCGGGTCATAAACGAACGTCTCCGACGGATCGGTCGTGCCGGTGTACTGGTTCAGGTTGTTGACGGCGTAAATCGTGGGATCCTGGGCGTCGTCCAGCCGGAACGTTTCCCGGTTGCCGATCGGGTCGTACGCATATTCGAAGGCGAACGGGGCGGCCGTAGGGGTCGTCTGGGCCGTCCCCTGCCAGCGGTCGGCGGAGGTCAGCTCATTACGATCATTGTACCCGAACACCAGATTGTGCTGCGTAAAGGCCGTCCCGCTATGGACCACGTTCGTCCGCCGGCCGAGGTTGTCGGTGACGTAATCGTACTTGGACACCGGCGTCTGCTGGCCGTCAACCGTATTCTCGACGTAATCGAGCATGTCACATTCAAGCCATATTAGTCAATATAGGTGACTGTCCCCGATTATCCTTCTTTACCCGTCCATAGTATACGGGTTGGTCCCTCACGGGAAGTCCATCGCAAAATCCATAGACTACTCTCTTGATCATAATCAAATACATACGCTATGCTTGGGGACAGTCTGATGATTATCCCCCAATCCTCGTGACGCGAATCGTGTTTACCTGTATTTGTTCGTATTATATGAATCCTAATAGGATGTATGTATGTCAATAACGGGAACTGCTCATCATTCATATCGCTGAGGCTGCCTGTGTATGGAATGGTTCCATTCTGCAAACCATTAATAAGGTCGAGACATTCTTGTGCAAGTATTTGTGGTGGCATGGCGGCAGCAATCGTATACGCTCGCTTATCCTGGCCGAGGCTGTATGCAATTGTATATAGACGTGCTGGATTGTAGATAATAATTAATGTCAGACACACCAAGGCAACTGTGAGTATAGTACTACGCTTATAGTATCGTAATATGTTGTATGCAAGGAATGCAAATATTAATACCGTAAGTAGCCATGCGACGATATATAGACTACTATTAGTCCCTGATCAAGCGTAGCGCGAAGGATTTTCGCGCATTCTTTTGAAAAAAGTACTCGAAATGCCCTTGGTTTTGCGTATAAATGGGTAGGTTCAAGGATCAACCCAAGTTATGCAAGGAGGCAT
>JAAYCU010000297.1 GCA_012729595.1 Phycisphaerales bacterium
AGGCCCGCACGCCACGGGCACTGCTACACGCGATCACTCAAGCCTTGCAGGCCGTCACAGCCGAGGATGCCGAGGGGTGGTTTCAACATTGCGGCTATCGATACACCCAATCGTGAAATGCTCTAGTGCTGAACACGCCCAAAACGAAGCAAGCCAAGCTTCCAGCATGGCTCTGCTTCCGGCATATTGGAGACATAATATTCGGATATACAATAATTTATATCCATTCTGCCGACATATCGAGTATTGAGCGGCCGGGGCTACCGGCTCGCGTGGTACTTACCCTGACCGCCCCGGTATAATTCCCTCTTTTTCCGGGCTGAGAGCGGAGCGGAAGGCCACTTCGGGCGGACCGCCTTTCCGTGGTCATTGGATCAACGGATAATATTTCGCGGTCACCATGGTTTGGCCGCAGCGTCAAGCGGTAGAGTTCTGTATGCGATTCATTACCAAATGCACGTTTGTTTTTCGTGGAATCGTCCTGGCGGGGCTTTTCGGCTGCCACCAGCCGGAACCGTTGCACCGCGAGCAACTCGAACAGGGCTGCGTTTTTCTGCTGCCCGGCGTGGAGGGCGGAGCCTGGCAATTTCAACAGACCACCCAGGGGTTGCGTGATGCCGGTTTGAACCAGGCCATCGACGTCATCGAATGGGGCGTACGGCCGTTCGGTTCCATGATCAATCTGACAGACCTCAAGGGCAACCGCCGACGGGCCGTCGCCATCGCCGAACATATTGCCCAATACCAGCGCAATTTCCCGGAACGCCCAACCACGCTGCTCGGATTCAGCGGCGGCGGCGGGCTGGCCGTCCTGACTGCCGAAGCCTTGCCTGAAGGCATTCGCGTCGATCGCCTTATTCTCGTTTCCGCCGTCATCTCGCCCCAATATGATCTGAGCAAAGCCGCTGTCCACAGCCGCAAGAAAATCATCAGTTTCTACAGCAATCGCGATTGGCTCATTATCGGGGCTGGTACGACCCTGTTCGGTACCATTGATCGCCAATACACCTCCTCCGCCGGCCATGTCGGATTTCAGGACGACCAGGGGCAGTTGCGCACGGACGGCCTGGTGCAAATCGCCTGGCGGCCGGAGTGGCGGCAACTCGGTAACAACGGTGGGCACCTCGGCTGGCTCGCCCGTGAATGGGCCCGGGATATCCTCGCTCCTCAGATCGATCCGACTGTCAACAATAGACAATAAATTCAATCGAGGGTAAACGGCGATCATCTTCCGGGAATCTTGCAACCAGACGCTGGTTGCGTTTCAAGGAATTGTTAAGGCCCCGTCGATATTATCGGAATGCGAATACCCTTTCGGCCCCGATCGGCGATTTATTTCCCCCTTTGCATCGCCGCCGTCGGCCTCTGGCTGCACTCCGGTTGCGGTTTACCGTGGCCGAGCGGTCTGCGGGCTTTTATTGCCACGGATCGCTACCAGCTCTATCGCACCGGGGGCAACGCCCAGCGTGCCTCCCTGCACGCGGTCGTTTTGGAGGGTCGGGGGCCTTTCGACTATGCCTGGACGGTCACCGATCCCCACGGCAACCCCGCCGACGACCTGCTCAGCTCCCGCACGACGGCCGTCGTGCGTTTTTCGCCCGGGGAGGTGGACGGCCCCTACCAAATAGAATGCACGGTGACGGGGTCTGATGGGTCCATGAGCATCGCTGGTCTGATCCTCCAGGTAGGGGGAGATATCGGCCTCGATATCACCACCGAGCGGATCGGGGTGCCGGCCGGCGGCGGGACCGTCGGTCAAACCACGATTTTCCTTAACCCCCAATCCGGCGTCCCACCTTATGACGTTGAATGGGTGTGCGTGGGGCCGGATGGCAATATCGACAACGAGCGGCTGGATACCACCGACCCGCTGGCCCCCGTGTTCACCAGTTCCGAACAGATCGGCTCCTATGTTCTGACCGCTACGGTCGTGGACGCAAATGGGGCGTCCACCGTTCATTCCGTGATCGTCGTGGTCGGCCAGATTCTCGGCCTCGACGTGGTCGCCGACCGCGCCGCGGTTCTGCCCGGAGGCGGGCCCGACGGTATGGCCGGGCTGCTGGTGACTCCCATCGGCGGCAAACCCCCCTTTGTTTACGACTGGGAAATCGTCGGACCGGGCAACACGTGGCGTAACGATCTTCTTTGGGATACCCGTATCCGTAATCCTCAGTTCGAAAGCGACGATACGACCGGCACCTTTCTGGCCCGCTGCGCAGTCACCGACGCCGACGGAACCGTGTTGATCGGCTCGACCACGATCGTGGTGGGCACGCAAATCAACGTGAACCTGACCGCCGACCGCCTGAACCTGCCGGCCGGGCCGGGGCCCGGTACGCGGGCCCTCCTCACCGCCGACATCCGCGGCGGAGCCGAACCCATCGACGTCGAATGGGAAGTCATCGGACCGGACGGTTCCAACCGTACCAACCGATTGACGATCAGGAATACCTATCAGGCCTTCTTTCGGGCTCCCAACCAGAGCGGCCCATTTGTCATCCGCTGTTCGGTACGGGACCGTGAGGGAGTCACCGCCATCGACTCGCTGGTGCTTACCGTGGGGGGAGCATTGGGGCTGGCCGTCTCCGCCGAAAAAGCTTCCCTCGCCGCCGGAGGAACCGCGCCCGGTGGCGTCGCCCTTCTGCGGGCCCAGGCGTACGGCGGTCAACCACCCTATTCCTATCGTTGGGTGGTACAGGATCCCCAGGGAAACCCGGCTCCCGAACGTATCCAGAACCCGTTCATCGCCCAGCCGACATTCCGTAGCGGCGACGCGGTCGGCGCTCATCAGGTCTTCTGCACCGTCACCGACTCGGCCGGCTTCACCACCGTCGACGCCCTGACCATCAGCGTCGGTCAGCCGCTCAACGTGGACGTGACCGTGGACAAACAGGCCCTGGTCGGCGGTGGAGGGGTCAGCGGACAAGCCCAACTGTTCAGTACCGTTCACGGCGGGATCGCCCCCTATACCTATGAATGGACAGTCATTGACCCGAACGGCAACGCCGCTCCGAGCTACCTCAGCGATGACCGCATCGCCAACCCCGTGTTCACCAGTACGCTGCTGGCGGGGACCTTCCGCGTAAGCCTGAAAACAACGGACAGTCTGGGCTTTGTCTTCGTCGATTCGGTAGCCATCGTGGTCAGCAGTACCGGCGGCGGAGCCGGCGGGGAAAGCCTTTCGCTGGATGTCTCGATCGACCGGCAGATGATCCGTCCCGGCGGATATACGGCAAATCTCGAGGCTTTCGTCATCGGCGGCGTCGCTCCGCTGACCTATACCTGGTCCGTTACGCATCCGTCCGGAGCGACCGACAACGACCGCCTCGATTCGACCTCGGACCCGGCCGTCACCTTTACCAGCACCACCACTCAGGGCACCTATCGCATCCGCTGCACGGTCACCGATTCGCTGAACAACCAGTTCACCGACAGCGTGCAACTGACCGTCGCCGATTTCTTCCAGATCGACCTGACCGCGGACCATGTGTACATTTCGCCGGGCGAAACGGTCACGCTCGACGTGGAGCGCATCGGCGGCAGTACCCCGTTCACTTATACATGGCGCTGCCTGGACCAGACCGGCGCGGCGGCCGGCACCTTCGCCACCGGCTCGACCGGCCCCGGTACCGCCGTCCAAACCGCCGCGGGCGCTGCTACTAATACCTGGACCGCGCCCGGCGGCGCCGCCACCGGCTCCTACCGCATCGCGGTGACCGCCACCGATGCGCGCGGCCGAAGCTTTACCGACAGCGTCATCATCACGGCCACCCACACGTTCACCCTGTTGCTGAGCGCCGCGCCTGTTCACGTCAGGCCGGGTGGAGAAATCCGATTACTCGCCGATCGTGTCGGCGGCAGGCCGCCCTTCGCTCTGGAGTGGCTGTGTCTGAACGAGGCGGACACGCCGGCCGGCACTTTTAGCGACGGGGCAACCGGGCCAGGGCGGGCTACCCAATCGGTCGCGGATGACACCACCAATGTCTGGACCGCGCCAGCCGCCGCGCCCGGCACCCTGGGAACCTATCGTTTCCGCGTCACCGCCACCGACGCCAACGGCGCGACCACGATCAACTACCTCCAGGCCGTGGTCCTTTCGCCATTGTCGCTCAATCTTTCGACGAACCGGGCGGTCGTTCCGCCGGGCACCGCCATCTCGCTGACCGCCGCCCCCACCGGCGGCGAGGCCCCTTACGCCTACGACTGGCGGGCAACCAACGCGAGTGGAAACCTGGCGGGGGCATTCACGGCCGGAGCAGCCGGAACGGGCCTGGCCTACCAGGACGATCAGGCCGGCAACGCCGTCAACGGCTGGTCGATCGCCGGCGAGGGGAGCTATACCATCACCTGCACCGTGACCGACCATGTCGGCCAGACTTTTACCCATTCGGCGGCCATCACCATCGCCGCCGACGATTATCTTTCGCTTGATCTGGCCGCCGGCAGACTCTCGATAGCTCCGGGCGAAACGATCACCCTGTACGCGAACCGGACCGGGGGGACGGCGAATTTCACCTATAGCTGGTGGGCGTATGATGAAAACGGACTGGCGGCCGGCACGTTCGCGGCGACCAGCCAGCCCAATATGCCCAACAATACGACCAACACCTGGACAGCCCCCTCGAACGGCGAGATGGACGGCGGCTATCGCATCACCTGTCTGGTCACCGACGCCCTGGGACGCACCAGTGCCGCCACCATCGTGGTGACCATTCGCACCCTGTTGCTTGAAAACGTGTTTCTCGCGCCGGTGGCGGCCACCACCAACAGCGTCATAAACAATCGTGTGCTCACCCCCGGGCAGGTCAACGGACCCGATCCGGGCCTGCAGTTGACCAGCGGCTGGACCGACCCCGTCCATCCGCGCAACCTCCTCATTACCGTCACCGACGGCAACAACACCATCCAAACCGGAAAAATCCGGATCACCGGCTACAACGCGCGATGGTACGATCAATCCGAGATTATCACTGTGGCTCCCTCGTCCGGCGGGGGCAGTACGAACGTCGGGACCGTGCCGTTTATCGGCATCACCCGCATCGATTTGTACGATTTCGATTTCGCCGACGGCGGAGACCGGATCGATATCGGGGTCGGCAACAAGTTCGGCCTCAGCGGCCTGCTGCATACGCCCTCGGATGTGCGGGTCGTGCTGGAAAACGCGACGGTCTCCACGACCTACACGCTCGACCTGACCGCCGGACGCCAGGGCATCACCTTCGGCAACAACCCGAACGGCGCCCGTGATTACACCGTCCGCTTCCATACGCACTGAGCCGCCTGGGGTCAGGGCGTCGGGGTCAACAGGAAGCCGCGGAATCGCCCGTTGATGCGGCCGTAACCGGTGATCTGCCCGCGGTCGTTGATCGCGAAGGCCGCGGTCAGATACTCCCAGCCGTGGCCGTCCACCAGCAGATCGTTGAGGTCGTACAGCGTTCCGCCGGCAAAAACGAAGGCGTGCGACAGCGTACCCGCAGGGTTACTCATGTAACCAACCACCTGGCCGGAGTTATTGATACTCCACGCATAGATCTGGGTAAATTCATCGACCGTGCCCAGGTCCACCACCAGTCCGTCGGCGTAAAGAAAGGACCGGTAATCGCTTCCGCCCCAGGAGTACCCGGTGATCATGCCCAGGTTGTTCACCGCCCAGGCCTGACTGCCGCTCAGCAGGGGCGAACCGAGATCGACAAGGGTTCCCTGCTCCCACAGGAAGGCCTGCTGTTCACCGCCGGCCGGCAGATAGGCGCCGACGACCTGGCCGTAATCGTTGATGCCGAAAGCCGCGCTGTAGGGATAGCCGAGCGTCCCCAGATCGCGCATCACACCGTTACTGTAAAGAAAGGCGTGGCTGGCCGATCCGGTGCCGGCATAGCCGACCACCTGGCCGGCCGTGTTGATTCCATACGCGACACTGCTCGGACCTCCGAGGGTGCCCAGATCCCGCATGACGCCGCCGGCAACCCATGAAAACGCCCGCCAATCACCCTGCGCATTTTTTGCCTGGCCGACCACCTGCCCGCTGTCGTTGATCGCCCGGGCGTAAGCCTCGGTCCCGCCGAGCGTGCCCAGATCGGTCATATAGCCACCGCTGTAGAGAAAGGCGCGCCGGACCATCGCGTCCGTGTAATAGTAACCCACCACCTGCCCCGCCTCGTTCAAGCCCGAGGGATAGCTGCTCTGGCTGCTCGGCGAACCGAGATTGACGATGGAATAACGCCGCCGGTTGTCGGTCTGGATGCGGACGGTCACGGTATCCGTCGCGGATTTCGGCGGGATCGACCAGTCGGTCACGGTCAAGGTGTACGTGGTGGTCTGGGCGGGCATGACCGTGGGGTTTTGCTCGAACGATCCTTCCCAACCCGGAGCGGACCATGAAAATGTGTATGGCGGTTCCCCGCCGCTGGCCGAGCCCTGCAAGGTCACCGGTTGCACTTCGTCCAAGACGATGTCCTCGCCCGCGTCGGCCACGACCAGCGGACATCCGAAGCCGTCTACCGGGACACCGGGAGGCGTATCCGGGCAGAGATCGTCGCAGTCCGATACGCCGTCGCCGTCGCTGTCCATTTCCTCGCAGGAGTAATCATCATCGTCCACCGGAGGATCCGGGGGCGGTTCCTCGTCGTCGACATCTCCCTGGTCATCCTCGTCCGGCGGGCAGTTGTCTAATTGCTCGCAAGAGCAGCCGTCGGCATCGACTTCCGCACCGGGCGCGGTATCCGGACACAGATCCAGAGCATCCGGCACGCCGTCGCCGTCACTGTCCGGTTCATCCTGCACGCAAGGTCCAAGATAACTGCCGTTGGCCAGGTGGGCCGGCACCGCCGCCTCCGCCACCATGATGGTGTGTGCGTTTTGCGGATTGCCGGGCGGCACATGGCAGAGCTCCACCTTGTTCTGGTTCGAGCGCAGGCGGCCGAATTCCACGAAGAGCTTGTGAATCGCGATTACGCCGTCGAAGTCGGCCGAGGTCTGGGCGCATATTTCAAATACTCCGCTGCGCACCAGCTCCCGGGCCGCCTGGGTCAACGGAAGCGTGGGCATGTCCACGCTGACCTGCCCGCCGCGTACGGTCAGGGTGAACGGGCCGATCCAGTTGTTGGAGGTACAGGGGTCCTGGCCCGGCCCCGCCAGACGGAACAGCAGGATGGCATGACGTTCGGCCTCAGAACCGCTGTCCTGTTCGTCGATGCGTACGTCGATATTCGTCTCGCCCAGAAATATGACCATTTCGTCGTCCGGGGCGATCTCCAGCAAGTCTTCCGGCAGATTGGCCGCCTTGCTTTCCGAGGTCATGGTATTGATCTGCGCCGGAATGGGCGCGTCGCCCCCGAACTTCGCGACATTGATGGCCAGATATTCATTGGCCTCCCCTCCCGCATCCCCGGGCCATGGATTGCCGCAGCCGCCGCTCAGGAGTAACCCCCCCAGCAGGACGCCCATACACCACTTATATATAGTTCGCATCGTGATCTCCTTTGACCGCAACTCACCAACTCTCACATGATGCTCCACAAAGACCGATAAAACCGTAATCCCTCCGGACGCATGCGCGGACGATATCCCCCGTCCTCGCATCGTCTATGACGGCCGCCGAATTCGGCAAAAACCGCTTCGATTTACCCGTGAACCGATATGCCCCCTGACCTCAAGGGCACGCACGGACCCGATAATCGACACTTTTTAATTTCTCGCCACGTTGGATGCAAGGAAAACGCGGCAGCATTTCCGTGACGCGGAAATTATCGAGGAAGAATTGAGGCCGACTCTTTGGGCGAGGTTCCAGCCGGCCGCCAGTACCGTGTATCACAATCCGGAAACGAACCATGAGGAATAATGGCTTACGTGTCCGTGCGGGAGTTATCGTAAGCGCGGTCTTGCTTGCCGGGTACGAAACCCCGGCGTTCATTCACAAAAAGGCTGGTCCACACACGAATGGCCGCGGCCAAGCGCTTGGCCAATCTTAGCATGATCGAAGAAACGGCTCTTTCCATCGTGCCGCATGGTCGCCATGACGATCACATGAGGCTGAATTTACTGGCCAAGCTGATGATATTTTTCCTGTTCGACTGGCCTTGCAAGCCTACGTCCAGATCGAGAAATTGCATCCCAAGACGAAGGTTCCCTCGGCCAGTGCGCTTGCCATGACGCACGCGGCCCCACACCTTGAGTCGCGGTCCACCCGTGTCGGTGGCAAAAGCACAAATCACCCGGTCATCATCCTGGGCCATAAGATCCTGATCTGCGGACAATTCCATACTCAGCCCACCGGGAGACAAATCGAGCATACGGCCACTCAACAGGGGTTCGGACTGCGCCGTGTCGCCACCGTCACTGAGGCGATAAACGGTAACCGGAACGGAGCACCCGGCGGGTACACCAACTCGATCGAACCGGCGACGCTGCTGCTCGATAACTTCGGTTGGCCATTCCAGCTTGACGGGTGGACCATGTTTCCTGGCGGCATCGTCCTGTATCGGGGCCTTGACAACACGGCTTTCGAATTGGCAGGTCTTCATGCCATACTCGAAAGACACGCTGATCCGACCGTCCGCGGGGATACGGACTTCGGATGCTCGCCATTCGGCCGGGCGGGTGATCCACAACCCACCGTCGTCCTCATCAATATCGAGCAAACGCGCTCGTCCGGTATCAACCCCTCCCCCCCGCCGCTGCCAGGTGATACATACCGGCAGGCAACATGCGGCCGCCTCGCGTAGAAGTGCATCAGCTTTAGCCACATTGAGAGGCAGAGCGGTTTTCATGTTTCTGATCCTTCGCGATAGCTGGGAATCCTCGCGTACCAGTCGGCCAAATGCCGCTTTAACGCCTCGGCGGAGCGAGCGGAGGATTCGTGTCCGGGTCCGAATAGAAATTGAATACCAAGAATGATCTTCCCCTGAGTACCGGCCGGGGTTTTGCTACAGAGTACGGCATCGAACTGGAATCGCTCGGGGGTTTCCGGCGAAAAGGCGAATTCCACCTGCAACGGCTCTCCGATACAGAGGCGGTCGGCGATAGGCGGTTCGGTCCGACAGGCCAGCCCGGCTTTGCTGATATTGCACAACCAGCCGATGCCCGAACTCATGCCGTGATCGTCCTCGGCCCACTTAAGATTCACCTGCGACGATTGGGCCAGGCGAATACGCCGATACGCCCGACGCTGGGCCACCTGGATGATCGCCGGTCGGGTCAGCCAGAACACAACCCGTTCTTGTTCTGCGTCGATTTCCACATTAGCCACGTCCGTACTGAACAAATAGTGATGGCCCGAGAGCTGGAACTCGGCATCGCAATAGGTTCCGGCCAACGAGAGATAATCCTCTCGATCCCAGAGCGGCTCCGGCGCTTCCGGCATCTCCGTCTGATCGGAAGCCTGAGTCACAACCACAACCAGAAAACTCCGGGGCAACCCGAACGTCTTTGACTGGTCGTCGGTTATCAGATGACACAGGATAGGTGGATAGCCCTGTTGAGAACGCGGATGTAGCCGTACCTCGACTCCGTGCCGGGCAGCCTGCTCCAGGGTTCGAACGGATTGCCGTTCACTTAAATCAATCGCATACGACATTGGTTCCTCGCATTTCCGCAGCGCCGCCGGGCGATCTCGACCGGTTTCCATACTCCCTGTTCATGCGACGACGGCGTAAAACATCAAGTTGTGCGCTCATGATGAAACGTGCCAACCGGCATTGAAGAACGTGGGCCTCCAAGCCGGATGCGTCCCATTGCCAAGCCAAACCGAGTAACGACTGTTGCCCGTTCTGGTGTTTTTGGATCCAGCCGATTTTGCCGGGGATCTCAATGATGTCGTCCTGCCCGGGTAATTGGATAACGGCCCGACAGAGTTGACCGATCCGTAAATCGGCCGCCACCTCCGGAGGGGTTGCGATGCCAACTCCGGTTTCCGAGATATTACGCAGGGTCGCCGTAATCGATTCCGGTTCGGCAGGGCATTCGTAAGGCAGTACCATAAAACGCACCAGGGCCGACGGGTGTTGCAGCATCGACAAGCGATAACAACTGCGCCGCTGATTACGCTCGATGTCCTCGGGTATTTCGAGGCGCAAGGCCGCGACCTCAACCGCACCGCGCGAACTCCAACTAGTCGGCCCTAGGGGCCGCGCGACAAACGAATAAAAATCATCCTCCAAACAGAAGAACAGCCGAATCGCAACCTCGTTGTGGATGGCTATTCTCCGTCCGTTGACCGTAGGATAATCCACCCATATCTCCGATTCGGTCAAGTCGAGGAAACGGACTTTCGCCCGGATCTCCGGCTTCTCAGCGACCTTGAAAACCAACTCCGCCGTTTGATTACGGGCACATAATTCGGCCAGCATCCGACCGGCAATGTCTGGTGATAGGCTCACAACAGCGGACATCCGATAAATCCCCTCAATAATTGGCGCAGGCCGTATAAACAAATAAGCCACGCCCATCCATTTCCTTCGACTTAAACGGAAACCGACTTGACCAAGTTTTGGACGAGCCAATTGCAATTCAGGTGTATTACATCCACTGGAATTGTCTATCGGAATGGATGACACACTTAAGGGAAGGTCCGATAGGGTGATCGATATAACCGACCTCCAGCGGAACATCGGCGGTGTTATAAGGGAAGAGTCCAAGGCCAGTAGTGAAGGGCACAATATGGGTCATAATAAGATATCGACAGCCACGCCGGAGGCAGGAGTAGACGAGACGACCAGGCCGCATGAACCCATGGGCGGACTTCCTGTCTGGCTGGCTCGCTCGAGTGTATATCGCCGTGTGCCCGTGGCCGTACGCAGCCGTCTGGATGCGGCCATCCTGCTTCGGCCGCAGGATTGTCCCACGCTGGAAGCGATAGCGGTTAAATATCAACTCGCGGAACGCTATGGGATCTCACGTGCGGCGTTGCGTGTCTACGCGGGCAAGCTGGAGCAACTGGTTCGCCCCAGAGTAGCCTCGCAAGTGCTGGCCGGCGTATTGGGCTGCCTGCCGGTAAGTTACCGTCGCAAGCTGGCGGCCGGCAGCGAAGTTATGTTACTCAGCCGTCTTGCGCAGACGTTGAGCAACGACAACCCCTCATCCTTGACGGTGGCCGACCTCGCCAAGCTGGCCGGCCTGCTGAAAGCGCTAGGGCAGACATGTATAACAGACCATGCCCGCAAGCCGCGGCGAGAAAAAAACCGGGCCCGCGCATTGTCGGCCCCTGAGTCGGAATCAGCGGTATCCGATTCTGACCGGATAGCCGAGGCCGTGCGAACGCTTTACGGCCTGTCCTGGCCGACGGATAGAAAATCTGAAGAATAGCATCGTGGTAAACTGGCTTGACGATCGCCCCGCATACGACGGTATCCGCTTATAACCAAAGGTGGCGCCCCGTTTAGGAGTTTTCAGCTCATCCTGCTCCGCCCCATCTGGCGATATGCTATAATATGAGTATGGCAATGCGATGGTGTCATTTAAATTCAGGACCATGTAGGCAAACGGGCAAGGCCGTATACGGCGGATATGGCTTGGTCGCGGCCGGTTTGCTCATCCTGGTATCGACCGAAACGGGACGAGCCCAGACCCAGCAACCCATCCAGAACCAACCCTATCAGGCGCGGCCCATGAGTGTAACGCCCGTCCACCCAGGACCTGGTACATACTATGCGCCACGGCCGGCATATGGCAGCGGACACGAACATTTAGGCAGCGGGACATCGCTGCTCAGCCCGTTGGGCGCCTATCAGCCAACGTATGGGTACGGCGCGCAACCGCGTGGTTTTTCCAGCATCGAATCCTATAACGCCCCAGCGCGAGACCGAATCGTGGATACGACGCGACGTTTTGGTGATGAGCCGGAAGACGTGTACATGCCTACGCGTTCAAGGTTTTCCGCTTTACCCTATGGGCTAAGCGACTACTACCAGTTTCAGAACCTGGTCCGTGAAACCTCGCCGACGGCATTGCGACGCCAGTTGGAAACGCACTATGGTTCCGATCTGGCCCGATCGGCATCCAACAATCTGGACAATCCTTTCCTCAACCGCGGCTACGCACCGAAGAGCTGGTCCAATCCCGAGCAACTGCGTTCCTTCTTCGTTCAGCGGATTGCGGAACGCCCCGTAACGCCGCCACCGGGCATGCAATGGGTCCGCCCCGATACTGGCGCTGCGGTGAGCGGGCCCGTGGACGGGCGTCTTATGCAAAGCTCGCTATTCGGTATGGCCAGCCTGGCCCCGCGGCCGGAACCGGCCGGCACACGGAGTACTGGAGGCCAATCGCTGTTGCGCTCGCGCGACCGCGCGGAGCTCGATGATCGGCAACTACTGCGTTATCAAGGTTCACCCGCGCAACAAGCTCCGGAGGCACCATCCTGGGCCAGCCCGACGATCCCACCCGGGCTTCTCGATGACTCAAGTGGAGATCTGTTCAGCAGTATGCAAATGCAGATCGAGCAACAATTGGCCGGTGCAGACACCGGTTCTGAACCGGGGCAGGAACGCTTATATTACAGGCCCCCGTCCGCGACTCAGCCGGGCCAGGCGGTTGCAACGTTAAAGACCTTTGTCGGTGACGGCCCGGCCCCGGTCAATACTTTCCTGGCACAGGCCGAGCAAGCGCTACAAGGCGGCCATTACTACCGGGCGGCCGGCACGTACGATCTGGCTCGGGCCGCGGATCCAGGTAATCCGCTACCGCTGCTCGGACGGGCCATGGCCCTTCTGGCGGCGGGCGAATACATGACCAGCGCCACCAATTTGTTCCTCGCCATAAGCCATTACGAACTGCTCGCCTACTATCGTGTTGATTTGCGGGCCTTCGTACCCGACCTGCACATCCTGGACCGGCGGCGCGCGGAAATTGAACAGCGGCTCGCGCAGGGTGACGAGTATCGCCTTCGGTTTCTGCTGGGTTACGCGGAGTATTGCAGCGGATTCGAGGAGCTTGGATTGACGAACATGAGCAAGGCCGCGCAGGCCGCTCCCGAGCAGATGCACGAAATTCGCCGGTTCGTACGCATACTGGCCCAGTTGAATCCTCCGGCACCCCAGCCGACCCCTTGAGCAACATTGTCCATGATTTCCCATGGCCGCGGCCGCGGACTGTAATCACCTACGTTTTCTGGTAAAATAGGCGGCTATGGTAAGAACCCCTTTGATATACCTACCCGGCATTCCCAGCTTGAGGTGACAACGGTCATGTGGCGGGCAATTTTCAAAGAAGCGGCCTACCGGAAACTCAACTTCCTGCTTAGTCTTCTTGGGGTGGCGGCGGCGGTGACCCTCTTCGTGTTTTTCTTCACGGCCGGCGAGGCCTCGCGGGCCGAAACCACCCGGCTCATGCGCGACATCGGGTTGAACTTGCGCATCATTCCCAAGGATACCAACATGGACCGGTTCTGGTCGACGGATATTCCAGACCTGACCATGCCGGAAGCTTATGTGCATACCCTGGCCGCCCATACCGGTCTGAGCTATTCGCACTTGGTAGCCACCTTGCGGCGGAAAACCACCTGGCGTGATATGGAAATCATCATCACCGGCCTGTTGCCGGAAATCTGTCCTCATAAAAAAATGCCCATGTCCCCAACCCTCGAGCGAAGCACGGCTCGGATCGGTTTCGAGGTAGCCCGCACATTGAATCTCAAGCAAGGTGACGAAGTCGATCTATTGGGCAAGGCGGCTCGGATCACCGCCGTGCTGGCCGAAAGCGGAACATCCGACGACATTCAAATTCAGGTACATCTATACGATGCCCAGGAGATTCTCGGTCTGGAGGGGCGGATCAATGAAATCAAGGCCCTGGATTGCGTATGCTTCTCGGAGGATGACGCCCTGGCCACCCTCCGAAGACAACTCGAGCCGGTATTGCCGGACGCCAAAGTTCTCCAGGAAAAGGCAATTGCTCGGGCCCGCTTCGACACCCGGTTGATGATCGAGAAGTATCTCGCTTTTCTTTGGCCCTTCCTGCTAGTGGTGTGTTCGGGGTGGATCGGCCTATTGTCGTTGCTGAACGTGCGCGAGCGGCGCCAGGAGATCGGCATATTCCGGGCCTTGGGCTACGGGTCCGGCGACATCGCCGGTCTGTTTCTGGGCAAGGCAATAATGATCGGGCTGGCCGGGGCCCTGGCCGGCTTTGCGACGGGGACCGCCCTGGCCTTGCGGGTCGGTCCGCAAATATTTCGGATGACGGCCCACCGAATCCAACCCGATTATTCGCTGCTTGGCTGGTCCGTGGTATCCGCCGTGGTCTTTACGGTGCTGTGTTCGTTGATCCCGGCCATGGTGGCGGTCGCCCAGGATCCGGCGGTGACGTTACGGGAGACTTAGGATGGTCGCGGTCGAAAATGTTCGTAAGGCGTTTCGCGGGCCGCACGGTGAAGTGGCGGCACTGTCCACGGCTAATTTACGCGTGGAGCGCGGCGAGTTCGTGGTGATCCGCGGCCCGAGCGGCAGCGGTAAAACAACGCTGTTACTGGCGATCGGGGGCATGCAGCGGCCAAGCGCGGGGCGCATCATGGTCGAGGAAACGGATATCTACGCCCTCGGCGAAAAAGAACGATCTCGATTCCGTGCGGAAAAAATCGGTTTCGTCTTCCAGATGTTCCACCTGGTTCCTTATCTGAACACACTGGAAAACGTTTTGATGGCTCGTACGGGCGGCGACCGGGGCCGTCAGGCACGAAAAGCCGGCGAGCTTCTCGATCGATTGGGTTTAAGCGGGCGGACCTATCATCGACCGGCCGAGCTGAGCGCCGGCGAACGCCAGCGGACGGCGGTGGCCCGTGCGATGTTCAATCGCCCGCCCCTGATCCTGGCCGACGAACCCACCGGAAATCTCGATCCCGAAAACGCAACGGAGGTTTTCGAGCATCTGGCCACATACAATAAACAGGGTGCCACCGTTATCGTAGTAACCCACGGCGGCACGGCGGAACCCTATGCCGATCGGGTAATCCATCTACGCGATGGACTACTGGAACGGTAGCGCATCCGCGAGATAACACGAGCGCCTTTGACGAATATGGGAGCGCATCTGGAAACATGATACTTATACGGCACCTGCTTTTTACGCTGACTATAATACTGTCGCCCGTTATGGGCGGAACGTACGGCCAGGTCGAGGCCTGTGAAGGAGCGGCGGTACGGGACGCAGCTTTTACCGGTCCACGCGACATTCACCGTCTGTGCGTGATGGCCGCCCGTGATGATATCGAGGCCGATCGTATCTACCAGCATCTGGAGGCATGGCTCCGAACTGACGGCCGGAAGCTGAATATCGAATTGCATCGAGCCGACGTAAACGATACGGAGTTGGACTGGCTCAAGGAGTATGGCCTGCCCGGAGCCCCGCCGGAATCGCCGGTCACGGTATTATGCGGTTATCGCACCATGGAACGTCGGGCGTTTTATATTCAGTATTGGCAACCGGAACCGGCGAAGGAAGACCTGGCGGCCCTGGCGGATTCGCCGTTGCGCGAGCGTATCCGGCGGGAAATCGGCTCGAAGATGGCCCTGCTGCTTTACGTCAAGGGGACGGACGAGCAGGCCGGGACGACCGAAGCCACTTTGCACAAGGTCGCCCGCGAATGGTCGGAAAAACAGCCATTGGCCGTCGAGGTCGTCGAATTGGCTCGGATGGATGAGAAAGAAAGTCTGCTGCTGGCATTCAGCGATCAAGGGCCGAGCGGACCCGAATGGGTCGCGGTGGTGTTCGGGCGCGGCAAGTTCATGCCCCCGCTGGCAGGGGAGGACATTACCGAAACCGTTCTCAATCAGCAGATGGAAATTCTGATCGGCGATTGTGCCTGTTTACGTTCGCCTCTTAGTCTGGGTATCGATGTGCCGCTTAAGTGGGAATCGAGCATGGACACGGCCGCCACCGCCTTACGACCCAAGACCGACACCACCACTACCCGATCGGTCAATACGCCGGTCGATCCAATAGTCGCCCAGCCGCCATCCCGCCGCATTTTTTATGTCACCACCTTATATACGGCCGGTGGATTGGTGGTTATCGCGGTCATCGTGTTCGCGATCATCTTCCGTCGCAAAGCCGACTGAAGCCGAACGGCAACAGCCAGAGAATCGATTCATTTCCCTACAACCGTTGCAATTCCAGTTATCATATTTTGCCGATAACCGGATCACTATTCGCTTCTGCCAGTGCATCGGGGAGCCGCCCCACCGACCAGCAAATGCCCCTTGATCAGGCCGATGATTTTTTCCGGGGCTATATTCAGGCAACCAAGCTTCTTCGCCAAAAATAGGCCGTGAAAGGTGTTCATGATCCACTGTGCCCAGACGGCCGGCTCGACCCCGGGAGCCACTTCCCCGGTTTCCTGGGCTTGGATAATCAGCTCTCGCCACATATCCACGAAATCGTTTTGCATGGTCAGTACCGCGTCCCGCAACCGCTGCCGGCCGGCATTTAACTCGCCGCATAGAGTAAGCATCATCTGGCAGTTGCACCATTCCGGTTGCCGATTCAAGGCCAGGACGCCGTCCAACAGAGCGACCAACCGCTTTCCGGGGGTTCCGGCGGCCATCGCCGGGGCGATCAGTCGCCGTTCATATTCAGCTCGGGCAGATTCCAGAAGGGCCAAGGCCATATCCTCTTTACTCCGGAAGTGATGATAGAAGGCCCCTTTGGTCAATCCCGAGGCCTGCTGAATGTCGGCCAAGGCCGTGCCCGAAAACCCGTGCTCGCTGAACAATCTCCGAGCAATGTTCATTAGATCGTGCCGGGTTGCCTGGCCCCGGGCTCGAGTGGCAGCTTTGATTTGGGTTTCCATATCCTTCTTCCTTAAAATACCGATCGGTCGGTATTTATACCGTTAATTGTTAGACCATGTCAAGACCTCACAGGCTTCCTTGGATAATTACAAGGCCAGTTCGGGGATTTTCGCCCTGTAACGCAATGTTCGGGACGCCTCGAAAGGCTATGCCAACAAAGCCATAACAGCTCACAACGATAAGTGAATCAAAGCCTTGCGCTCGAGCGGGCAGCGGTATTCCCGCCTTTGGACCACTTGCGTTCGGCCCGTCCCGGTGGGACACTGCCATACTAGTTCGGTTCTGGTACGCATATTGATCTTCGTCGGGCTACGGCAAGGATGAGACCTATGGGTCAATCCGTTTAAGATGACATGAATAACGTATTGCTCCATTACCGAAGGGAAAGGTCTGAGTTACATTAACGGAGAACCGGTCAGCATGGGAAACGTCAATCTTGGCCTCTGCAATACATGCCGGGCACGCGTGCCTTCTGAATTTATTACCAAGGATGGGCAATTGTGGATTCGGAAAGAGTGCCCGACTTGTGGTGTAACCGATTCGATGGTTAGTTCCGACGCCCAGGTCTGGCGGAACAAACGGGCACTGTGGCCGTATGTGTCCCTGGAACGCGAGGCTTGTGGCATGAACTGCGACCGTTGCGCGATCGACCACCAGCCTAATATCGTTTTCGTGGACGTGACCAATCGCTGCAACATGAATTGTCCGATATGTATCGCCACCATTCGGGGAATGGGTTTCGATTTCAATCCACCGCTGGCGTATTTCGAGAAGTTGTTCGCCGAGATCGGTCGCCTGGAACCCAAGCCCGTCGTTTCGTTATTCGGCGGGGAGCCTACGGTCCGAGAGGATCTCTTGGAGATCATCACTATCGCCAAGAAGCACGGTCTTCGGCCGCATGTGGTCACCAACGGCCTCCGGTTGGCTGACGAGAATTATTGCAAAAAGCTGTGCGCGGCCCAGGTACCCTTTCGTTTCGCCTTTGATGGGCGTAATGCGGAGATTTATGAGCGGCTTCGCCGCAATCGTTCGGCCTATGGGAAAAAGATGAAGGCACTGGAGAACCTGCGTAAGTACAGCCGGCGGAAGCACACGATCATGGCCACCGTGGGGCGAGGGTTCAACGATCAACACATTGGAGACTTGTTGCAGTTCTGCCACGAGAACCGGGATCTTATCTCGGACATCGGCCTCATTCCTCTGACGGAGAACTGGCGGCCGGGCACGTTCGAGGCCGGCATGCCCACGACGATGGAGGATGTGGAGAAGATCGTCGAACAGAGCGTCCCTGGCGGGCGGGTCGAGTTCATCCCCTCCGGGCTCTCTTATGCCTTGAAAAAAACCCGCTCGTTTTTCCGGAAGAACCCGCGATCGGAGATCCTGCTACTGGCTGGGGTGCATCCCAACTGCGAATCGATGACCTTGCTGATTTCGGACGGCAAAGTCTATCGAGGCATCAACCATTACCTGCGAAAGCCCCTCCATCAGGCGGTTGTGGAACTCGCGACTATTTTGCGCAATCTTGAACCCCGGCTAGACGGCCTTGACGCGCAACGTTTCTGGCCGCGGCTCCGCGGGCAAGCCGTGATCCTTAGGGCCTTGCTCCCGTGGATATTGACGCGACTCAGGTTCGGCCGCCTGATCGGCAACCCCATCGCGGCGTTGGGCAGGCTGATCATGAATCGGCTGGGCCACTGGAGAACCAGGGACAAGGCCCCTCGGCGTCGAGCACGGCGGATACTGCGCGTGGGCGTCCTCCCCTTCGAGGAGGAACACTCGATTGACGCCGCCCGGTTGGAGAAGTGCAAGGCGGTCTTTGCGTACGAAGACGCCGAGGACGGTACAGTGAAATACATTCCGGCATGCCTCTGGTATCCCTACCGTAACCCGATTTTAGAGAAGCTCTCGAGGAAATACGGGACCGTCGGTAAATGGGCGGAAACGCAATACCCCCAGAAGCGGGATGGTGAGCGCAGTATCGATCCGGCGCCGGCCCAGCTCATACAACATGGAAGCAGGGAGACCAGGAGAATAGTAGAAACGGTCGGATAACAGGCCTAGTGTTTCGGAGGCGCCAAATCCTATTCGAGCAAGTACTTAGCGTATCCACCCAGAACTGCCCGCAAGCGATCTCCGCCGGAGGTCATAACTCAACTCCCTGATTATACCCCGATTTCCATAACACCGACTTTTCGATGTCATGGTGGTCGGCAATCCGCTCCCCGTCACTTCCCTCCACGAAACGGCTTGCCGCGGACCTCTGCCGCACTAAAATTCAACCATCCGGTGCTTACAGGCCCGGCAAAGGGTCATCGGCGCAGAATAAGAAGTTCGCCGGAGAGGATGATGTTTGAAAGACGGATAGACGACGCCGTGAGGCTGAGGACGCTGCGCGAGGAAGATGCGGAGGAACTGTTCCAAGTGGTTGACTCAAACCGCGCTCATCTTCGCCAGTGGCTGCCATGGTTGGACGCCAATACGACGCCGAATGACAGTGTGGCGTTTATCCAGGCAACTCTGCGGCAGGAGGCCGCCAACCAAGGGTTCACATGCGCCATTCTGCTACAGGGGCACATTATCGGGGTCGTGGGATACCATCCCATTCGATGGAGCAACCGGTCGGTCGAGATCGAATATTGGTTGGCTCGTGCCGCGGTGGGGCGCGGAATCATGACACAATGCTGCCGCCTGCTGGTCTCATACGCCTTTGACGGATATGGGCTCAACAGAGTCCAGATTCCTGCCGCCGTTGGAAATGGCAGGAGCCGGGCCATCCCCGAACGCCTTGGGTTCAAGTTAGAAGGAACCATTCGAGATGCCGAATGGTTGTACGATCATTTTGTTGACCATGCCCTGTACGCAATGCTGAAGAGAGGCTGGGTCGGCGAACAACAGGGTGGTGGGTATTCGCCGCCCGCTGCGCGGCCGTCGAAACCCACACCCTGAGCGTTCGACGATCGGAGAGGAAAGGATACCCTTGGCCGGCGGAGTAGGATATAGTACTGGGCATAAGCGAGTATGCGTTTACGGACTACTTCGGAAACGAGGTCTTGCGGAAACGGCCGTACCTGAAGAAGGAATGGTGTATCCGCGTCTGTGATGCCCCGCTCAAGGTGGAACAGCAGGAGCACAACCGTGTGCGTTTCTGGGGTGAAATCCCGGAACTGGACGGCCGAATCCTGCGGGTGGTCACGCTGGAGGACAGGAAGACCATACCCAACGCCTTTCCGGACAGGAGATTCAAGGGATGAAACTGAACTACTACAAAGACACCGATTCGCTGTACATCGACCTGTCCTCGCACCCCAGCGCGGAAAGCAGGGAGGTTTCGGAGGGAGTCGTTCTGGACTACGATGCCGACGGGAACATCACGGGGATTGACATTGACAATGCGAGCCGGAAGATCGACTTGCGGGAGGTCATCCTCAGCAGAATTCCAGCCGAAGTCGAAGCGCTGACCGCATGAGAATCGTCGCGTGCGGTACGGGGACACACTCGCCATCGCGGCGGGCAATGCTTCTCTGCGAAGTCCCAACCGGCCGATGAACGACCGGCCTATCCGCCATGGCGGGAAAACCCCCTAAAGGGGGTTACTCGCCCGCGACGGTCTCGCTCAATCCGCCGATTCTTTGACGGAACACATTCGTGACAGGCCGAGGGTGGGTCTTGCATCGGCAGGTCGGGCGGATTAGAATTTTGTCGTCACGTTGGTAGCGTGCTCATCAAGTTAAAGCAAGGAGATAGCTATGTCCAGGGACAAGGAAGTGCTCGCGTTGTTGTCCGGGATGCTTCTGATGTCAGCATCGGGTTGTTGCTTGTGCGACATGTTTAAGCAACCCACCGTTGAAGCGGCCCCTCCGATGGTCGAGGCACCTCCGAGCTTCCATTATGTTGAGCCGGCCCCCCCGCCGCCGCCTCCGGTAGTGATTGAAACCGTGGAACCTGCACCACCGCCGGAGCTGCCGCCAGCCGTCGTCAAGTCGATTCAAGAATTAAGCGACAGGTATCCTGACCTTTTCAAGTTTGATAAGAGCAAGAACCTGCTGTATTTCAACACGGACGCCATGTTCGATTCCGGCTCGGCCGTCGTGAAACCGGACGCCAAGGCCGCTCTCGGTAGACTTTCGGTCATCCTTGGCGAGGAGGAAGCCCTGGACCGCAAGTTGACCATCATCGGTCATACCGACAGTGATCGGGTGGTCAAGTCTTCCACGATCAACACCCTCAAGCAGCTTGGCAAGAGCGCCGACAACATGGGCCTTAGCGAAGCGCGAGCCGAGGCGGTAGCTGCGATACTCCTGGCCGGAGGCATCGACGCATCACGGATGACCACCTTGGGCAAGGGTGATGCGTCTCCGGTCGCGGACAACCGTACGCCCGCGGGTAAAGCCCGGAATCGCCGCGTGGAAATTTACGTAACACCGATGGATTCCGGCTGGTAAAGTCGCCGACCTCTCAGAGATGCAGATCCTTGGTTGGCCGTCTGCCCGTTTGGCTTCCGCAAGGGGCTAACGATCAGGCGCGGGGTCGATCACCGCCACTAATCGTAAACCACTGCCGCACTTGCGGCAGCCGGCGGCGCTCCCATTCCGATAAGCCGCACGACAATCCCTCGGACCGTAATCCCACGCACCACCGCGAAGGATGCGGCCTGCGGAATTTCCCCCTTTGATCCAGGCACTCCCATCAGCCGGGGCGCCTTGGTAATTATCATGCCAGACATCCGCACACCACTCCCACACGTTCCCGTGAAGGTCATATAACCCAAAGGCATTCGGTTTTTTGCGGCCGACCGGATGCGTAGCGCCTTCGCTGTTCTGTCGATACCAGGCATAGGCATCCAGATCCGAGACACTGTCTCCGTAATGGTATGGCGCAGGGCTGCCGGCTCGGCAAGCGTATTCCCACTCCGCCTCGGTGGGCAACCGAATGGTTTGCCCGAGCTTCGCGGAAAGCCATCGGCAAAACTTTTGGCAGTCGTCCCAGGAGACATTTTCCACCGGCCGGCGGTCATCACCCTTGAAGGTTGCCGGGTTCTTCCTCATAACCGCCTGCCACTGCGCCTGAGTTACTTCATATTTACCCATATAAAAAGGCTGGGGGATCCGAACCCGATGTTGCGGGCCTTCATCGGCATTGCGATGGGGTTCGGTATCCGGCGAGCCCATCAGAAATTCGCCCGCGGGGATCAAAACCAATTCTATTTCCACGCCGCCCCCGAAATCCAGACGGATCTCTTTCGGCAGGCCAAGCTGCCGTGCGGCGTTCTCCTGAACCTGCCCGGCTTGTTCGGCGGTCATGGGAAACGAGGCGGTGATAGGGCCGGTTATTTCCGGCAGTGTATCGCCAGCCAAGGCCGAACACGGCGGCCGGTCAACATCATTCAAGGCGGCCACAACGATGCATTCGTTGATGGGCTCGTAAAGCGCCAGGGCAAGCCCTATAACTCCATAGAAGACGACGCTTTCCGTGCAATGTTTCCTCATGGCATCATTCAGTATAACTGGGCCACGTTCAAGAGGGCAATCAATCAGAGCGATGCCCACGAATACGGCTGCGCTGCCTTGTCCATATTCTGGCTATGGACACGCAGTCCATGTCGTCCAAATGGTTGCCGCCAACCCGTCCCCATGCCGTGTTGGTTTATTATTACACACAAGGTTTACCGCCAGTCAGTTCTTCCCTCTCCCAAGGTGCCCGGCATCGGCACCCGACACCAGTGGGCCACGAAATACCGCAAAAAAGCATAGACACCGCTAACCACTGCATACTATAATATAGCCGTGGTCTGGTTGCGGATCAGAGTAACGACCAAGTAGAAATGCAGTTTCGGCCCTTCATCAGAAACTTATATCGTAATTCTTTTCTTGTACGATATCGTTCCAGGCCGGATTCCTCAAGACGGATGCTCGCACAAGATTGGCCTATCAGCGCGGACATGCGCGTTTACTGGATGCGAGGACCGTCATGGGAAGTGCCGGATTTGCGGGGAACCAGCATGCACGCTCGCCGACGGCCCCATGTTTCGTTCGTTATCCTGTCATGGGGGATTTTCTGCATACTGGTTACACCGACCTTGGGCCAGATGAGCTATCTAAATAACGGGGTGATCAGAATCGGCGTCGATCTCTCCAAGGGGGGGTCGATCACTTACCTGGCAGACGCCGGCACGGGCCAGAACATGATCAACTCCTACGACCTCGGGCGACAGATCCAACAATCCTATTATTCCGGGCCCAGCAACTTCGATCCTTACAACAATCAGCATCCATCATGGAGCCCCTGGTCGTGGAATCCGATTCAGAGCGGTGACGTATACGGCCATCGTGGAACTGTCCTGCAACATTCCAACAATCAAACGGAAATCTATGTCAAGAGCCGCCCCATGCAATGGGCCTTGAATAACGTTCCGGGGGAGGCCACGTTCGAGACGTGGATCCGGCTGGAAGGGACGGCGGCAAGGGTCCGAGCCAGGTTGACCAACGCACGTACCGATACCGCGGAGTTGTTCTCCGCCAGACATCAGGAAATGCCGGCGGTTTATACGATCGGGCTCCTGCACCGCTTATTTACCTACCAGGGCTTGGAGCCCTGGACGAACGGAACTCTATCCGAAATAGGCCATGTTCCTCCCCCCTGGGTAAACTGGCGGGCAACGGAAGGCTGGGCGGCACTGGTCAACAACTCTGGCTGGGGCCTCGGCCTCTACCGTGCGGATGGCACTCTGTTCATCGGCGGCTTCGCCGGCACGCCCGATACCGGCGGCCCGACATCCTCGCACACCGGGCATATGAGCTGCTTGTTCCGCGAACATCTCGACTCCAACATCGTTTTTGAGTATGAGTATGCAATCATACTCGGATGGTTGAGCGATATTCGCACCTGGGTCTATCAGCAACCACGGACTACGCGGCCAACCTATCACTTCGCTAACAATCGCCAACACTGGCACTCTCAGGGCGCTTTCGACACCGGTTTCCCCATCGACGGTAGTCTACGCTTCCCGCTAGCCGGTGCCCCGCCCATCCTGATCGGGCCACCCTGCGCCTTCTATGCCGCGGACGTACCTACCATGTATATCCGCGCCGCGTATCAGACCGCCAGCGCCCGCACGGGGCGACTGTACTGGGAATTGAATAACGAGGGCATTACCGGCGGAGTCTTTCCCATCGAACAATCGATGACGTTCACCACCATCCCGGACGGTGAATTCCATACCTATGTTCTCCCCCTGGAATCTGAGCCAAGTTATACGGGTTTGCTTAGCCGACTGCGGTTCGATCCGGGCCATGGAGGGATGTCCGGCGAGTCTGTCCAAATCCAGTACATATCCGCGACGCGCTTACCGGAGATCGAAACCAGCGTAACGAAGTTGGAGCGATCCGTATATTATGGTACCACGTTGTCCAACGAAACCTTCACCGTGCGCAACGCCGGCAGCGGCACGATCAACTTCAGCATCGCGGACGACGCGCCCTGGCTGAATGTGACGCCTTCGACGGGAACCAGCAGTGGGGAGGCCAAGACTTTCAACATCTCTTACAGTACGGCCGGCATGGCCCTTGGCGAGTATAACGCCACGATAACGGTAGTCGATCCGAATGCCATCAACTCGCCGCGAACGATTCCCGTCATGTTGCACGTACGGCCCACAATGGCCATGCGGGCGGACTTCGACGGCGACGGAGATGTGGATATGGCCGATTTCGGACACTTGCAGGCTTGCTATAGTGGCTCTGGCATGCCACCGGTCGCCGGCTGCGAAAACGCCGATCTCGATGGCAATAACACTATCGATCAAAACGATTTCACCCTCTTCAGGCAGTGCCTGAGTGGGACAAACATTCCCGTGAACCCCCTCTGCGGACAGTGATATCTCAATCAATAATAGATGTAAGGGGGCATATCCGGCTGCCCACGCGGTGAACTCCTTGCCCTGTTGATCGGCAGGGAATAACCCGCCTGGAGGTCTATATGCTTATCCGCTCAACCTTGCGGTAAGAACCCAATCACCAACACCCACATCCAATCGTGCCCGGCCTACACATGCGAGATCGCGGTATATTCGGAAATTTCGGAATTCGTCGTACAAAGATCGGTGACGGCCAGGTCGTGTACGTCGCGATTGCCCGTGAGGCGGGCGAAATCGCACAGCTCCTCGGTGCAGACCCGCAGGTAATTGGCCAGCCGTTTGGCCGAGTTGTCGCTGTCCAGCCGGCCGCGAAGGTTGGAATCCTGGGTGGCGACGCCCACCGGACATCGGCCGGTGTGACATTGCCGGTATTGCTGGCATCCGCAGGCCATCAGGGCGCCCGTCCCGATGGCCACCGCGTCGGCGCCGAGGGCCAGGGCCTTGGCGAAATCGGACGAAACCCGCAGCCCGCCGGTAATGACGAGGGAGACGCCGTCGGCCTTCGCCTTGTCCAGAAATGCGCGGGCCCGCACCAGGGCGAAAATGGTCGGTATCGAGGTAGCGGCCTTGACGAATTTCGACGCGGCCCCGGTCGCGCCGGGCCGGCCGTCGATGGTGATAAAATCGGGTTCGGCGTAGAGGGCGATTTCCAGGTCGGCTTCGATATGACCGGCCGCCAGTTTGATCCCCACCGGCTTGCCGCCGGTTTTTTCGCGCAGCCAGCGGACCTTCGCCTTCAGTTCCTCGCGATCGCGGATATCATCGAACCCGGCGGGGCTGATGATGTCCCGGCCCGCGGGAAAGCCGCGAATCTCCGCGATTCGCGAGGTGACTTTCGCTCCGGGCAAATGCCCGCCCATGCCCGGCTTGGCCGATTGGCCGATCTTGATCTCGACCGCGCTGACTTGCCGCAGGTTTTCATCGGTCACGCTATAACGGTTGGGAACGTACTCGAAGATGTATCGGTAGGCGCTGGCCAGCGATTCGGGCAAGATGCCCCCCTCGCCCGAGCACATGGCGGTCCTGACGGCCGCGCTGCCCCGGGCCAGGGCGATTTTCACTTCCTCCGACAGGGCCCCGAAGGACATGTGCGTCACGTAGATCGGCGTGTCGATTTCGAGGGGCTGTGCGGCCTTCGGGCCGATGATCGTTTTGGTGTTGACCGGTTCATGGTGATCGATGGGCAACCGGGCCAGTTGCCCGCCCTTGAACAGCAGATCGTCCCAGGAAATCACCGGCCGGCGAGTGCGCATCGGCTCGAGGATCGATTGACCGGTGGCCGCCATTTGATGAATGTCGGCCATGTGGGTTTCCAGATCGTCGGACGACCGGGCCCATTCCTTCAGGTAGTCGCCTCCGCCGTCCGGTTTATGTGCCTGTTTTTCGGCCGGCTTCGCCGGCTCGGCCGCCACCGGTTGGAACTGGTCTTTCGTGGCGCCGCAGACGGGGCATTCCCAATCGTCGGGCAGATTCTTGAAAGGCACGCCCTCCTTGCCTTCATCGTAGACGAATCCGCAAACATCGCATTCATAAACGCCGGGGCGCGAATCGCTCATCGATCGCCTCCTATCATGTATGACCATAAAAATGTGGGCGCGAATAACCAACCGGCCAGCAATGGAAACCAAGCCGGAAAACCGGTTCGATACCGATGTTCAGTCAGATCCGTTTCAAACCTGAATAAACTTGCTGCCCTTCGCGCCGCAGACCGGGCACGATTCCGGCGGAGCCCCGAGCTCGACATGCCCACAGACGGGGCAGAGATAAAAAGCATCGGCGGCCAGGTCCTTGCCCTGCCCGACGGCTTCCAGGGCGGCCTTGAACAATTTGGCATGCTCCTCCTCGGCCTTGACCGCGTAACCGAACATGCGCTTGGCCTGATGATTGTCGGCCTCGGCCTGTTGGACCATGGGCGGATACATCTCCTTGTACTCGTGGGTTTCGCCATCCAGGGCGGACTGAAGATTGGCCGCCGTTGAACCGATCTCGCCCAGGGCCTTGAGATGGCCCAGGGCATGAATGGTTTCGGCCTCGGCGATGGTTCGGAACATGCGGGCGATATGGGGCATGCCCTCCTGATCCGCCTGTTTGGCGAAGGCCAGATACTTCCGATTGGCCTGGCTCTCCCCCGCGAATGCTTCTTTTAAATTCTTGTTGGTTTCAGCCGACATTGTTAGTCTCCTAAATCAATTAGCAGAAATTCTTGGACTTACCAAACCATAAGCCAACTGGTTAGTAGCCCGGACTTACACGGTACAAATCTCGAACGCCCGCTCCATGGCTTTCACCGGATCACCCTTGGGCATGAACTCCTGGCCCACGAAGCCCTTGAACCCCGTATCGGCTATCGCCCGCATAATCGCGGGGTAATACAACTCCTGGGTTTCGTCGATATCGTTGCGACCAGGGTTACCCCCGGTGTGATAATGCAGAATATATTCATGGTGCTCGCGAATCGTACGAATGATATCGCCCTCCATGATCTGGGCGTGGTAGATATCGTAGAGGAGCCCGAAACGTGGAGATCCGATTTGCCGAGCGACGGCCACCCCGAACGCCATGTTGTCGAACTGATAGTCCACATGATCAACCTTGCTGTTGAGGTATTCCATGCAAATGTTGACCTTGCGCCGCTCCGCATGCCCGACGACCTGTTTTAATCCATCGACACACGAACGTATACCTTCCTCATCGGGCTGCTCCTGGCGGTTACCGGAAAAACAGATCACATTTTCAAACCCGGCATCGGCCACCTGATCGATGATCTGCCGCAGTTTAGCCACCAGCTCCTCGTGGTGTTCACGGCGGTTGAATCCGCGTTCAATACTGCCCCCCCCGGGCACCATGGAGCTGAGCAAGCCATGTTTTCGAAGGGTTGACCAACCATCAGGTGCGACCAGATCGACGGCCTGATAACCGATTCGCGCCGCGTGCCGGCATAATTCATCCAGAGACATGGAACTGGCATAGCACCAAGTGCATACCGATTGCCGGAGACGACCGGGAGCGATGCCCGCCTTTTGTTCGCCACGGGCTTGCCCGGCCAGGATCGCCGCGCCGAACCCCGCCGTCGCCTGACCTAACACCGTTCGCCTGGAAACTCGCTCATGATTCGACATGTCCGTAACTCCTCTAAGGGGTTTTCCACGCCAGCCTACACCGGTTGCCGACACACCGGATTGGTGGCCTTATCATACAAGCAAGTACCGGATGAGCCAAAAAGATACCGTGGCGCCTCGCACCGTTCTGCGATGCGTAGCCACATAACGGGGGGCTTGCACCTCAGGTCGGAGCGTCGGCCCTGCTGCCTGGGGGGTCATAGGGCTCGACATGAACCAACACGTCTATCACCTCGGCTTCCTCACTCAACAGGTGGTCCTTCACCGCATGAGCAATAGCGTGCCCCTCGCGAATGGTTAGTTGCGGATTGACCAGAACGTGCAGGTCAACCTGCAAACCGGACCCGATGTAGCGCGTGCGCAGCCCATGCACGGCCAGAACCCCCGGAGTATCGCCGACCAATTCCTGCAGGCGTTCACAGGTCTCCTGGGAAGTGCCGGCGTCTACGAGTTGGTTGAGCGCCGGCCAGACAATGCCCCAGGCGGCCCGGATGATCAACAAGGAAACCACGATCGCCGCGATATGGTCCAGGAAGGTCCAGGTCGGTTGCAAGTGGATACCCATGACGGCCACGGCGACCGGTACCGAGCTGATCGCGTCGGAACGATGATGCCAGGCGTTGGCGAGTAGCGCTGTCGAATGCACCCGCAAGCCGACCCGGGCCGTCCATCGATACAAGGCTTCCTTACTCACCATGGAAAGACATGCAACCGCAAAGACACTCCAGCCGGGTGGCATGCGGTGAGGCTGCTCCAGGGTAACCAGGGCCCGATACGCCAGGCCGATTCCGGCTCCGGCCAAAAGCAATCCTATCAGCGTGGTAACAATGGTTTCGATGCGACCATGGCCATGCGGGTGACCGGCGTCCGCGGGCGCGGACCAGAAGCCTACTCCCACCAGTACGGCCATGTCGGTGACGCTATCCGATAGACTGTGCGCGGCATCCGCGATCAAGGCTTGGCTGGAAGCAAATACCCCAACAATAAACTTAATTGCAGATAAGGACAGGTTCGCGGCCAGGCCCCACCAGGTAACCCGCCGCACTTGCCGGTCTCGTTCCAATGGAGGGGTACGCGGAGCCCGGGAAGCGTTCGAGGCATCGTGCCGCGCATGTTGGTCGGATGTCTGGATCGTGTTCATAGTGGATCCGTCTGGCTTCAACTTCAGTCGTCCGTGGCCCCCGAGCAACCGAAAAGTCAACGGTGATCTGGCCCAACTCCGCCGCCGGACCCCGTACCGCCATTGTACTATATGCCGATTGACCCGAACATAATGGCGGGCTGGTAGGGAGGCGATTGCGTTCTTACGTTCGCCTTATTTTGCGGAGTGAATTCGAGCGGTCCGGAAATCCTTCCCCGCAGTGACCTGCATTCTTGATGATCCAGCGGCGAGTTCCAAAAAGTTTTTTTGTTTTTTACCCC
>JAAYCU010000298.1 GCA_012729595.1 Phycisphaerales bacterium
AAACAAGGGGTGTGTATTGTTTGGAGACAATTCATGAACAGCGCAAAATCCATTGCATGCCTTGGGAATATTGTTCTGGTTCTTGCCCTATCCGCTTTCGCATCGGGTGACACAAGAGGGTCTGACGCGACAATAATGACCGGTCTCGGCTCCTTGCCATTTCTTAATGATGCGGAGACGCGGTCGGTTAGCGCGGAGAATCCCACTGGACAAAAGGGCAAGGGTGGCATGGCTATCCCCGACCCGACAGAGATAAAACCGGCCGCATTTGCAAGATCGGCTGATGATTTAGGGCAGGGTTGGAAGGTGCGGCCGTTCATAAGAGTGAATGCGGGGGAGACTGCCACGCTGATGGATGTAGACGGACCCGGTATTATTCAGCATATTTGGCTGGTAGAAGGACTGAAGCGTCAGCACGTGCTGCGGTTTTATTGGGATGGAGAAGAGGCTCCGTCTGTCGAAGTCCCCGCCCCGGATTTCTTCGCAGTCGGCCATGAACGATTCGGTGCAGTCAACTCGATTCCCGTGACCGTGAATACCGCCAATGCGCTTAATTGCTACTGGCCTATGCCGTTTCGGAAACATTGCCGGGTCACGTTGGCCAACGAGGGGGCAGATGATCTGGAGTTGTTGGCCTATCAGATTACATACACCCTGACTGAGGTCACGGAAGGAACGGCCTATTTCCATGCCCAGTGGCGACGGGCTTCGGCAACCAAGGAAAATCCATATGTTATTCTGGACCAAGTTAAGGGCAAGGGGCGTTACGTGGGCACCTTTCTTGCGTGGACTCAGTTCGTGAAAGGCTGGTTTGGCGAAGGAGAAATCAGGTTTTTCATCGATGGCGATCATGAATTCCCTTCGATTTGCGGAACGGGGACCGAGGATTACTTCTGTAGCAGTTGGGGGTTTCCAAACTCGTTTACGGGACTGTATACCGGGAACACTTTGGTGGCGCATCACGATGACACGCCACCTGTATGTTGGAGTCTATATCGCTGGCATATCCAGGATTCCATTTGCTTCAAGAAGGATTTGAAGGTTACGATTCAGGCTCTGGGCTGGGGACATGATGGTAAGTATCTCAGAACCAACGACAATATTGCGTCAGTTACGTTTTGGTATCAGACCGAGCCCCATGCGGCCTTTCCGGAGTTGCCGGAGTTAGCCATGCGCGGCTTGATGACCGTGGCGGAAGATCCCTATCGAATTGAAGCGGAAAACTTGAAGGTCGCCCAAGTCAGTGCAGGCACCGCAGTTCCACAATCGGTGGCCAGCCCCGGTGCATACTGGACCAATGATACGCATTTGCAGTGGACCGATGCTAAACCGGGTGACAACATGGACTTGACGATTCCCGTCGAAAAAGCAGGAAAGTATGACGTTTTGATTCAACTCACCAGGTCGCCGGAGGGTGGTATAGTACAATTATTGCTGAATGGAAAACCTGTGGGCCATGAGATTGATTTGTATGCCGAAACGCTCATTCACAGTGGTGAGATTGGTTTGGGATATCATGAACTGTCGCCGGGCGATCTTGCCATACAAATCAAAATAGCGGGTGCAAATCCGAAGGCCGCAGAGGCTATCGTGGTTGGAGTGGATTATATTTCAGTACGACCGTAGCGGTATCGCGGTACTCGCGCCGGCCTTGCATATCGACTGGGATAATGGACGCCTTGCCCGCTTATCGGGGACTAACTGGAGCAAGACGCCCCTGCGCATCCCAATCCATCCTGATGATGGAAACCTTCTGCCAATGGGCACCGCTGTCTGGGTAACACCATATAGTGGCATATAGCTCGCCACCCGGCCCTTCAAAATAACTATTGTGCCCCCCGTAACGTAATGCGCAGTAACGTGGCCCGTAAGGCCCATACACCGAATCAGATGAGGCGATCATACTGTCGTAGCTCTGTGTGCCATCTTCATGCACATTCCAGTCTGCGGAGGTCAGATAGTAGCGACCAGCATATTTAAACATGCTGACCCCCTCATACCCTACGTATGGGTAATTCGCGGCTGGCAAATGGCGAAACGGTTCGGCCAGACCGGACATGTCCGGTTTCATTCGGGCAATATGGCCACCATGCTTGAGCAGATAGACCGTACCATCGTCATCGACAAAGATATGAGGATCAAAGCCTTCGGTCAGCGGGTGGTCCGGGGATATCTCGCGATAGGGGCCGGCGGCTTGGGAGGCCACCAGCAGGCCGATGCCATGCGAACGACCGGGTACCGAGTTGTTGACCGAGTAACTCAACCAATACTTGTCATTTATTGTCGCAAACTCCGGGGCAAAAATGCCACGAGCCGGGCCGCGGCCGCCGAAGCTGCCCATTTCCTTGTTCCATGTGCCATCACGCTCGAAGGTCCAGACATAACCCAGGGAAGACCAGCTCTTCAGATCGGTCGATCGGAACAATTGGATTCCAGGATTCCGCAGCCAGCATTCCGGGCCGGGCCGCAGGGAAACCTCATCACCGGTGGTGCCGGTAAGATACCATGCCTCGTCGGGACCACGGCTTATCTGAGCATCACGGATACTATCGGGAATAATGGGTTCCGGTGCGGGCGTGCCAGGATCGACACAAACCCAGGGAGATATTACCAGTTCGACATCGAAGATTGGTTTCGGGCCTTGCTCATGTTGAAAATGGATAGCATATAGGTTTTTCCCTAGCACCTCGGGGCGACGGGGACTGACATGATAAGTCCTTGCTTGGTCGGAAGGCCCAGCCGCCGAGGCACGCGGGTCGCCGTTGACATACATCATAAATGAACCACTGTGGTGGATGCGGAAATAGCTGTTATTTAGAGTCGCCGGTGTATGCTCGACCTCGATACGTATCCAGAATTCGCTACTCTCAGACCGTTGCAGGGCTCCGGCCAGTTGGGGTAGATCGCTGACCGAAGACCATCCGGACGCGTTGTGATTAAGCCAGGTCCAGTAGGCCAGTTCGCCATCCGGTTGACGGTCAAGATATCGAACAATCATCGGGAAACCGTTATCAGCACCGGCGGCATTGTCTACTATTGCCAGGGAAAGTAATAGCATGCCAACCAAGACTGATACGACGCAACCGCTGACTTGCAACCTGCAATTGTTGTTCATAAATGCTCACTTGTTAAACGATACACAACGACATAGTGAAAACGGCATACGGATAGAGATATTAGCTTTCGAGCTTGGGGCAATATACCCTGGAGGCGGGTCTGAAAAAACATTTTGTCAGTATGCCCGGAGCTCCGGGATCCCGTAGAACATCCACGGCCGACATGCTTGGCAAATTACCCCCTAACCCAGCATTAGTCAAGGTGACACAGCGCACGATGTAAGACCTTGTGCAACCGGTACTTTGATCCAGCCAGTGCTCTATGGAGATAAGTATATTAACTAATCGCAAGCGGTGCTATACGCCATACTTGCGTTCGCAGGCGACGTGCAAAGCATTCATCCTTCGGCTAATTCGGGTTCAAATTCCTCGGAAGGGGAGAGCAAGCCCAGCTCAGAGAGTGCCATATAAGCAGCCTTTTGCTCGGCCTCTTTTTTGGATGGTCCCCAAGCGCCGGGGAAACGCCGGCCGTTGACCACCACGCTGACCTCAAAGCATTTGCTATGGTCCGGACCCTTTTCATCCATCAATTCGTATAAGGGCGTTGCCGATAAATATTTTTGGGCGTATTGCTGTAACTGAGATTTATAATTCCTCTGATGCTCGGACTCCGCGGAGTCTTCTATGTGGCAGGACATGGTACGCACAATGAAATCACGAACCGGCCCGATCTCTTGGGCATCAATATAGATAGCAGCAATCAGGGATTCGTATACAGCCGCCGCGAGCGATTGAGGCAACTGGCCTCGGCCGCTCATCCCCTTTCCCAAAAATATGTGCCTCTGCAGGCCAAGTTCGCGGGCGATCTGGGCACAGGTACGGCGAGATACAACCGCCGATTTGATTTTGGTCAGCTCCCCTTCCAGATAATCGGGAAAGCGATTATAAAGCTCATGACACACAACCATTCCTAAGATGGCATCCCCCAGAAATTCCAGCCGTTCATTGCTTTTTACACGGGCTTCCGCGCTGGAGGCGTGGGTGAGGGCATATGTCAGGAGCTGCGGATTCCGAAAATGATACCCGATCTGCTCCTGCACCGCTTGCAGGGTTTGTTCAGTAGTCACGGTTCCAACCTGATTTTTCGCACCGGGCCGGAAGCGGAGTCCGCACAATCACTGGTGCGAGCTTCGCCACCGGCCAGGGACCACGATGATCGAGACTGATCACAGGCCACTGGTTTCTGTATCCTAATGCTATATTCGACGCCGATAATAGTCAAATTGAATAAAATGCAAAAACTGGAGTATCCCGGACATGGGGTGTTTATTTTCGGACCATTTGCCAATAGCCGGCAGTTTCTCTAAATTGATCAAGCTGGGATTACCGCCTAAGGGAGTATGGGTATGTTTAGTTGTTTCATTCGTCGAAGAC
>JAAYCU010000299.1 GCA_012729595.1 Phycisphaerales bacterium
CTTGCGTGCTTCACCCATTGCATTCTCCGGATTTCAGCGGCCTGAGGTTCATTTTCGCCTGTATTCATAAGGGGAATCGTCACCTCATTATACGCCGTTGTAAGTGTCATATGGGAAATCCGGGATAAATATAAAGCGTAAGGCTGAATACTGAGAACTGAACGCATGACCAACCCACGAAACCCCGCAGATCCCTGCTCCGAAATCCTGCTTTACCAGACCGAGGACGGCCACAACCGTCTCGAGGTGCGTTTGGATCACGAGACCGGTTGGCCGACTACTTCGACGAATTACTGGCCCGCATCCGTGAGATTCGGGCCAGCGAGGCTCGGGTGTATCAGCGTATCCGCGAGATATTCGCCCTGGCCTGCGATTATCGGGAAGGCGAGGAGGAAACCCATATCTTTTTTGCTACCATGCAGAATAAAATGCACTTCGCCGCCGCCGGCATGATCGCCGCCGAGATTATCCGCCGCCGCGCCGACGCCACCCAATCCAACATGGGCCTGACGAGTCAGCGGATCAAATATATTCCGCGAAGAGTTCCTTGCTCGGGCCGGGGATGACCACGGCGGAGACGAGGAGACCTTTTTCGCGGACGATGTCGGCGGCCACGTCGACGCCGTTCTGGACATCGGAGACCGAGCCGGTCATCAGGCAGAAGCCCTTGCCGCCGAGGGCCATGGCCAGGTGAATGCGGAACAGGGTGATGTTGGCGGCCTTGGCGGCTGCGTCCGCCGCCTCCAGAATGCTGGCCGTCGAAAAGGACTCGACCACGCCGAGGGCCTTGGCCTGCTTCGGTTCGAGTTGCACGGACTGGGCCAACGCGGGGAACACGCTCTCGTGGACGTTGGGGATCACCATGTGGTCGATCACACCGTCGGGGGCGGCACCCAGGCCGGCCTCCACCGCCGCGTTCACCGCCGCCACCGATCCGGTGATCACGTTGATGTATTTGCCGCTGCAGATCGTCCGCCCCAGAACAAGGGACACGTCCGCGGCCTTCAGCATGGCGTCCTGCACCTGATAGCCGACGCCCACGCTGGTTACTTCTATCATGCCGATCGCTTCAAGTCTGGTTTTGTTTTCCATGATTCGTCCGCGTTATGCCTCGATAACTATCGCCTCGCCGACAACGCTGATTCGCCCGGCAATGCTTGCATGAATGGTCGCGCCCAACTTGCCTTCGGCCGGGCGGCCGACCACGTCGCCGATCTTCACCGTATCGCCGGCCTTAACCACCGCCTGGGCCGGGGCCCCGGCGTGTTGTTTCAATGGCAGTACCACCCGCCGCGGCTGATAGTTCGTCTCCCGCATCGGGCCTTTGTTCTCGAACTCGGCCAAGCCGAGCTTGCGAATCAGTCTGCCGATGGGAACCCGGCGGTTGCCGAAGTGCAGTTGCGGCCGCGATTCGACCGGGTCGATCTCCAACTTGCGACCCTCGCCCATCAGCCGCCGCTTGTTCTGCGTACATACGTTTTTCGGGTCAAGGTCTTCCGGGCAGGCCATCATTGTGCAAAGGTTGCATTCGCAGCAGAACAACGTACCGATGGTGTTCGCCTCGCCGACCATATTAAAGCCCAGCGAACGCATGGCTTTGTGCGGCTCGATCGGATGCCCGAGCAGATAACGCGGGCAGAACTCGGTACAGAAAGAACATTGATCGCAAGCGCTGGCCCCGATCCGGGCTATCGATTGCCACGTACGGGAGTACCGCTGGATCAACTGATGCTCGCGATCCAATACGATCAGTCCGCCGGTCGTCTTGGTCACCGGCTCATCCAGGCCGCTCGCCAGACGGCCCATCATGACGCCGCCAACCAGGATCGCCGGGTCGGCCACCGTTGCCCCACCGGCCATGCTGACGGCCTCGGAAAAGGTGATCCCCACCGGGACGCGCAGGGTCAGCGGTTCCGCCACGGCCCCGGCTACGGTAAGGAATTTCTCGGTTACCGGGACTGCCCGGGCGATGTTATAGGCAGTTTCCACGTTAATGACCACGCAGCCGACGGCCAGTGGAATCTTGCCGGGGGGGATGATCCGGCCGGTTACGTCATAGACGAGCACGAACTCATCGCCCGCCGGATAGCTGTCCGACAACTCTGCGATTCGCATGCGCGGAGGAAGTTTGGCCGCGAGAAGATCGATGACATCGCGATATTTGTATTTGATGCCGATGACGGCCTCTTCCGCTCCGACCAGTTGGCGCGCCTGATCCAGGCCGGCTATGACCTGCTCGGGGTAGCAGCGGAGCATCTCCTTGTCCTTGTGCAGCAGAGGCTCGCACTCGGCCGCGTTAAGCAGAATTACTTCCGCCTTGGCCTTGAGTTTGACATGGGTGGGAAACCCGCCCCCGCCCGCCCCGACGACCCCGCACGAGGCTACGCTGTCAACCGAAACTGCTGGCATGGGTGTTTTCTCTGCCATCAAAAAGGCCGCGAAAAGGGCGGCCGACGCCCCAATTTAACACAAACGATTGTTCTGTGCCAGTTCGTCCACTTAATCGTTCATGGCGGCCATAACGTCGCCGGAAAGTTCGACATTGGAGTAGACGTTCTGTATGTCGTCATGCTCTTCAAGTTCCTCGACCAGACGCAGAACCTTACGGCCCGCCTCGGCGTCCACGGCCACCGTGTTGGCCGGAACCATGGCCAATTCCGCCGATACAGGGGTGATCCCCGCAGCCGTCAGGGCCTCACGCAGTGGTTCGAAGACCGCTGGCTCGCAGGTCAAATCCCAGATTTCTTCCGTACGCTTGTAGTCGTCAGCCCCGGTCTCAAGGGCGATTTCAGCAATTTTGTCCTCGTCGGCATCGGAAGCCGAAACCGCTATCTGACCTTTGCTCGCGAACATCCATTGCACGCAACCTGCCCCGCCCAGGTTCCCGCCGGCCCGTTCGAAAATCTTCTTAACCTCCGGCGCCGTCCGGTTCCGGTTGTCGGTCAGGGCCTCGCAAAGAATTGCCACTCCGCTCGCCCCATAGCCTTCGTAAAATACCGTCTCGAAATTCGCCCCTTCCGTACCGCCCGCGCCCTTCTTTATCGCGTTTTCGATCGTATCCTTGGGCATATTGGCCTGCTTGGCCTTGTCGATCGCGTAGCGCAGGGCGAGGTTCGCCGATGGGTCGCCTCCCCCGCTGCGCGCCGCGACAATAACGCAGCGGGCCAGCTTGCTCCACAACCGTCCACGTCGGGCGTCTGTTACGCCTTTTTTACGCTTGATGCGCGCCCAATGGGAATGTCCTGCCATCTCCTAATCTCCATTCGCTGGCATGGTGGCTACCTGGGGCGTACCACCTTGCTGGGCCCTCTCCAGTTTGGTCTGGATCGCGGCCATGACCTCTTCGTTCGGTTCCGTGTACATATCGTCCTGCTGTTCGGACTGGGTTTGCAAGGCATGTTGCCATGTTGCCATGGCCTGCTCCCGGTCTCCCAGTCGCCAGTATACATCGCCGAGATGATCGAGGATAATCGGATCCTCGCCGTTCTCCAGGGCGGTGGCTCGTTCCAGCCAGAGGCGGGCCTCGGCCGGCCGCCCTTTCTTGTACATGACCCAGCCCAGGCTATCCAGATACGCCGGCTGCATGTAATCCTCGCCGACCGCCAACCGTGTCATCTGTGCCGCGTCGTCCAGATCACGACCCATTTCCGCCAGGGTGTAACCCAGATCGTTGTTGATGCCTATGTCCGACGGGTCCAATTCGTAGGCCTCACGCAGGCGAACAAGAGCCCGTTCGAGATTGCCCTTACGCTGATACGTGAAGGCTATGCGACGAAGCGACTCGGCTTTCTCCTGGTCCGATTGGGCCTGGCGAAGCATGATTTGGTAATGGCCGATCGCCTCCTCGAAACGCCCGGCTCGGGTGAATATACCGCCGAGCTTTTCATACAGCTCGATTTTCTGGTCATATGCCCGTCGGTCGCGAGCGATCATATCTCTGGCCGCCGCGATGGCTTCCGGATAGCGGCTGGCCACCACGTAGGTGTTAACCAGTTTGTCGAGGACCATTAATTGATCTTCGATCTGCACGGAGCCGGCCAACTGGTTGACCAGCAGCTCGACGGCCTCGTCATGACGACGGGCGGCACTCAGCACGTTGACCAGCCAGTCAATGACCTGGGGGTCGTCGGGTTGAGCGGATAGCCAGCTTAGAGCCAGCAGAGTGGCTTCGTCATAGTGGCCGGCCTGGCGCAAGGCCAGCAATAACCAATTGCGCAAGTCGGGATCTTCCGGCTCATCGAGCAACCATTGACGACAGCTCTCGATGCATCGGCTGTAATCCTTGGTGGTCAGATCGAGAAGGCAGAGCCGCAGCCTGTACCAATTACGCTGGGTGGGGACTGCCTGATCAAGCCACCCCCCGATGAGGTCGCGGGCCTCCTCGTACCGTTTGGCGAGTTGTAAAACCCGTAGCAATTGGCCGCGAAAAAACATCCGCCGTTCCTCGGGCCCAGGAAGAGAGAGGAGATGGTCCCACAGGGCGACGGCTTCATCGTATCGGCGGTCAAGCAGATATAGATTGGACAGGGTTTGAATCCAGGCCGTACGATTCGGGTACCACTCCAGTATTGTTCGAAGACGCTCGACGGCCTCATCGAACCGCAAGGCCCGGATCAGTAGCAGGGATTGCAGCTCGTTCCCGGTGGAGGAGTATGGATCGCGTTTGAGCATTTCCTCCACGTGGACAGCGGCGGTCGTGTATTCGCGAAACGCGAAAAGGGTGGTAGCCAGAAGTTCATGGGTACGCTGGTCGTCCGGAAAATCGTAGGCCAGGCGGGTGAGGGTTTCCAGGTACGGACCCCGCCGATCATCTTCATCGGCGGGCAGGAAAAGGTAGCGGAACAGGGCTGTGATACGTTGTGTCGGGGGGCTCTGCGCTCCGCGGACTTCCAGTTCCTTGATCTCCCCGAGCAGACGCTTTTGGATCTCGTTGCGTTCCTCGGGACGAAGGAACTGTTGCAATTGATTCATGTAGCTCTGAGCCAGGGCTTCGCGGGCCGGCAGATGATCCGGCTCGATGGTAATGGTGGCTTGATAGTACTGTCTGGCCTTGAAGATCAGCCCGACACGTTCGCAAAGACGGCCGAGCAGAAACATGGGTCGAGTATCCAGGGGGTTGAGTTGAATCGCTTTTTCATAGCCGGCCACCGCCGATTCTACTTGGTCCAACCCTTCATGACTTTGCCCGAGCAATAAGTGCAGGCGATGGTCTGGTTGCCCCAGGGTCTTTTCGGCTGTTTTGAGCGTTGCGATGGCCTCGGCCCATCGGCAGCGGTTGATTAGGAGTCTGGCTTCGCCGAGCACCGCCGGTAGATAGTCCGAGCGAGCCTGACGCGCCCGTTCAAAAAATGCCCGGGACTGGTCGACGAGATCCAGCCGATCGCACAGGCTGCCAAGCACATAATCCAGGGCGGCACTCATGGACGGCTCGTCCCGTAGGTCGGTTGCGGTTACGGCATGTTCGACGATCTGTTCGGACTGTTCCCGCGTCAGACGGCCCAGGGCTTGTTCAATGGATGCATCATCAGCGGGCTTCGTCGCCAGGGCCTTGATCACGATGTTCAGCCATGGCGACCATTGTCCGCGAATGCGGTATGCCTCCGCCAAACGCCAGCGGAATGTCTCTTCTTCGGGGAAACGCTCCGCCCAACTTTCCAGTTCGGCGATGGCTTGGTCATATTCATGGGCCGCCGCCAGCGCGTCGGCGTAGATCAGGGCCAGTTGCACATCGTCGGGTCGTGCGGCCAGGACTTGTTGGACCTGACGCAATCCGTCGCGCGGATGCCCGATGTGATAATACACGGCTAGAAGCAGCTTGACCGCGGCCACGCTGCCGTTGCTGTCCTGCAGGAATCGGTCAGCCTGGTCGGTAGCTTCGTCGAGTCGATCGGCGAGCACCAAACGGCGGATCAGGCCGATCCGCAGGGAAATATCCCCGGGCATCCGTTCCACCGCCCGTTCCAGCCCTTTGGCCGCCTCGGTGTATTGGCCGAGAATATCCTGGGCCCGGGCCAGCCGTATCAGGGTCGAGACTCTGTGGACGCGGGCGATGGTGGCCAGGTCTGGGTTGTTCTTGACCTTCTCGCCCAGGGTTTCGACCCCGTCGTCAAAAGCCTGCAACTGGGCGATAGCGGCCGTGTAGTATCCTTCTCGCTCCAACAGCCCACCCAGGTAATAATGCGTGAGCACCCGATACACAGGGTCGTCGTCGGGGCATTTCAGAGCCAGGCGGTAGCCACGCAGGGCTTCTTCAGTGTTTTGGTCGCGTTCAGCCAGCCAGGCGAGCAGGAAGTGGCAGGTTAGATCATTCGGCTTGAGGGCCAATGCCCGTTGCGCGTAGAACCGGGCGGAAGTATCATTACCTGACATCGCCCGGGCCAGAGCGATAAGACGAAAGGCCGGATAATGGCCCGTTTCGTAACGCAGGGCCTTTTCAAGCTCGACAATCGTTTCGTTGAACAACTCTTGAGCGAAGAGATGTTCGGCTTCCTCCATGTGCTGCCGGGCCTGTTTGGGAAGTTCGATGTTGGGAATAGTGCTTGGCCCTTGCGGGGCGGGTGGATCGCCTGGAATCCTGGCCAGCGTCATCTCGGCTTTCACCGGATCGAAATCCGTGGGTATCGGTATCGGTTTGAATATCTCGATATTATCGAGCAGGACCGGCCCGGTGGAAGTATCCAGGGCGGCGCAGCCGGCGAGGCAGAACAGCAGATACATTAACAGACCCGTACTCGAACGGAGGGCCGGGTATAGTCTCCGATCGTGACAGAGCATAAGAGGCATGCTTCACCGTTTTATGGGATCACCTTATTCAGGGGGTAGACGATGATTCCTGAGGCCCCGGCCCGTTGCAACTGGGGTACGAGACGACGCTCCGTTTCGCCTTCCAGGATAACTTCGACGGCTACGTAGTCAGAGTCGGCCAGGGCGGAAACAGTTGGCGACAGTTCCGCCGGCAGCAGGGCCAAAACGGTTTCAAGGTGATTGCGAGCGACATTCAATTTCAGGCCGACCTTGGCTCGGGCCTCGATGGCCCCGCGCAGGAGCAACGCCAGCGAATCGATTTTTTCACGTTTCCAGGGGTCGTCGTAGGCTTTTCGGTTGGCGATCAGCCGGGTGGTCGAGCTGAGAATCGTATCCACGATTCGCAGGTTATTGGCCCGCAGGGAGGAACCGGTTTCGGTCAGTTCCACAATACCATCCACCAGCCGGGCTTTGACTTCGGTGGCCCCCCAACTGAATTCGACGCGCACATTTACGCCCTTGTCCAGGAAGAACTGCCGGGTGACGTTGATCATTTCGGTAGCGATGATCTTGCCTTCGAAGTCCTTCAATTGCTGTATGGGCGATTCGACAGGGACGGCCAGAACCCAGCGGGCCGGACGAGTGGTGGCCTTGGAATATGTCAGTTCACAGACCTCGTGTACGTCGCTGTCGTTCTCGCGTATCCAATCGTGGCCGGTCAGCCCGGCATCGAGGACGCCATCCTCGACATAGCGACTCATCTCCTGGGCCCTGAACATAATGCAACGGATCTCCGCATCGTCAATGGACGGGTAGTAATCGCGCGAGGAGACATGCAGGTTGAAGCCGGCCCGTCGGAACAGATCGACGGTGGAATCAGCCAAGCTGCCCTTGGGAATACCCAGTTTAATTATCTGTTCCTTACTCACCTGCTGAATCTCCTTCAATGAGCCCCTCTATTTATGCGGGCTATTTCTTTTTGCGTGGTTTTGGTTTTTCGGGCTTGGCGGTTTTCTTGGCCGCTGGGGTCGAAGCCTGCGCGGCGACCTTTTTTTTCGGTGTGGTTGCAGGCTCGGCCGCCTCAGGCTTGCTCGATGCGCGTTGTTTGGTGGCCGATTTTGGGGTTTTGGCCGGTTTGGCCACTGGTTCGGGTTGCGCCGGTTCGGTCACTGGCGGCTCGGGCTCGGGTGCCGGGGGTGGTACCGGAACCGGGGGCTGGGCCAACGCCGACAGCTCTTCTATCGAGACACGTCCCACCTTGCTGTTGACATGGCGGTTGAGCAGTTCGCTGAACACCAGAGCGTCACTGGCGCTGATATGCCGTTCCAGAAAACCTTGCACTTCGCCAATGTTCGCCGCCGGATCCACGACGCCTTCCTTGCGCAGTGTGTATACGGTCAGCGCGTCTACGGGGATGGCATGCCCGCCGAGACTGTGTAAGACCACATAGGCGGATGCAAAAGGCCCAACCCCTTCCAGGGATTCGAGATATTCACGGGCCTCGCGACGGCTGCGCTGCCTCAGGAAGGAAAGGTCCATGGTATCCTGGCGGACACGGACGGCGTTGAGGGTGTCGATTATGCGCCGAGCCTTGACCGTAGCCAAGGGAATTCCGTCGCCGATCAGCCGGGCCAGTTCGAAGGGGGGGGTGACTCGTAAATCGTTGAGGTCTACCATTTGTTCCCGGACCTTACGAAAGGTCGAATGGGCTTTGTGAAACGTGGTACATTCGGCCAGGATTCCGATTATTAATTGCTCGATCGGGTCACCCGGCTCACCGGGCGTGGGCTTACCGAATTTCCGCGTCAACTGCTGAAACAGTTTCTTGACCTTTTTGGCATATTCGACGCCGTGCTTCATGCGTCATCTCTCCCGGTGGCTTCGGATGCCGATTCGTCCTGGTCCGGAATATGGTTCCGGGCCTGAACCTCATTCTCACCCATGACTTTCTCGATTAGCCGTAGGGTTTCCGCCGCCTTTTTGAGGGATTCGTCCAGGTGGAAGCTGATGTTTGGGCATTGGCGTAGAGTCAATTTCTGGGCGACCATCTGGCGCACGTATCCGCGGGCGGATTTCAGGCCGGCCAGAGTTCGCTGGCCCACCTGCCTTGAGCCCATGACGCTGACGAATACTTTGGCGTATTCCAGGTCCGCGGTGACCTCCACCCGAGTGACGGAGGTCAGAGGATCAATTCGCGGGTCACTAAGCCGGCTGGCGATGGCCTCGCCGATAATCTGACGAATGACGTTGCCCACTCTTTCCGGACGGTGCGATCTCATGGAGTATACCGCTGTGCTTTGACCGCTGTTCGGGCCGACATCGGGGTACGGCCGGACGGTCTCCTTAATAAAACTCTATTTCCCAGTCCACCAGTGTCGCCGAACGATCCAGGCGGACGTAGTCTACTATCTTGTGCAGGCAGCTTTCCACGAACCGGTGGTCATTGGCCACCATGGCCACTCCCAGTTCGGCCTGCTTATGGTGGTCGAGCGAGCCGACCTCCGCGACCGACACGCGGAACTTGCCGAGCAGGCGCTCCTTGAGACTGTTTACCACTCGGCGCTTATCCTTGAGGGTGACGGCCTCGAAGATCGCCAATTTCAGGCTCAACGCTCCGATCACCATCTGGCTCATTCTTACCCCCAGGCCGTCGGCCACGGACAGGTCGCGGCGGGGCGGTGCCCTGCTGTCTTACAGCTTGCGGGCCACCTCGATAACTTCATACGCTTCGATTAAGTCCCCGGGTTTGATATCTGTAAAATCTTCTACCCGCAGTCCGCACTCCATGCCCGCCCGAACCTCGCGAGCATCCTCTTTGAATCGCCGTAGCGAACTCATGGAGCGATGTCGCCCGTGCTTTACGTCATCAGCGGTCGGTAAAATGATTTTCCCGTCACGCAGCACCCGAACGTTGTGCCCGCGATTGATTATCCCGTCGATAACCATGCAACCGGCGACCACTCCCATACGGCTGAGATTGAATGTTTCTCGTACCTCGGCCTTGCCTCGGACCTCTTCGTTTTTGTCCTTGGGCAGGAGCCCTTCCAGGGCGAGGCGGATGTCGTCAAGCAGATTATAGATGATTCGGTACAGGCGGATGTCTACGCCCTCCGTCTCGGCCATCTTCTGGGCCGCGGGATCGGCGGTGACGTTGAACCCGACAATCAGGGCTCCGCTCGCCTGAGCCAGAACCACATCGCTCTCGGTGATAGTGCCAACCCCGGTGTGGAGGAAATTAAGTTTAACCTCTTCGGTCGGAATATCCTTGAGTGCTTTCAGCAGAGCATCGGTGCTGCCTTGCATGTCCGCCCGCATGATCAAATTCAATTCGGGGATCGTCCCGCTTTCTCGTCGGCGGAGCAGCTCTTCCAGGGTTTGTGGTTTACGCATCTGATTAAGGGACTCGCGACGCTGTATTTGTCGGGTCTCCTCGGCGATTTCCTTGGCCTGCTGGAGAGTGTCTACTACGAAGAAGCTGTCCCCGGCTCCGGGTACTTCATCCAGGCCAGCGACCTCGACGGGCATGCCGGGGGTCGCTTCCTTGATGACGCGCCCGTGGTCGTCGCGCATGGTGCGAATTCGACCGGCGGCCGGCCCACAGACCAGGCAGTCCCCGGTTCGCAGTGTGCCTTCCTTGACCAACATTCGGGCCAAGGGGCCCATGCCGGTTCGTATCTGGGCTTCCAGGACCGCTCCGGTAGCCGGTACGGTTGGGTCGGCCTTGAGATCGAGCAGCTCGGTCAGCATCCCCAAGTGTGCGATCAATTCATCGACCCCTTGCCCCTTGGTGGCGGAGGTCTTGACCACGTCGGTATCCCCGCCCCATTCCGTCGGGGCCAAGCTCATCTCGGACAATTGGCCGTAGATTTTATTGAGATCCACGCCCGGTAAATCAATTTTATTCAACGCCACCACAATAGTAACGTTGGCGGCGCGGGCGTGATTGATGGCCTCGATGGTTTGAGGCATCAGACCGTCGTCGGCGGCGACGACGAGGACCACAACATCGGTTACGTTCGCGCCTCGGGCCCGCATGGCTGTGAAAGCCTCGTGCCCCGGAGTATCCAGGAAGGTGACCGATAGCCCCTCGCGCTGCACGCGATAGGCGCCGATATGCTGAGTAATTCCACCGGTTTCGCCCTCGGCTACGTGGGTCTTGCGAATAGCATCCAGTAAAGACGTTTTGCCGTGGTCAACATGGCCGAGCATGGTGACCACCGGTGGCCGGGGCTGAAGGTTGTTCAGCGGACGCTGGGCGAAGGCCTCGCGTAGTTCTTCGAGCTTGCTCTTGGGTTTGACCACTTCTAATTCAACTCCGAAATCCAGCATGATTAATGGAGCCAGTTCGGCTGGAATTACCGTATTTCGGTTAATCATCATGTCCAGTTCTTTTTTCAGGCGAGGCATCATTTGCATCATGCCGATGCCCGTGGCCGCACACAATTGATGCAAAATAATCGGTTCTTTGACCTGGGCCTTGGTTTTTCGCGGAGCGATGATGTGGGGATGCTCGGCAGCGGCCTTGTCCAGGGCACGACGGGCGTGGATGCCACGGCCGCTGGCTGCCAGCAAACGCTCCTGACGCTCAAGCAGGTCGCGGTCGTTCCATTCGCGAAGCCGTTCACCAACTTCGTTCAAAGACGTTACGGAGCGACGAGGGTTGGCCCGGTGGCGGGTTTTACGGGCGGCCGCATCCTTAGCGCTACCCTTACCCTTCACACCCTTGCGGCCGCCGCCCGCGGAGTCCTGGTCCTCAACCTGTTCGAGTAAACTGGGGGCTCGCTCACGTGGCCTCGGCGAAGGCGGACGAATCGGGTCCGGTTTGGCGAAACCGACGATACGTGGGCCTTTCATTTGGGCCGGGGCGGGAACATTTTGCGGACCGGCCGGTTTGATCGGTTCCGGTTTCTTGGGGGCCTCGGCGGCTGGTGCCAACTGTTGCTCTTGCTCCTGATCAAGTGGAGCGATGTCCGGGGCCTCTTCCGGAGCGGAGGGGGCCGTTATGATCTCAGGTGACTCGGTCAAGACCGATCCGGCCGTCTCCGCAACGGTCTCCAGCGGCGGTACCTGTTCTTCCGGTACTATTTCAGGAGGAGGTACTTCCGCTACGGCAACGGTGCTTTCCGGTGGGGCTGGGGGTTCCTCGTCGATTACCGGAACCGCTTCTGATTGCGCCGGTTCGTCGACGGCAGTGCCCGCCTCTTCGGAGATCGGTTCCTGGGCTGTGGTTTTCTCTGGCTGAGATTCGGTTTCGGTCTTTTTCTTTCGGGAAGGTCGCCGCCGGACTTTAACCTTCTCAAGGTCAACCGGTGCGGCCTCTTCGACAGCAGTCTGGTGCTCCCCGTTGCTGAACCACTCCCGTATCGTCTCGGCTAGTCCTGCCGAGACGGTAGACATGTGGTTGGTAATACCTTCGACCTCCTCGCTTTGGCATTTCGCGACGATGGCCTTGCTGGTTACACCCAACTCCTTGCTCAGTATGTGGACTCGTAATTTATCCGCCAAAGCCGATCTCCCTGGTCATAACGAAGAGCCTTGTCCGCATCTACGTTCTGTTTCTCTCGGAGCCCACCCTTCGAGCGGTTACTCCTTGGATTCCGTTTCCTCGGTTTCGGATGAAACCGCCGAGTCATCGGGGGCCTGTTCCGCCGGAAGCTGCTCGGCGGCGATTTCCAGGCTTTCGGTGTCCGTCACCGGTTCGGCCTGCTCGGCCGTCATTTCAGCGTTTTCCGTGTCCTCCACCGGGGGCGCCTCGGCCGCTTCCTGCTCGGTGAGTTGCCGTCGGCGTGCCGCCTCTTCCGCGTTTTCCGCTGCCACTCGTTTGGCCGCTTCGCCCGCGATGGTCACCACCTGCTCGGCCATCTCGGGTGTCAAAGCCAGATCCTTGATTAGCGGTTCGGTTCCGACCTCCTCCACATCGGACAGGGAGACGATCCCGAGGGCCACCATCTTGGCAATCTTGTCGCTGTCGATACCCTCGATGGCCGTTAACGTTTTCTCGAGCTGGTCGAGGTTTCTGTTGTATTCCGCCGGGGTAAGGATATCGATGTCCCAGCCGGTCAGGCGGGCGGCCAGACGCACGTTCTGTCCCCGCTTGCCGATGGCCAGCGAAAGCTGGTCCTCCGCCACGACGACGGTCGCCCGGCTCAGCTCGAAACACAGGGCGATCTCGGTCACCTCCGCCGGCTTGAGGGCGTTGCCGATCAAAATCTGTGAAGACTCGTTCCATCTGACGATGTCGATCTTTTCGCCGCCTAATTCGACGACAATGTTTTTGATCCGGCTGCCTCGCACTCCAACGCAGGCCCCGACCGCATCCACCTTCGCGTCGATACTCGATACCGCGATTTTGGTTCGATAGCCGGCTTCGCGGGCCAACTCCTTGATTTCGATGATCCGCTCGGCCACCTCGGGAACCTCAAGCTCGAACAGACGCCTGATGAATTCCGGATGCGAGCGGCTGAGTACGATCTTCACCTGATGCGGGGCCTCCCGCACGTCGAGGATCAAGCAGCGAATCCGTTCGCCGGGGTGATGCGTTTCGCCCGGAATCTGCTCACTCTTGGGCAGAAAGCCTTCGGCCCGTCCAAGATTTACGATCAGAGCACCGCCCTCCTGTCGGGCGATGGTACCGGTGACAACCGTTCCCTTGCGGGAGAGAAACTCCTCGCAAATACTGCCCCGTTCGGCTTCGCGTATCTTCTGGATCATGACCTGCTTGGCGGTTTGCGCTGCGATCCGCCCGAGTTCGCGCATATCGATCGGCTGGCCATTTCTTAAGGCGGTGATATCCCCGGTAAGACGATCGATTTGAACGTCAACCTCGTCGGTCGGCCCGTGGGCTTTACGGACCGCCGAGATCATGGCCTGCTCCAAGTCCGTGAAGACCTCGTCCTTCTCGATGTTCTTATCGCGGGATATGCTGTCCACGATACGCACCAAATCAGCATTCATGCGGCGTTCCTCGGCTTTGCCTATTAAATAAAAAAAGTGGGACTGCCTTGCGGACCCACTTTTCGAGCCGCCGATCCGCGCAGGACCGGCCAACAGGTGTGCAAGCAAGCTCAACGCATCTTGAACCTCCTCGCGATGCGCGATTGGCTCGCCCTCAGGCCATGCCATCCGTGCGTGGTTCTTTCACCGTGCACGGATAACGTCTCCGGACCTGTTCAGGCAAACACTCACACCTTCTTCTCCCAGCTCGAAAACATGAACCTGGTCCATGTCCAGATGCATCCTGCGACGCATCACTTCTGGAAAACTCCGATCGAGCGGCCCGCGAACCGTAATCCAGTGGTCCGCGGCGGTTCGAGCGACGATATCCATTCCGTCGCCCAGCGGCTCAATCGTCCGTATCCTAATCCTCAAACTTAAGGATATAGCATTACCCTTTGTGTCGGTCTCCGCCCCGGGCCAAGGAAGCCCATGGACGAATAACCAACACTATAGCTCGCTCTATCCGGCTAGCCAAGCCGGCGGAACCGCGGATTGTAACCGATCCCGCGCTTAAATTACAGAGCGCCACTATCGGTGAAAATCCTTAATTTGGTACAACTCTCGTGGGCGAGGGGATGATAATCGCTGCCATAGGCAGCATAATGCCCTCTTAAGCCACGGTAAACGGTGCGGACGAACTCTTCTGGTCCGACCCGGCTAAGGAACTTCCTTGCAAGGCTGCGCAAACCAAATCAGTCCACGTTCGCAAGATAATCTTGCCATATTATGATGCCGGACCGGCCAAGAGGCGGATTAGCGCTGCTGGTTTACGCTGGCCACTTACAAGAAACTCATTCGACCATTATATTTAGGGCAAAGATGGTGTCAACGACGTAAGCTTAAATAATACTCATTCCAGAAAAACTTTAACTATGTCAGTGGTGCGGGGGGGTGTCTTCGTGGAGTCCCCGTTTGGGGATTATATTAGGATATACTACCCCCTTTTCCCGGCGTGATAGGTAGTTATGATACACGCATGCGTTTTCTAGTGGATTTATTTTACCTACTGGCCGTGATTCTTGTGACGCCGGTATTGCTGTACCGGATGCTTGTCAGTGGCAAGTACCGTAGCGGATGGCTCGAGCGGTTAGGGTATCTTCCCGATCTGCCGGAATCGTCCTCGATCTGGCCGCGGGTGTGGATCCATGCCGTTTCCGTAGGAGAGCTCAATGCTGTGCGAGGGCTGATCGCGGCTTGGCGTAAAGAGTCGCCGGAAAGCTCTTTCCTTGTCTCCACGACGACGGACACCGGTTACGCCCGGGCGAGGGAATTGTTTCCCGATTTGATCGTGGTACGTTACCCGTTAGATATGAGCCGGTTCGTGCGCCGGGCATTGAATCGGGTCGGCCCGCGGTTGATTGTGCTGGTAGAACTGGAGGTTTGGTACCAGTTTGTGACTCAGGCGGCCAGGCAAAATATTCCTGTCGCGGTGATCAACGGTCGACTCAGCGCTAAGAGTATTAAATGGTTTAATCGTATCGGCCCGCTCAGCCGGCGTATGTTCGGAGCCCTGCGTTGGGTAGGTGCGCAGGACGAGGAATACGCCGAGCGGTTCCGGCAGGCTGGTGTACCAGCGGGCCAAGTCGAGGTCATGGGTTCGTTAAAATGGGACACGGCCGAAATCGCCGATGAACTCGCAGGTACGGATGAACTGGCCAGGGCAATGGGAATTGGGCGTCGCCGGCCGGTATGGGTTTGTGGGAGTACGGGGCCGGGCGAGGAAAAGGTCATTCTGCAGGCGTATCAGACACTACATCGTCGGCACCCGACTTTGCAATTGGTCATCGTTCCTCGCAAGCCCGAGCGTTTTGACGAGGTGGCCAATTTGATTCGTCAGACCGGGTACCAGGTTATTCGGCGGAGCGAGTCTCCTGATGGTACTACTCGACCACCAGCGGTCAAATCGGTGATGCTGGGCGATACGATGGGCGAGCTGAGGAAATTTTACTTTCTGGCCAGTGTTGTTTTCGTGGGGCGCTCGCTGGCCGCCATGGGTGGATCAGATATGATGGAGGTAGCCGCTTTGGCTAAGCCGATCGTGGTCGGTCCGCACAATGAGAATTTCGCGGATATTGTGGCCAAATTTCAGAAGCATCAGGCGATTCGAGTGCTCTCGAAAGACTTGGAGAGCCCGGATGTGCTCGCAAGCCTGACCCGGGTAGTGGCCCAGTTGGTGGACAATCCCACCCCGGCCCGTCAACTTGCGGATAATGCAAGGGCGGTAGTCCAAGCCAATCGGGGCGCAACGAAAAGGACTCTGAAATATTTGATGGAGATGGTCTGACGTGCCTAGCACCGCATTACGCAAGCAATTGATGGGTAACGTGCATAATCTCGTGGTCAAGGTTGGGACAGCAGTCCTGACTGGTAGCGACGGACAACTCAACCACAGGCTGATTGCTCGGCTCTCCGGACAAATCGCTCGACTGAATGAGAGAGGAGTCAAGGTGACGCTGGTGAGCAGCGGGGCGATCGGGGCTGGTATGCGCCGGGCCGGCCTGGCCTCACGGCCACGATCCATCCCTATGCTTCAGGCCACCGCGGCGGTGGGGCAGCCGCTCTTGATGAGCTTGTACCAGAAGACGCTGGCGAAGTATGACCTGCATGTGGGGCAAATCCTGGTGACTCGGGCAGATTTCGAGCAACGGAGTCGCTATGTGAAAATCTCCAATACCATTGCCGCGCTGCACCGATTGCACGCAATCCCGATCATCAATGAGAACGATACGGTGGCCGTAGACGAGATTGATCGTTTCGCCGACAACGATACGATCGCGGCCATGGTGACAAATCTGCTCAAAGCCGACTTAATGGTGATTTTGACAGTGGTGGACGGCCTGCTCGACGGTGATGGACGGCTCGTAGATTTGGTTTCCAGTGTCGATCAACAGGTGCGGGATATGGTCCGAGCGGAGAAATCGACTCTCGGTAGCGGCGGAATGAGGAGCAAGCTGGGGGCAGTGAAAATGGTGACCGACGCCGGCGAGGGGGCGGTCATCGCCGGCGGACGAGCACCTAATGTCCTTTTGCGATTGCTCGACGGCGAACGGGTCGGGACTATTTTCGCTCCGTCGACACGGCGACTGTCGGCCCGCCAGCGCTGGATATCACAAGCGGTGAGGCCTACGGGCAGTTTGATGCTTGATGCTGGAGCCGCCGAGGCTGTTCGCAACAATGGCAAATCGTTGCTGGCCCGGGGCATCATTGATGTGGAAGGCACATTCGAGCGGGGAGCCATAGTACGGGTTACCGATCCGCATGGTCAGACCATCGCCCACGGTGTCTCCAACTACAGCCGGGGAGAATTGGACAAGATTAAAGGCCTGAAATCTTCGGAAATCTCGGCGGTTCTCGGCCGGCAGGCCTTCGATGAAGCGGTCCATAGAGATAATATGGTTCTTGCCATTGGATGAATCTGCGTAATTGCCTTAAGATAATCAGCCTCAGGCAGAATTAGGCAAATCTATTACTGACAGGGAGTCGATCATGAATACCTATCGAGTACCTCTTAAAAACCCTAAGCCGGATATACAGCGATTTCTCAAGGCCATGAGCGGACAAATCGTTCCAGAGCGACCCCCTATGGTCGAATACCTGATAGACGATGCCCTTATGAAGCCGATACTCGTGGACATGATTGGCCGAAAATGGGTCGAGACCTCCGACAAGGAGGAATTTATGGGCGGCCAGATGGAGATGACCAGGGAAAGTCGGGCGACGATCGACGCCTGGCTCGATAATCAAATCGCCTTTTGGTATCACATGGGTTACGATTTCATCCGTGTCGAAGTCAGCCTGCCTCTCCCTGCGGTGGCCCATGTGGTCGAGGATACTGCGGTCGGCAACGAAGGTCACAACCGGGCCTGGCAAGGGCTTACCAATGGCCCTGTCACCACGTGGGAGGAATTTGAAAAATATCCCTGGCCCACTATTTCTGAACGGGATTTTTATATCCATCGTTACATCTGCGATCACCTGCCCGAGGGGATGGGGTTCATAAGCTGTCACGCAGGGGGCGTGTACGAGCATGCCTCCCGGTTGATGGGTTACGAGGGCCTCTGTTTGAACCTCTTGGACAACCCGGAACTGGTTAAGGCGGTGAGCGATAAAATTGGTCAGTTGATTCTTGAATACAACCGGAATCTGGTGGGGATGGATGGTCTGGTAGCGGTTTTTCAAGGAGAGGATTTGGGCTTCAATACCCAGACACTCATTTCACCCGCTGACATACGCAAATACTATCTGCCCTGGCACAAGAAATATGCTCAGTTAATGCATGAACATGGCAAGGTGTACTACTTTCATAGCTGTGGGAAGGTCGATGCGGTCATGGACGACCTGATTAATGACGTGAAAATAGACGGCAAGCATTCCTTCCAGGACAATGTGGTCCCCATTACAGAGGCCAAACGCCGCTATGGGGATAAAATATGCCTTCTCGGAGGGGTGGATGTTGATAAGCTGACCCGTCTCGACCCGCCTGCTTTACGGAAATATATCCGCGGCCTGATCGATACCTGCGCCCCCGGCGGCAGGTTCGCCATCGGTGCCGGTAACTCCGTCCCCAGCTATGTCCCGCTCGATAATTATCTGACGATGTTGGATGAGGCTCTGAAGTAAATACAATGCAGAGTACGGAGCGTTAGCCAAGCTTACTCCGAAAGCCCGGGCCGCCGGGCGGTTATGAGAAAGACGGGGAAATCCGTATCGCCGCGATCTTCTACAGGGCGGCGGATAACGTGAGCGGTTACGGCCCGTGGCTCGACGAAGCCGGCCAGGGCCAGACGATTCATGAGATAGTCACGATCAAAACCAAAATGACGGACCCCGGCGCTTTGCGGGTCTGGACCATGAAAAATACCAGGCTCCGTATCCAGGTCCGCGATAGCGACCCGACCGCCGGGATGCAGCAGCGTGTGGAAGGATCGGAGGACTGAACCAATCTCCTGGACATGATGCAAGGTCATGTTCGTTACAATCAGATGGAAGCATAGATGAGGCAGTGCGTCCTTTTCCAGGTCAAGACGCAGAAGATTAACCCCGTCAAGGTTCCCTGCGACTACCTTCTGGTGCAAAACATCGAGCATACCCGTCGAACTGTCGGCCCCGGTAACACTGTTGACATCCGAGCGGAGATATAAGCCTAGAGCATTTCACGAAATAGCGTATCATTTGCCGATATATATGCATGACCTACTCAATGGATTTACGGGAGAGGGTCGTGCTCGCCTGCGATGAGAAGCGGGGCAGTCGCCAGCACATCGCCAACC
>JAAYCU010000300.1 GCA_012729595.1 Phycisphaerales bacterium
AAAACCCGCAAGAAGAAAACCGCAAAGGAAGAAAACGATTTATTGAAGGGGTGGAAGAAGATCCGCCGGAAGAAAACCCCATTTTCAAACCGGCCGATTTACCCCACTTTCAGGACGGCGTTGACATTTTCCAACGTTCCTTACGTCCCACTGATCGATTATAACGCGGTTTCCGCTTATTACCTGGCCACTTCCGCCTTGATTGGGAACATGGCGGCTACCGGCAGCGTAACGGGTACGGGCGGTCTGGTTTTCACGGCCGGTAGCGGAATCAATGTCGTCACCATCGATCAACAGTTACTCCGGGAGGCCTGGAGCTTTACGATTAACGCACCGGAGGATGCGATTGTATTGATTAACGTACTCAACGCATCGGTCACACTGGACAGTACCACCTGGATTTACGAGGGCGGGATCACCCAGGAATCGGTGATATTGAATATGCCCAATGCCTCTAGCCTGGCACTCAGCTCGACAAACAAGGTCAACATCCTGGCACCTCTGGCAAGCACGGCGTTCGCGCAAGGAACCGTTGACGGCTTGCTGGTGGTTGGCGATCTGTCCGGAGGCGGGCACGTCATGGGCGGGACGTTCAACGCCCACGCCATTCCGGACCCGACGACGGTAGTCCTCTTGGGCCTCGGCGGGGTGGTTTTGCTGGGGCGCCGCAAACGCTTGCTCAACCGTCATACGGCTTGATCCTGCATTCGTCTAGTCATGTTTTCCACAACGCCCCGCTACGCATGGCGGGGCGTTGTCTTGCGCGAAGAGCCAGGCGAGGGCCGTCTCCACATGTCCCTCCGGCGACCGGCGGAAATTCAACATCCCGGACGGGCGACGCGCGGGGGAAAACCCACTGGCAACCCGCGACAATTCAAGGTATAAAATGAATTGTATTCGGTCCCGACGCGGGACCGGCTGGTTGTGTTTATCGAGGTGCATTAAGCCATGGACGATTGTGGCAGTAGCAGTCTGAACGTTACGGAGCCTCCGGGCGAAGACCCCGAGCCCTCTCGTTTCAGACCGATCGAACTGCGCGGAACGAGCCTGAAGGCGGGAGGTGCCATGGTCTAACCTTGTCAAGCACCCCTCGGCTGCCTTTCGGGCCTGTCCGTTCCGTATGTACGGCCCGCCATGGGACAGAAAGGAAGGCCGCCATGACCAACCCCATCCTTGCCCCCGAGTTACTGGAACTGCTGAACTCCGAGAACCGTGATGAACTGCTCGAAGCGGTGAATGCCGTCCACCCGGCAGAGATGGCCGAGTTTGTCGCCGCCTTGGACGATCCCGACGTCTGGCGACTGTTGCAAGCCATTCCTCGCCAGCAGGCCGCGGAGATATTCTCCAACTTCGACTTTGATCGGCAGGAGGACGTCGAAAAGCTGATGGCCATCAGCGGTCGACACCAGGCCGGCGAATATCTGCGTACCGGGGCCCTGGTACACTTCAAGAACCGGGTCGGCTGGGTCGTAATCCTCGGTCTGCTTGGGCTGGTATCGGGGCTGATCGTCCAGAACTACGAAGGCCTGCTCATGCAATTCGCCATTCTGGCCGCCTTCATGCCCATGCTGGCGGACACCGGCGGCAATACCGGCAGCCAGTCCGCCACCCTGGTGGTTCGAGCTTTGGCTCTCGAGGAAGTCCGGCCTCGGGATTTCCTGCGCGTATTGTTCAAGGAATTGAAGGTATCGGTTCTGCTGGCTTTGGTTCTGGCGTTCGTGGCCTTCGGCCGCGTGCTGGTCTTTGGCGGCGGCTCGACCATGCCGGAGGGCTCTTCGCTCAACTGGATCGGATTGGCGATATCAATCGCCCTCGGCCTTCAGGTGGTTTCGGCCACGATGACCGGGGCGATCCTGCCCTTGTTGGCCGCGAAACTTAAACTGGATCCCGCCATCGTAGCCAGCCCGGCCCTGACGACTATCGTGGATATCACTGGCCTGCTGCTATTCTTCGGAACGGCCAAAATACTGTTGGGGGTATAGTCCGGGTCGCGTGCTTCCAGTGTCAACATCGCATAACCGATCCATTGATCGGGGCTCTGGCATTCCTGATTGTGCGTGGCGATAATGCATGCCTTGTTTAATGGAGAACACGTATATGGCCATCCTGCTGGTTTGCCTGGGTTTGGCGATACTGACGGCCGGGGCGGAGGTACTGGTGCGCGGCGCCACCGGCCTTGCCCGGGCGATCGGACTGCCGTCGCTGATCATCGGCCTGACCGTCGTGGCCTACGGTACCAGCGCGCCGGAGCTGGCCGTGAGCGTAAAATCCAGCTTCGGCGGACAGGCCGACATCGCCTTGGGCAACGTACTGGGCAGCAACACCTTCAACATCCTGTTCATCCTGGGACTTTCGGCCCTTATCAAGCCACTGAAAGCGTCGGCCCAACTTGTTCGGCTGGACGTGCCTGTGATGATTGGCGTATCGGTGCTGGCCTGGCTCATGGCGGCAAATGGGACCATCGGGCGGGCCGAAGGCATCATCCTATGTCTTGGGGCGATCGCTTACACCACTCTGCTGGTTTACCTCGGCAAGCGGCGGCCACGGCCCCAGACACCAGACGATTCCTCGGCAACGTCCGCGGCGGTAAATCCGCAACGGTTGTGGATATCGATCGGACAGGTCATGGTGGGGTTCGGTCTTCTGGTACTGGGGGCTCGGTGGCTGGTAGACGGGGCCGTGGACCTGTCCCGAATGTTTGGAGTTAGTGAACTCATGATCGGCTGCACCATCATTGCCGCTGGTACGTCCTTGCCGGAACTGGCAACATCTGTTGTTGCTTGCCTTCGCGGCGAGCGCGACCTGGCGGTGGGTAATGTGGTAGGCAGCAATATCTTCAACATCCTGGCGGTAATGGGGGCGGGCGCGGCCGTCTCCCCGGCGGGACTGGCGGTCGCCCCCGAGGCCCTGCGGTTCGATATTCCCGTGGCGGTGGCGGTGGCCGGAGCTTGTCTGCCGATCTTCTTCACCGGCGGGCGTATTTCGCGCGGAGAAGGCGCGCTCTTTCTTGTTTATTACGGCGCTTATATCACGTTCCTCGTTCTGGCCGCGACCAAACACCCCGCGTTACCGAGTTTCACGGCAGCCGTGATCTGGTTCGTGATCCCCCTGTCGGCCCTTGGCGTGGCCTTCAGTGTTATGCACTGGATGGCCAATAAACGGATGAAAGACCGCAACCTTGTATAAAACCCGGAATTAGTCGCAATCCGAAACTATTCAGGCATGAGGCAGAACGCATTGCATGTACTTCGACGGTCGTATCGAACATACCGGGCTATTACTGTCGAACCTGGCCGTAACCGCTGACCACCCATTTGTAAGTCGTCAAATCACCAGCTCCCATCGGACCGCGGGCGTGAAGTTTGTCCGTACTGATCCCGATTTCAGCACCCAGGCCGTATTCGCCCCCGTCGCTGAACCGTGTACTGCAATTGACCATAACATTGCCCGAATCGACCGCAGCCACGAAGCGGTCGGCGGCCCGCACATCGAGGGTGCAGATCGCATCGGTGTGATGCGATCCGTATTGATTGATATGCTCGACAGCCTGTTCCAGCGAATCGACCACCCGGACCGCCACGATGAGATCAAGATACTCCGTGTACCAGTCCTTTTCATCGGCGGTCCGCGCGCCGGATAGCAGCTTCAACGTGCGCGGACAACCCCGCACCTCAACGCCGGCCTCGATTAGCTTGCGGCCGATCGCTGGAACCAGTCGGTCCGCCGCCTCCTGGTGAAACAAGATCGTCTCGGCGGCGTTGCACACCCCCGGCCGCTGGCACTTGGCGTTGAGTACCACCTGTTCGGCAAGCTCCGGCGGACATCCGGCGTCCACATAAACGTGGCAGTTGCCCGTATAATGCTTGATAACAGGAATTCGCGATTGTTCGACCACCGCCCGGATCAGCGATTCACCGCCCCGCGGTATGACCAGATCGATGTTCTCCTCCTGGCGCAACAGCAAGGGCACCAACTGACGGTCGGTGGTGTTAACGATCTGTACGGCCGCGGCCGGCAGACCGGATTGCCGCAGCGAGTCGGCGATAATCGCCGCGATGGCCATGTTCGAGTGAAACGATTCCTTGCCCCCCCGCAGGATGCAGGCGTTGCCGCTCTTGAGGCATAACGCGGCCGCGTCGGAGGTAACGTTCGGCCGGGCCTCGTAGATAATCGCCACCACCCCGATGGGCACGCGTCTTTTTTCGATGCGCAAGCCGTTTGGGCGCATCCAGCCGGAGATGATTTCGCCCACCGGATCAGGCTGCTCGGCCACCTCGCGCACCGCCTTAGCCATCTTGGCGATGCGCCCTGCGTCCAGGCGGAGACGATCGAGCATGGCCGCCGTCAGCTTGTTCTCCTCGGCGGCGACCAGATCCTTGGCGTTGGCCGCGATGATGGCATCCGCTTCCCGGCCCAGGGCTTCGGCAATGGCCAACAGGGCATCGTACCGCTGCCGTCCGGAAGTCAAGGCCAGCAGGCGCCCGGCCTTGCGGGCGTCGACGGCCAACGATTCGGCGTAATTTTCGAGATTCTGGCTCATAAAGAGAATTATAATCCCTCTAACCCAAATTGATACCGTCGGAGACTCTTGCTTACAATTAACGTGGTCACGACACACAAAAGACGATACCGAATAACGCCGCCGCCAATCCGAACAGCTTACAAGAGGGAACGTTCTCCTGGGAAACCTGGACGTTAACACGGGAGGGGACGCAGACGATTCGGACCATCACCAGCGGATCGACTTATGGGCAAGCCACGGGTACGCTGGCAACCAACGGCAACAACTTCCAATTTGGCGGCGATAGCAGCGCGTTGGACAGCCTTGGAATCATGGCTCAGCGCAACTCGTGACGAAATAGGCAGAACGAGACCGCCACGACACGTGGTTCGAGGTATTGAGCAATTACCTAGCCGGAACAGCCGTTGGGAGGGTGGAAGATAAACGAACTACACGCAGTTCGACGGTCGCGGGTACCTGGCGGGTGATGATGACATCCTCGAACCCCGGAGGAAACAATACACGAACCGGTTTATCCAGCCAGGGGCCTTCGTCCATCATTTCCGCGGGCAGATCCGCGTAATCGATTGAAATATATGCGCTGATGTCTTCCCCTCGTAGCTGCCTGGCCCGCAGTCCGGGCAAGGTTACGTCCACCGTCTGGGTCAGATAGGATTTGGTCTGGTCTCGATACTCGATCCGATACTCGTCCGCGAAATCCGGTATTCCGATCAACTCTTTCAAGGGACGAATCCGATACTGAACCGACTCGGTCTGCTGGCGCAGGTAGGTACGTACCCTGACCTGTTCGGGGGTAAACTTAGCCCGAATGCCCGGCCAGTTGGCCCGTACCGGCACGTTGAAACTTAAAATCTCACCCTCCTGGCCTGACCCTCGTAATTGCTCCTGCCGGAGGTTTTCCTCGATGAATAGGGTTAGAGTTGTTGGGATAGTCGTCTGTTCCAAGGCACTGGTCAATACGCGGGCGGTGATCTGCTTGGGTTCCACGACGGGATCGACCAGCAGGGGCTTGAAACTGCCCCCATCCAACTCGATGTCCATTTCCAGTTCCTCATAACGGTCCAGTTCGACCTCTACCATCGCGGGCGTAACCCCCTGCAAGGTTAACCCCCGACTGCGTAGCTGAGGATGGTCCTTGAGTACGTCTAGCAGATTCAACGGTGATCGGCCTACACGTAACGGGCCGGGCATGGCGACTCTGAGCTCCAGGGCACGATTCTCGCTTTCCCGGGTGAATCTGTGCAGTTCTCCTTTCGGGCCGCTCAGACGTAGCTCGACGCGAGTAACATCACGAGGCTCGGTGGTCTTATCCGCTATTCGCGCCATGTATGACAAGTCGGCATCGGTCGGCGGGGCGACGCGAATATCGATACCTCCGGCGTCTCGAATCTCGTATCCGCTCCGGTCCGCGTATGCCCAGATCAAGACCGTCATGACCAGCGTAGACAGAATGAGTTGTAATTGGGTCCTCATGAAGCCGATACCCCGGTGGTTTCCGCGGGGCGGTCCCCCCCCGGAATTCGCTCGACAGATGCCCCCGGCTTTTCGTCGGCCAAGGTGATTGCGACCGGTTCCGCGTCTGGTTCGGCCGCGCCGCGGAATCGGGCCAGATGCCGGCGTATAAGACGATGCAGATTATCCGCCGGAATGTGCCGCAGGAGTCGCCCGTGGTCGGCGATGCTGATGATGCCCGTCTCCTCGCTGACCACCACGACCAGGGCGTCGGAATCGAGGCTCAGCCCAATGGCCGCCCGGTGCCGACTGCCCAACGAGGAATCCAGACCCTCAGCCTCGGCCATCGGGAAAGGACAACCAGCCGCCGCTACCCGCCCATGCTGAATAATTATGCCCATATCGTGTAAAGCCGACCCCGGCCAGAAGATCGTGTTGAGCAATTCCGGAGTGAGTCGCGCATCCAACTTGATACCCTGATCGGTAAGGCCACCAAGGCCTACATCTCGCTCGATGGCGATCAGGGCCCCGATCTTGTTCTTGGCCAACTGCCGACAGGCAACCGCTATGGTTCGGGCCACCTGGTCAATCTCCGACCGGCTTACTCGTCGCCAGCTTGTCCCCCCGATACGCATCAGCCCACGTCGCAACTCCGGCTGGAAGACTACCAGGGTAGTCAACAAAACGGTCCAGACAAACGGCTCGTAGAGGTCTTTGATTCGTACCAATCCGAATCTATCGGCCAGCACTCGGACCACCAGAAAACCGACTACCAGAAGAATGATCAGCCCCTGCAGCAGGTTCGCCCCGCGAGTGCCGTGTAAAAAACGCAATACCGCATAAACCACCAAGCCGATCATCAGCATCTCGACCGCTATCGTCCATGGCGAGTACGCTTCCGAATACAGCAGGTTACGTAGATAATCAAAAAGCCCCTGAATCATAAGTCTTTCGCTTAGGAATTGTCCTTTCAGCGGATAATCCACCGGCGATGTGCATCATAACATATCGGACGGTCCTACGCCATAAGCCGAGTGCTATCGTTGTCCTGTAGTCGCTCGGCATCGCGCGTTGACTCCACCTTTGTGCATGTATGCCTTCGGATGCCGGCTTTTCCGCTCCACAAGTGGTTGTTCCTGAGCGGGAGTGGCTTTGTAGCCGAAACCAGCATACACAATGCCGGAATTGCGCAACACTTATAGGTCATCAAAGGGTTGCCACCGTTTTTAACGTATTATCTCAGTATTACTGATTTCTGACTACCTGTTGGCCGATGTTTGCAACGGGTTTGGTCGGGGCATGTCATTTGTGCGGGCTCACGCCCGATAATCTGCTTGCATCAAACCGGAAACGAAACAGATACGGACAACGATGTAATGGGCATTGTTGTTTCCGGAGAAACACACGTTGGAAGGACGCAGATTATTGAAAGGGGGTTTCGATCATGAGTCTTAAAGCGAAATTGTTCAGCAGTAACATGATCCTGGCGATCGTGCCGGTGGTGCTGGTGTCCATCATCGTGCATAGGACGGTTCGGGACGGATTCCGGGTAAGCGCCGCCGAAGCGGAAGCCGGTTTAACCACAACGATCCAGACTGGCAGGGAAGCCCTGATTGCCTCTGGCATGACGGACCTCAGGCACACGGCGGAGCATGTTTATGCGATGTGCGCGGCCCAGCAGGAAGTACTCCAACAAAAAGTGGGCTACGACCTGAACGTGGCTCGCGATCTGTTGACCCAGGGCGGCGGCATAACCTTGATGGATGAGGAGATCCGTTGGGAGGCGGTTAATCAATTCAATCGGCAGACGGTGTCCGTATCCCTGCCGAAAATGTGCGTGGGGACGGAATGGCTGGGCCAGAACCAGGAGGCTGGGACAACCTCGCCGATCGTTGACCGCGCTCAACAACTGGTCGGGGGCACCTGCACGATTTTTCAACGGATGAATCCCGAAGGGGACATGTTGCGGGTTTGCACGAACGTGATGGGCGCGGATGGGAAAAGGGCTATCGGCACCTTTATACCCGCCCGGCATCCGGATGGCCAGGTGAACGCGGTCGTCGAGGCGGTGCGGAACGGCAAGCCCTATCTCGGACGAGCCTTCGTAGTCAATGCCCAGTACGTTACCGCTTATGAGCCGATCACCGATGCCACGGGGCAGGTGATCGGCATGTTGTATGTCGGCGTCAAGGAGGAAAGTGCTGAGTCTCTACGGCGGGCGATCATGTCCATCAAGGTTGGCGAAACCGGGTATGTCTATGTACTCAACGCCAAGGGGGCGACCCGAGGGCATTATGTGATCTCATCCCAAGGCCAGCGTGACGGAGAGGATTTGTGGATGTCCAAGGACGCGGACGGGCATCTGTTTATTCAAGATATCTGCGCCAAAGCGATTACGTTGAAGGACAACGAGACAGTCATGGTCCGCTACCCCTGGCAAAATCCCGGGGAACCGCGCCCGCGCGAGAAAGTCGTCACCCTCGCCTACTTCGCGCCCTGGGATTGGGTGATCGGGGTCGGATCGTACGAGGACGAGTTTTTCGAGACGGTCAAGGCCATGGAAGCCGAGGGCGCGGAGACCCTGGCAAGCCTGCAGGAGGCCGGGGCTCTGGCAATAGGCACGGTTCAGAAGTGGAGCATCGGTGTCGGCCTGGCCGCGCTGGTATTGTCATTTTTCGTTGCCTGGTTTGTCAGCCAGGGCATGTCCCGGGCGTTGCGGCGTATTATTGCCGATCTGAATGAGGGGGCTAACCAGGTCAACGCGGCGGCGGATCAGGTGGCCGGTTCCTCGCAACACCTAGCCGCCGGAGCGAGCGAGCAGGCGTCTTCCCTGGAGGAGACCAGCAGCGCCCTGGAGGAAATGGCGGCCATGACGCGGACGAATGCGAGCAACGCCCAGCAGGCCAACGGTCTGGCCGACCAGGCCCGCACGGCGGCCAATCAGGGCGATCAGACGATGGAACAGCTCAACCAGGCCATGACGGGGATCAACGATTCCTCGCAGAAAATCAGCAAGATCATCAAGGTCATCGAGGAAATCGCTTTCCAGACCAACCTGCTGGCGTTGAACGCGGCCGTCGAGGCCGCCCGGGCGGGCGAGCACGGGAAGGGGTTCGCGGTCGTCGCGGACGAAGTGCGGAACCTGGCCCAGCGCAGCGCTCAGGCCGCCCAGGAAACGACTCAGTTGATCGAGGACGCCGTCGACAAGTCGCATAACGGAACGCAGGTGGCCACCCAGGCCGGACAAGCCCTGGCCGCCATCGTCAAGAATGTGGACGCCGTGACCAGGCTGATCAATGACATCGCCCAGGCCTCCAGCGAACAGGCCCAGGGCGTGGAGCAGGTCAACATGGCAATATCTCAGATGGACAAGGTGACGCAACAGAACGCCGCTGGCGCGGAGCAGTCGGCCGCTGCCGCCGAGGAGCTGTCCAGTCAGTCGAAAGTCTTGAAGGAGACGGTTGGCAATCTGGTGACGTTGGTCGAAGGCCGCGGCGCTCAAATAGAATGATCCTCAACGCCCGGCTCATATGAAGTAAACCCGGATTTCCCATATGACACTTACAACGGCGTATAATGAGGTGACGATTTCCCCAATGAATACAGGTGAAAATGAACCTCAGGCCGCTGAAATCCGGAGAATGCAATGGGTGAAGCACGCAAGG
>JAAYCU010000301.1 GCA_012729595.1 Phycisphaerales bacterium
ATCTATCCATAAACATACACCATGAATTGCGCATGCGCAAGTAAAGTGTGGCGCGATCTTGTACGCTGCTGCGCGAAGTCCCCGCGAGGAACCATTCAAAGCAAGCCTTGTGCCGAACAGGATTGGGTATGGCAGCATTTTATCTTTCGGTTATCGTACTGACTGGTTTGGATGGCATGGCAATGGCTTGCTTACCCCAAGTCTCGTTCCATGGCCTATATCGAAATATAAAATCAATCCGGCCCTGTATTGACACGAAGTGGCGGGGCTGGCGGCCCAGATGGGGCCACGCAGTTGGTTCTTCGGGAGCCCGTCATGAATATTCGCTGGAAATTGATGATTGTACTTCTGACGATATCCTTGATCCCCTTGTCGGCAGTGACCCTATTATATAACAGACTCACCTTGCGAGTCGGGGAGGAACTTGGCGAACGGGCACGGGATAAGCTGATTACCCAAGCCGAGGACCAACTGCGAACCTTTGTGAACACCCAGGCAGCGGAGATCGGACGCCACGGCACAATCATCCAGCTTATCCTGCAGCTTCAAGCCCGCGAAGTAGAACGTTGGCTGGCAAGCGAACCGACCGACCAGGAAAAAGTGTATTGGTCCGAACATTATGACGATCCGGCAACGGCCCCAGAATTGGGTACCGTGCCTCGTCACCTCATAACACAAGGGGACGGCCACTCCGTATTACTACCTATCAGTCTTGATCAACAGGTCTTCAAGCTGGCAACGGGAGTTGATCCCGGGAAGGTAGTCGATGATGTATCTCGTTTGGCCCGCATGACCCCCTTTTATCGCGCGATGCATCTCGAATACCCGGACATGATATACTGGCAGTACACGAGCTTGGAAAACGGGGTACACAGCTGTTACCCTGGACATGGTGGTTACCCACCGGACTATGATCCCCGCAAACGCGATTGGTACCTAACGGCTAAGCAACTCGGGCGCCTGTATTGGGCTCCTCCGTATGTAGAGGTATCCACCAGGCACCATGTCATGTCCGCCTCCATGCCGGTATATCGACCGGACGGATCTTTCGCCGGGGCAACCGCGATCGACGTGCGAATAACAGACATATTGGAACGAGGCAAAATCCCGACATTGCCTTCCTCTACTGCCATGATGGTCGTCCTGCTCAAACGTGAGGGGTTCGATTACCACGAGGAGGCACGCTGGGCAGTGGATTTCGACAAGACCAGACCGGAAGATTTGGGATTATTCATCCTGGCCAAGCCCACCGACGCAACCACCTCCGCCGACTACGAATTACCCTTTACCCCCGAATGGCTGGAATCCGATCATCCCCATGAATCTTTAGAGGTAATTCGCGAAATGGCCGCCGGCCATACAGGAGTACGACAGGTCATGGACCAAGGGCAACGTTGCCTGTGGGCCTATGGGCACACCTGGGAACCGAATGGCTTTCTGGTTGTCTCCGTTCCTTACGATGAAGTCGTAGAAGAAGCCAACCAAGTTCAACAGCGAGTCAGGACGATGACCCGCATCATAATGACGATCATGCTAAGTCTGTTGGGGATTATGGGGTTGGTCGTCGTCATGGTGGCGCTAATTGCTTCGCAGCGGGTCACGCGGCCGGTGCATCGGCTGGCGGAGGCGGCAGAACGAATCGCCCACGGCGATTTTGGGGCCCATGTAAATATCCAGGGGCAGGACGAACTGGCCCAATTGGGACAGACTTTCAACGCCATGATTCCACAGCTCCAGGATCGATTAAAAATGAGGCAGGCGTTGGATCTGGCTATGGAAGTACAGCAGCACCTGCTACCCAATGAGCCACCGAAGATTAAGGGGCTGGACATCGCTGGGCGAAGCATATACTGCGACGAGACCGGTGGGGATTATTACGACTTTCTTGATCTTTCAAAACTCAACCCCCATACGTTGGGTATTGCGGTCGGTGATGTGACCGGACACGGAATCGCCGCCGCCCTGCTGATGACCGGAGCCCGTGCCTTGTTACGAGCCCACGCTTCCGAACCGGGCAGTATCAGCGACCTTATGCGACAGATCAACGAGCATTTGACCGAGGACACTCCGGCCGGACGATTCATGACTCTCTTCTATATGATCCTTGATACCCGAAAAATGAGTTTGCACTGGTCGTCGGCGGGACATGACCCGGCAATTCTCTACCACTCGGGGCAAGACCAGTTCGAGGAGCTGGGCAACGGAGGCATTCCCCTGGGCATCGAAGCGGATTGGCGTTACACGGAGCATACCCATGACCGGTTGGAACCCGGCGCAGTCATCGTGATCGGCACCGATGGTATTTGGGAGCAAAACGACCCTCAAGGCCAGCCTTTTGGCAAAGCGGCCCTGCGCAATCTTATTCAGACCAACGCCGAGGGTAGCGCCGAGAACATTAGCCGGGCAATCACCGGGGCTCTAGCGGCTCATCGGAAGGACCGGCCTCAAGATGATGATGTTACTCTGGTGGTAATCAAAGTTCTGTAACGGGTTACGCTGGGGGAAGGTCGAGAATAACCAGGCCATTCCTCCCGCAATACTCGAACGGACGGATCTTGTGGACGGATTATCTGGTGACCAATACCGAATCTGGAAAAACCTCCCAGGTGGCCTTGCGCGGCTGGGAACCGGGGCAGTCTTATTGTTCCTGTCCGAACTTCCGCAAAAACACGCTCGGAATCTGCAAGCACGTTCTTCGGGGGCAAAAGGCCATGCGGCGGAAATTCTCCAAGGCGGCGGGCATCCGCAAAGTCCTGGCCGTCTGTCCGAATCCCTGGATAAAGATGCTCAGGGACGCCCGAGCCTCACTCTGACCCTGCCCGAAACGATTTCCCTGGATCGATTGGCCGGCGCGCTGGCCCGCATTATGTCCGTAGCCGGTTGACGCCCTCAATACCCCGGCCAGAAGGCAAAGACGATGGATAGGGCAATCAGAATGATGATGATCCATTCCAGCACTTCCATGCGCCAGTGGGCGTGATGATCGGACAGTTTCTCATAGATACTCTCGAGAACCTGAAGCTTGCGGAGAATGCCCGCTTCCCATTCGTGCAGATGGAGGCGTTTGGAGGTTGAGCGATAGACCCGGGCCAGGTACTGGTCCCCCAGCAGTTTAATCGCGTTATGCACCCCCTCGAACAACAGGGCCCCGTCCACCTGCAATTCCGCCACCCGTCGCAAATCCTTGTCCCGGGCCCCGAACAGCCGCAACCACGAACCCGGCTGGCGATACAACGCCTGGTACGACTCGTCCAGGGCGGCGTCCAGTTGACGATCCAAGCAACGCATCTCCAGCAGCTCGATGTTCGAGAACTCCAGCACCGCCCGTACGTCGTCCGCGTTTTCGTCGAACAGGATCGCCGCAATCCAATCGATGATGACCAGATCGTCCTCCCCGAAGGACAACCGGCAGGCCAGGGCCTCCTGGATCTCCTGCTGCGACAGACTGTCGCGCTCGGCCCGCAGAATCTTGGCCAGCAAGGGGGCCTGTTCGGCCAGAATCCGTTGACAGTGGACCCCGCCGCGTAGGGAACCGATACTGTAAATCACGTAATCCTCGACCGGTCCGGAAATAGCCGGCTTGTTCACTGCCTGCTGGATCATGGTCAGCAGTTGTTCCACCCGGGCCCGAGAGTCGGCCAGCAAACGCTCGTTGTCGTAAAGATCGTCGCTCAAGACCAACAGCCCCTCGAGCGGTCCGTTCAAGGCGATACGGTATTCGACCGAGATCGCCCCGAAATCGTGAATCGTCGCCTCCACCGAAGCCTGCGTATCAAACGATCCTATTGACAGTGGTTCGATATCCATGCTCGCTCGCAAAGGCGGCGGATCATACTCGAAATAGCGCGGCGCCCGCCGCTTGTGCTGGATCGTCTTACGATACTTGGCGGTCGTAATCCCCTGCTCGGCCTTATCCAGATCGATCGACAACCCGACATCGTAGGCGAAAAAGACGTGAGCCATCCCCTGCTCGATTTCGAACGAGACGGCGTTCGCTGCGTGGGCCTCGGCATGTTCCGCCTTGGAATTGACCGTATCCATAACTCGCTCCCGCGATTCCTCGGAAAGCTCTCTATTAACGAGGATCGCATCCACCCGTTGGCCTGCGGCCGCGCGGCACGCATACCTGCCCTTATTTTACGATTGCCCACCGTCCCAAGTACAGAAGCGACCGTCTTTTCAGGGGATAAACATTCTCCCGGCGTCCAACTGCTCGCAAATCCTGCGGTACACGCTGGTTAGGGTTTCCGGCGTGAACTCCGCACCCAAGGCCCGATCGATCCGTCGGGCCAGGCTGCCGTGCCGGATGATCGTTTCCAACTCGGCGGTGTAATCGTGAAGATCGGATTTCGGGCCGGCCAGGGCCTCGCGGATAATATGCCGCCACAATTGACCGGCCGGACAAGGTAAGGCATCCCGCCAACCGAAGGCGGCCAGAAACTCCGCGTCGTCGATTAAGGCCGCCTCGCCGTCATTCACCGCCAGGGTATAGAGTCGCGCCAGGCGTTCCGTCGGCCAGGACTTCTGTTCCTCCCAGGTTCCCCACCGCTCGGCCACCAACATCTTCAACACCGTCACCACCGCCGCGGCGACGGCCAGATCGGCGGACGGGCACTCCTGCATGTCGATCACCCGGATCTCGATCGTGTTCCGATCGAATCGGGCGATCGCCCCCCGGGCGTTGACCCATTCGTGCGATACAATCCCCTCGGCATCCAGCGGACGGAGGTCCGTATAGATCGGTTCCAGAATATGCGCATGATACGCCGCGATGTCGAATACGGGCTCGGGGATCACTAGCCCGCTCACCCGCGGGAGGCGGGCGCAGTTTTTCCCGTAGGCGACCAGGCGGTTGTCCATGATCCCCGAACGTTTTCCATCCATGATCGGCGAGGAAGCCGCCAAGGCCGGCAGCAGGGGCAACACCAGGCGTATCGCCGCGTGCAGCCGGCCGAATTCCTCGTCACCATCAAACGGCAAATTGATATGCAGGCTTTGCAGATTCGACCAGCCGTGCCCGCGGCAATCGAAAATCCGGTTAAAGGCCTCATAAACCGGACCATATCCGTGCGGCCACAGGCGGGTCTGTCTCAGAGGGTCCATCCAGGGATGCATGGCCCCGCTCATCAAGCGTCCACCCAGCGGCGCCGCCAACTCCCGCACCCGCCCCAGATGCCGATCGAAAGCCGCCGCCAACCCCGCCAGATTCCGTGCCGGGCCGGTGGTTTTCAACTCGATCACGTGCAGAACCAGTTCGTTCGACCAACTGATATCCTCGAATTCCACGTCACCGACGATCTCGCCCGCGGCGGCCGCCAGCACCCGGTCGGCGATCGGAAGCACGTCCAGTCGGTCCCGATCGACCAGCATGTACTCCAGCTCGATCCCGATGCCTTCAAACAGTCCCACCGTTGGCCCGTCGGACACGCCTATATACTCCTTCGCGGATAAGCTCGATCCGCCGGATGAACGAGCGGATGATCCGCTCGTAAAGATCGTCCTTCAACACCTGGTCCTCAACCCCGGACTCGATTGTGGGATTATCGTTGATCTCGATGACATACGCCCGATCGCCCACCAGCTTGAGATCGACACCGTACAAACCGTCACCGATCAACCGGGCGGCCCTGACCGCCGTCCGCACGATCCGCGGCGGAGCCTGCTCGACCGGCAGGGTTTCCGTACGCCCGTACCCTGGTTTTCCGTCCGGTTGCCAGTGCATGATCTGCCAATGCCGGGGGGCCATATAATACTTGCACACATATAACGGTTCCCCGTCGAGAACGCCCACCCGCCAGTCGAATGCGCTGGGCATGTACGCCTGGGCCACCACCACGTCCGAATCCTCCAGCAGTTCCTCCACTTTACGCCGATAACTCTCCAAATCCTCCAGCTTGCTGACACCCTTGGAAAACGCGCTGTCCGGCTGTTTGAGCACCACCGGAAAACCCAGCTCCTGGGCGGCTTCCTCGATATTGTCTTTCTGCACGATGACCGTGCGCGGCGTAGGAATCCGATGCAAGGCGAGCAGTTCCGCCATGTAAACCTTGTTCGTGCATCGGGCGATCGACATCGGATCGTCGATGACGGCCATCCCTTCGGCTGCTGCCCGGCGGGCGAAGCGATAGGTGTAATGATTGACGAAGGTGGTGGTGCGAATGAAGAGGGCGTCATATTCGCCGAGGCGGGCATAATCATCGCGGGTGATCAATTCCGCGCCGACCCCGAGGTGCCGGGCTGCGCGCATGAACTTCCGGAGCGCCACTTGGTCGGAAGGCGGCTCGTCCTCCCCCGGATCATGCAAAACCGCCAGGTAATAACGAGGGAGGGGCAGAAGGCGATTGTAACGCTGCCGTCGCCGGAAATATTCCTCGGCGGCGGCCACCACCATCGCATGGTGCGTCGGCGGAATCTCGCTGGTCGGAATCGGGCGAACACTCCGCAACTGCCATCTCAGTTTGTCCCGCACGAAATAGGCCCGCAGCAGCGGGCTGCGGAACCGCCCGAACAGCCGCCGCCCCAACTGCGCGTCCCGCTGGGCCAGCGTCTTGCCAAAGTAGATACTCAACGAGAAATCGTCCGACCGCAGCGGACGAAGCGTTTGCTGGATCAGTTCATCCATGTCCTCGGATATCGCCCGCACCAGGGCGGATGACTTCATGTCCTGGATGGCCATGATGTCCGGTTCCGGCTTGTGCTCGCGGGCCTCGGCCAGCAGCGATACGTAGTACCCCAGACTCTGGTAACTGTACGATCGGCATAGGTTGAACACCCGGGTGTTCGCCATCCGGTGATACGTCGGGTCCGTCAGGTAGCGTCGGGCCCCCACCACTTCCACCCCGGGGATGGACAAAGGCCAATGATCCGGTTCGCGCACCACGATTAGGATCGGCATAGCTGCTCCGCCCCACGGCCGCTCCTCGGCCGGATAACCAGTAATTTCGCGTCAAACGTCATGATCCCGAGCATGATCGCCCCGATCAGACGGTTGGCGTGTACCTCATAAAAGTGGCTGTCGGGATACGGATGATGCCGGTACGGATCGGCGATGCTCGCCAGCCGGGCCGTTCGATCCATGCCGTGGATGACCACGAAATGCCCGACCGGCACCCCCGCCGCGTCGTCCGGCTTGAAATCCCCCGGCCGCTCCCGCATGCAATGATACAACCACGTTGCGCTCAACCCGGTGATAATCGGAATCCCTTCCGCCAGTATCCCCTCGATCAGCGAGACGGTGATTTCCTCCAGATAAACCCGCCCGCCCTGATCGAGGAATTCGACATACGCCTGGATCGCCTCACGCAGCTTGGGGTCTTCCTTCGCTTTTTGCTGGGCGATCAGCCTTTCCCGCATCGGCGGCGCCCCCGGCACGAACCAGCTCGGATCGAACATCTGCAAGTCGCAGGTGTAGATCGTCGCCTCGTATCCCCGCCCCAAGGCGTGCAACGCGAGCAGGACCGCCAGCGTCCCCCCGCTCGGCAATTGCGGCACCTCCCGGACCAGATCGTCGAGCGGAACCTCGTCGTCATAGTAGCGATAGACCGCGTGGAGGCAGGCCGGCCCGCACGTCCGGTCGTCGGGCTGCGGAGTGATGTCGAAATCAAGCTTACGGTTCAAAAACAAATACCTCTGCCGCCAACCAGGTCGACCAGCCGTCATTATAGACCGTGCCCCAAAATAATCACAACTCCCCTATCGCGTTATCCCTCACACCGGGATCTCTCCCACCGATATCCTCTTTGCAGACATTTTACCGCGTGTTGCCCACTGACTGTGCCCGCTCCCGATTGGCATTCTCGATCTGTGCCAAGGCACGTTTCCAGCGGGGAGCGCCCAGATCGGGGGCGAGATATTTCTGTTGCTGAATGGATTGCACTATGCGCTGCGGATCGTTGCCCAAGGCCGTATGGCATTGCAGGCTCCCGACATAGCTGCGCCACCAGGCGAGGGAGCGTTCAGGGGTATTCAGCCATATCTTGTTGAAAGCATCCCGAGCCGGCTCATATCGTCCCATCGCCAATTGCCCCTCGGCCCAACCAAGGGAATATTCGATTTTCAAATCCTCATACATAGACAACTTCGCCGTGTCGATAGACTCAAAAGCCTCGACGGCCTCGGCGGCCCGGTCGCTCCTCAGAAGCACCCATGCCCGCCAGATGCACACAATCAAGGTCTCACGATCGTTCAGGTTCTTCAGGAACACCCCATCGTTTTCGAGCAGCATATCGCCCAGGGCAGCGGCCTCTCCGGATATCCGGCGAACTTCCGCTTCGTCCCCGTCATCTTCCGCGGCAACGATCGCTTCATGCATAGCGTCGAATAGACTTGCCGCCACCGACCCGACATTATCAGGATCGACAGGCCTCAAACGACGCACGTTGACATTGGCCGGTCCCCAACGCTGCAAATGTTGCAGGGCCAAAATCCGCATCCGTAAGGCTGGACCGAGCAGATCAGGGCAAGCCTGCACTACGGCATCCGCCTCATCTAAAACTTCTAGAGCTTCGGAATACCGAGCTAACACCGGATCAGTCAACAAGTCGGCCAGGACAAGAACGACTTGGCCGTACAAATAGCGTTCCTCGTCAGTTGCCGCTTCGGACAAAGCAGCTCTAACTTCGCCCCGGGCAACGAAAGCAACTTGTAGTGCTTGTTCGGCCTGTTGGCGCACCTGCTCCCGGGCGACTGACTGATGGGCCGGGCCATGGCGCAGAGCATTACGCAGGCAACGGACCTGCCCCAACCACGCCGATAATCGATTCAAGTCATCGGCGGGAACCGCAGCATACTGAGTGGCCGCCTCTATTAGCTGACCTTTCCGTTCTAGGGCAAGAGCCAGATAATACTGCATTTGACGCGAGGCGGGCGAATCAGGAATAAGTCTTCGATATAGCCCCGCCGCTAAGATAAACGCTTCGCGCAAAGCCGGATCGTCTTGAACTGCAGAGTCGCGTAACCGCTCGGAGGCTATGGCGGCGGCCTGCTCGACCGCGATCATGGTTCGATCATGGTCGGGGTACTGCTCCGCCAACCGCGCGAGGGTCTGAATGGCGGAGAGCGGTCGATCCACAAGATACTGAGACCGGCCGAGCAGAAATAGCCACTCGCCCCGCTCGGCGACGCCAAAATCCTCCGACCAATGCTCAACCACTTTTTCCAGTTCAGACAGTATCGTTAACAGCCTGTTTTCGACATCCGGGTTACGCACGGGCCTGTGCCGCAGAACATCCGCCACGGCCGCGCCGGCCAATAATCGATGTTGAAATGAAGAATGGGTGGGCAACCACGACTCAGCGGCGAGCTCGCCGGCCAGCGTAGCGTATAGTCGGTCACGAGCGGCAGGGCCGCGATCGGCCAGACGTTTCAGAGGGGACAGGGCATCGGCCGGTTCCAGGATGCTCCGCGATCCCTCGTCATCGGGCGCCAGAACCTTGGCCCCTCGAGCAACTGATATACTCCGTTCCAGAAAGGCCAAAACCAGCTCATCTTGAAGTCCGCCATACTGGCCGCTTTGCATCCAGTATTCCTTGACCTGCTCAACGGCACGGGCGGCCTCATCCAACCGGCCACCGTCGCGCAACACGCGAACCTGCTCTACGACGCCGATGAAAACCGTTCGCCGCAGACGCTCTCGATCCAGAGGGTTCGCAACCTGCCGCATGGTACTCACGATCTGCCGGGCATACTCATTGGCCTCCTCCAAAAGGCCTAGACAACGAGCCGCCAATGTTGCCACCACCAGGCCGTGGCAACACAAATCTGCATGTTCAATCGGTAAACTGGTCCAGGCCTGCCGTCGAGTGACTTGTTCCAGTAGTTTCCGCAGGCTCTGCCTCCTGGCCAAGTCTGTATCTTCCGCGCTGAGAGCTTCGAGTAACTCCGCCCAGACGCAAAGAATCGCGGTCTGGCGATCGAGATTTTCGAGCCAGCGCAGATCCGTAGCGGCCACAGCCCCGCGATCCTCCCACGTGCTTAACTCGACCGTGTCCCAGGCCGCTCCGATATCGCGGCGCAGGATTTCGAGAGCGGCTCGCGCCCGAGTGGACAAGTCGTGGACTTCCGCCCGGTCTCGGCCGAACAACTCATACAAAACAACAGCGTCGAACGCCGCCGGATCCCGCCTTTCCAGCAGGTCACGGGCGAACTCGAACCGTCCGAAAAGACGCACCGGATGCTGCGGATGTCGTTCCATGACGCTGAGCAGGATTCGGCCGGCCTCATCGATTAGTTCTTTCCGTCGCCATAGGGGAGTCGAAGACTGTTCGGCCTCGACCAGCAGGATTTCACGACGGCGAAGGGCCTTTTCCACCTCGTCGGCCGGCGGCCGATCCTGACAATACTGCTCCAGCCAGTCGATCAGGCCGCGCTGTCGCAAACCCTCACGAAAAGCGGCTTCATTCAAGTTGGAATCGTCTTCGATGGAGATAGCCTGTCCGTAGGCCGGCAATATACTGATCCATGCCCAGACAAACCCGGTAACATACCTGATATAGATAGGATAATATCGATTCATGGCGAGTCGGCAAAATAGATTTTCTCATACCCTGCCGCCAAGGCAGCATTGTAGGCATTTACGACATGATCCCAGAGAATATCTTCCCCGGCCATTAAATGCACCGGTGTACGAGCGACAAAACCCGGAATCTGTTTAATTTTTCCAAGATTCTCCGCCAGCGTAAGAATGGCCAGCGGCTCTTCATTGAAGCGATCGACGCTGACCAGGCACTGATCGGGATCGGCGGAGTCGGCAACGAAACGCACACGGATCGGGGTCTGGGGGATATCCGCGGCGGCGGCGGTACGGATGGGCAATTGCGTGGGTAACATGCCTTCCTGAGGACCGAACCGGCTGACCGCCAGAAAAAAGAACAATAGCAGAAATACCATATCGATCATCGGGGTAAGATTGAGGGCGATATGCGGCAGCCCACGCCGTCTCCTACGACCGCCAGGAATACGCCGCGCCCGGCGGCCGCGCGCGGCCCCCTGCAACTTGCCGGGCGAACCGGGGTTAACCGCTTTCGCGGTGGTTTCCGGAATCGGCGAATCTTGTCGTTGCATTCAATCGTTCTCCCGTACGGATACCGTATGCCTCACGGCTTCACCAGATCGACCACCACCTGCACCCGCGTGAGCCGGGCCGCGGATATCAGCTCCATCACTTCCCGCACCGCACCGTAAGGCAGTGTACGATCGGCACGGAGGATCACCTCCACATCAGGATTGTCCCGTCCAAGCTCGTTCAACCGCTCAGCCAGCTCGGCCACCGAATCCACTGGAATCGGCCCCAGATGAATCCGTGGATCGCGCGGAGTTTCACCTTCGACCAGATTGACGATAACCTTGTCCTGGAAACGCCGATCAATGGCCTGATTATGATCGGGACGCGGCAACGGTACGGGGATTTTTTCCGCCGAAGCAAAATGACTGGCCAACATGAAAAACGTGAGCAACAGAAACGTCACGTCAATCATCGGCGTCATGTTGATCAGAGCAGCGGATCGGGAACGATAATAGGATCGGCGATGCACGGGTCACCTCAGCGTGACGGTCACTTGCTCTCAACCACCCGGCGGGCGGAATCACTCGATAACGGAGGTGTTGGAGGCGGCGGCGAAACGGCCGTCGCCGGCGTCCCGACCGGCCGAGGCGTAGTCTGGGTCGGCGCGGAGGCGCTAGCCAAGACAATCAGATCGTCACAGGTCTTCACGCACTCAGCCACATAGCCATCGATCCGGTTGCGAAACAGCGAGTGGGCGGTTAACGCGGGAATCGCAATTACCAGACCCCAGAATGTCGTCACCAAGGCCACGGAGATATCGCCCGCGAGTTTGCCAGCATCGGGCATGCCTCCCCCGGCGGCGAAAATGCGGCTGAAGGCGTAAATCATACCGTAAACGGTGCCCAGCAGGCCGATCATCGGACTTATGTTGCCGATCACATAGAGGTATTCAATTCGCCGGTAGAGGCGGGTAGCCCGTTCCTCCACCACCTCGTCGACGGCTGCCCGAGCGGCCTCCCGACCGGCCCGTAATTGTGAAAGACCCGCGAAAATGGCTGCGCCCAATAAGGTATCGTTCTGCCTAGTGACGGCCATGATATTTTTCACCTGCCCCTGGCGAGCGGCGGCACTCAAGGCCTTGGCTAGATCGGAAGGTAAATGCCTGGCGCGTCGAATGGTCAATACATAATGGATCACCATACTAAGCGTGATAACTGATAAAGGAATCAAGATAAAAGTTGTGATCCAACCACCCTGTTGCACGAAATGACGCAACACGGAGATCGAATCAATCCCCCCCTCCGCCAGAAGAGGCAGGCTGCCGATCCGCACCCATTCCAGACCATGCCATCCATCGCCCATCATCAGTCCAGCGCCTCCCGCATGGTGAGTCCCGACTTGAAGGTTGCGAGCCGCCGCTCGGATCGAAACCTTCCTTTCGCCAGAGATAATAACCGATCATTGCGCCGGTGCCGAATCCATGGGCTCGGCGGCCAACATCCGCCCCGCGCTCTTGGCCCAAGGCTCAGCCTGCGGGTAACGAGAGACCAGTTCGCGCAATAGTTGATCGGCCTGTTCAGTATACCCGGCCTGTCGGCGGATAGCGGCGGCCAGGAAAAGGGATTCAGCGGCCCGTTCATGGTCGGGATACAAGATTACCACACGCATGAAATCCAGCCCAGCCCGCCGCCGGTCCTCCTCTACCGAGGAGGTTGCGGCCTGACTTTGACCAAGCCAGGCCCGGGCACGCCAATAATATACCGACCCCAGATCAGCTCTTCGCTCTTTCTGGAGCAGAGCCTCGGTCGCGGCCAAAGCTACCGTGAATAGGTTTTGTGTAACTAACGTCTCCAGTTGACCATATTCGGGTAAAACCCGTATGGACGCATCCAGAGCCAGTGGCGGGGGCACCGGTTCCGCTTGGGCCGGTTCCGGGGCAGCCTGACGCCTCTGACCACCCCAGGTATTAGACCACTCCAGCAGGAACACCGACACCGCATCATTCCCACGTGATTTAATCGCTTCGTCGATCAAGTCCAGTGCCTTGGAAACGGCGTCGGATTCGGCCGATGGCATGTTTACAGGCCGCAGGCTGTCCAACACTTCAGGCATACTCTCGATAATCCGCAGATATTGTCCGACCGCCTGATCCCATTGCCCCTGCTGATCAAGGCTGGGCAGCAGACGACAGCGTGCCAGTAATTCGTAATCCATAGCATCGCCGGCGGAATCAGTCTTCAACGCGCGACCTCCAACCCGTCGAAAAGGCCGATCGACTGCCCTTTGATACCAACGGGCCGCCTCGCGATGACGACCGGCTCGTTGTTGCTTTTCCGCTTCGTTAAACGGCGTCCAGCCGGTTACCTGAAGATAAGTGATCTGCTCGATCGGCAGGGAAGTTTCCTGGTCGGTATGTGATCGATAGAAAAGCCGGCCGTCACGCAGCTCGGTCAGCGTCGCTCCGACCTCGGGTGCTTGACCGGCCGTCTGTATCACGTCCGCTCGGGCATAACCGCCCGCCGCCAAGCCAAATAGCCACACAGCCGTACGGAACTCCCAGCAGAACTTACCATGCCTTCTCATTATCATACCGTCACCGCAGCTCAGCGAACCGGCAATGCCCGCCATGCTCCCGGGCGATCCGCTCAAGAAAAGGATGCGTCAGCGGCGAACGGGCAAAACCGATCACCGTTATCTTGACCTTGCGTTGCGGGTTAAGTTCATTCAATACGCTGACAATCTGATCCTCAAGACCGGGATAGTATCCGTCTGTTAGAAAGTAAATCAGCTCAGGTTTCACGGCAAAGGCCCTGCGAAAGGCTTCGATCGGATCTGCCTTACCGGCCTCTGGGATCCCCTTGATAACGGCCATAAACTCGCTGGCCTGTTGCTTGTAACGTCGAATGCCCGGCACTAACCGGCGAGGTTCAAACTCCAATACCTTTCGAGGCTTGGCCAGCACTATATGAAACCATTGGGTCGGCAACAAGGCGTCTATCGAAAAGTGCATCTCTTCGATAATAGTTTCCAGGTAATTCATAAGCGAAGCGGTCGCGTCCACCACGTAAACGACTTTGTAAGCGTTACCCGCTACGCCGAACAGGCTGGACATTGGCCCGCTACCAGTCATGTGCGAGGTTGAATGAGAGGTCAGAGCGGATAACACCTCGGGAATCCCCTCTCCGGGCAAGGCGACGAGGATGGAATCATCCAGGGTAATCGCCGGCAAAGGCATGCGATCCAATAGTGGCGCACTAACCTGCACCGGTGCGACTCTTTCACCCTCGGCCAGGCGGAGGGGCACAACCGGCGGGCCTTGCGGTACTCCCAGGGATTCGCCCAACCGAGCCTCGGGGACAATCGTATTTCTGGGTGGTGGTTGCTCGCTAAATACAGCTACCCCTAGCCCGACAAACACCAGACCGTGGAGCAGGGTAGACATGACCCAGGAGAAATATTGAGAACTTACCAGTCGATTCGCGAACGATTCGCCCGGTAAATAGCTTTTCTTTCCGGCATTGGTCATCGGAATACTCATCGCCCTCTCGACATCCATGTACGGACCGGCATCAAATTCTACCTAATCATCGACAACATGGCATGATTGAGTGTATTTTCCGGTCGGGCCTGCGTCAAATGAGTGACCAGCGGGCAGGTTTGTGGTATTTTATGACCGTGATCGTACCGGCTGTTCTGGCATCATACCGGACAGAAGAAGGCTCGCCTGCGCGGGCGGCACTTGGGTATGCGATCAACCATCGAGTAATCCCGGATTTCCCATATGACACTTACAACGGCGTATAATGAGGTGACGATTTCCCCAATGAATACAGGTGAAAATGAACCTCAGGCCGCTGAAATCCGGAGAATGCAATGGGTGAAGCACGCAAGG
>JAAYCU010000302.1 GCA_012729595.1 Phycisphaerales bacterium
CCTTGCGTGCTTCACCCATTGCATTCTCCGGATTTCAGCGGCCTGAGGTTCATTTTCACCTGTATTCATTGGGGAAATCGTCACCTCATTATACGCCGTTGTAAGTGTCATATGGGAAATCCGGGATAAGGATTCCAGGGGTGCGAGAAAGGATTCTCGCACCAGCAGCCGCAGGAAATACACGGCGCCGTAAAACGCACAAAACCCCGAAAACGAGTCGGGGTTTCGCGGATGCCCGGGAGAGGGCTCGAACCTCCACAGCCTTGCGGCTACATGGCCCTCAACCATGCGCGTCTGCCAATTCCGCCACCCGGGCTTAAGGCATTACGTCGATGATCGGGTTCCCGTCAGGGAAGATATTGTAAGGTATCGGATGAGCTTACGATCGTCAAGCGGGGAAGGACGACGACCCACGTAAATCGGGACGGGACAAGGGATACCCAAGCGTCGCCGGGCTCATTCCAACCGGAAAAACCGGCGGGCGTTTTCCAGGTAGAGCCTTTGCAGGACCGAATCCGGCAGGTCCAGGCCGACCACCTGAACCGGCCCGTCGGCGTCCGGATCTTCTATCGGCGAAGGCACGCGCTCATTTCGTTCATAGAGATGGCGATGGACCCAGTAGCGCGAACAATGGTGTTCGAAATCGGCGTGGTCCCAGGCGACCAGGTCGCTGCCGAACAGCAGCCGATCCGCGTACCGGATGATAAAGTCGCGGGCCTCGGCCGGTTTGGCGGACAGTTCGCGGGCGATCCACTTGGTGCCCGAGGTGTCCAGATGGCAGTTGGGATAGCGGTTCAATAAGTCCGTCAGAAAGGGGAGATTCTCCGGCCAGCCGCCCAGGTGGGCGACGAGTACGGACAAGCGGCTGAATCGTTCGAGGGTATTGGTCAACTGCCGATAGGTGAATCGCTTGGCCTCGAACTTGGCCGGGTCGCTATAGCGATTTCGCCACCATACGTCGGGATCGGCGATATGCACCAGGACGGGCAGGCCGGCCTCCTCGATAGCCCGGAACACCGGGTCCAGCCGGGGGTGATCGAAAAAGAGTCCGCTACGTTGGTTGTATTCCGGTTTATACCAGAATTTGATGCAGCGTCCGCCGATTTCGAGCGTCTGGCGGACGATGTCCAACTGGGTCTTTACGAAACCGGGCGCGTCGGCCGGCAGCCTGTGATCGAGCCAGATGGTGAAGGCCGCACGGCGGCCGAACCGTTCGCGAAAGGCGGGCACTTCCTCGACCCGACAAATCCCCACCCAGCGGGTCACGCCGTACAACTCTCCGGCCCGGATCATTCGTTCCGTGGCCTCGGGGGTGGAGAAATGGCAATGGGCGTCGAAGATCGGGCCTGAATAACGATACGCGGGGGGCTGATGCAGGTTGAATGACATAACGAGGGATTTTTGGGGGCTTTCGAGGCGTTGTCAATGCGCGGCCCGGATGATGCCTTGCCCGTCGGGCGAGCGATTGGAGACCGGCAGCTTGCGGAAGAGGGTCTCCCAGTCGTCCTGGAGCAGAAGGTCGACCAATCGCGGGTCGAATTGGGTACCCGAAAACCGGCGGATTTCGGCGACGGCCAGTTGAAGCGGTAACGCGGCGCGATAGGTCCGGTTGGTGGTCATAGCATCCAGGCTGTCGGCGAGCCCCACCACCCGGCCGAATAGAGGGATATCATCTCCGCTCAGCCCGGCCGAATACCCTTTCCCGTCGATCCGTTCATGGTGGTACTCTACCCCGGGCACCAGATCCTCAACCTGTTTCATCCCTTCAAGGATACGGGCCCCGATGATGGGGTGGTGTTTGATTTCCTGATATTCTTCGTCCGTCAGTTTTCCGGTTTTGCATAGGAGCGTGTCGGTGATACCTATTTTACCTACATCATGAAGCAGGCCGCTGAGATAAACGCGCTGCCGCTGGGGCTCCGGAATACCGGCCAGCTCGGCGATATACCGGCTCAGCCAGGCCACCCGTTGCGAATGGCCGCAGGTATAAGGATCCTTGGCGTCGATACTATTAACCAGGGCATGAAGCATGCCCATGAACAGTTGTTCCAGGTCGTCGTATAAACGGACATTTTCGAGAAAAGCCGCGCTACGTTCGACCACGGTATTGATGAGCTGTACCTCCTCGGATCCGAAATCGTCTCCGTTGACCTGATTGATCGCGAGAATCGCACCGTAGCGATAATTAGCCCGGGCCAGCGGGAAATAGACAAAACGTTCCAGCCATTCGGCGGCCCAGGCATAGGCCGGATCGTTGTCGACGTGGTTCACGACCTTAACCGACTCAGGGGCCTGACGGCCGGCGATGATCTGTCGGTAAAGCTTGAGGATATCCGCAGAATCGACATCGAGCGACCCGGCGGTTACCAGCATTGGCTCACAAGTGGCATCGCCCGTCGGCTCGAGTACTCCGGCAAACCCCCGTACCACGGTTACGTCGAGCAATTCGCGGCAGAGTCTACCCAGATGGGCGAGCGGCCTTCGGGAAAGCCCCAGGCCATTACTGACCCGATAGATCAGATTCAATTCCTCATAAGAACGGGCCAGTTGATCAGAGAGGTCGTGAATATCGCCACGCGCCCGAACGGAAGTACCGAGATCAGCCATCTGTTGCCGGAGAATATCCGCGTAGGCCGTCATCGTCTCAATGGAATATGCCGGAACCTGCTCGGCCAGCTTGCCGATCAGGACCGAATCGATTTCGTTTCGATCGCAAAAGCGAAGCAGGTTATCCTGTTCCCGGAAAGCCGGGGTTTTCGCGCAAACGAGGACATAATGCGGCGGCCATCCGCGCATGCGAACGGGCAAGGCGATGGCCAGCAGCCCTCCACAGGCATGCAGCTCCCCGGGCAGGGTTGTTCCAGCCGCTCCGCGTCCAGCCAACTCCCGCATCCGCCGACGCAGTCCGGAGGCATGTCTTGCCAGTGTTGCCCAGAAATGATTGGTGCCGGGCGGCTCGCTGAGTACGCATTCGCCCTTATCGTCCCATAACGACAACCAAAGTCCCAGCCGCCCCCAGGGTTCCGCATAGGGAGGAAAAGCCGCGGCACAATTCCGCCGCAGCTCGGCGGGTTGTTGAAGCAGGCGGGGCATACTGGTCATCGGGTACCTCTTCAGATGCAGCTTTCGGCCATCGGCCTTTCCGCTTCGACGCCGGCGAGCAGCTCTTCGACGCAGGCCAGCACCTCGCGCGGGCTGAACGGCTTGTCGATAACGCGTTTGATACCGGCCGTGGTCTTGTCCTGTGGCGAAATGCTATAACCTCGGGCGGTAAGTAAAATGGTCGGGATAAACCTGGTAGGCTCATCGGCGGCCAATTTCGCGCACAGCTCCACCCCGCTGAGGTTCGGCATCTGATAATCGGTAATCAACAAATCCGGGGGATGGGCCAGGGCCGCTCGATAAGCCTCGGCGCCGTCCTCGGCCGTATCCACCTGGTATCCGGCATTGCTAAGTTTGATGGAAACCACGTTTAGTATGTGCGTTTCGTCATCGGCCACCAGAATCCTTTTCATGGCTGAGCCCTCGTCTTTGGTTGCGGCGATAAAGGAAATCGAAGAATCATGCTGGTGCCCTTCCCCGGCTCGCTGGTAACGGAGATTTCACCGCGATGTACGCTCTCCACGATGTGCTTGACCAAGTTGAGCCCCAAGCCCGTACCCTTGGCCACCGCCGCGGCTTCCTTACTCCGATAGAACTTATCAAAAATGCGTCCCAAATCCCTATCTCGAATGCCTATTCCGTTATCCGTCACGGTAATCACATAGTGCCTCCGTGCGGCATCAAACCCCGCGTTAACCTGAACGCGTCCACCCGCCGGAGTGTATTTCATAGCATTGCTGATGACATTCAGGATCGCTCGATGGAGCATGTCTCGATCGGCCCAAATGGAAGGCAGGCCCTCGCCCAGACAGTAATCCAGCTCGACCCCCTTGTCCGCGGCCTGGGGCGCCAGGGTCTCCAGGATTATCCGGATCAGTCCGTGCGGCTGGATCAATTCCGGACAAGGCTGAATCAGTCCGGATTCGATCCTGGAGATGTTTAGAATATTTTCGATCAGTCGCTGCAAGCGTGTGGTTTCCTCCGAGACAATCCGGAGAAAATTAGCTTGATCGGCTTCATCACGGGCCTCGCCGTCGAGCAACATCTCGATATAAGCCTTGATGCTGGACAGCGGGGTACGCAACTCGTGGGAGACCGCGGAAACGAAATCGACCTTGACCTGAGCGGCTTGCCGTTCCTGAGTGATATCGTGAAAGACGACCACCACCCCGCCGGGCCGCCCGTCGGCTTCGAGCAGCGGCGACAGGATTATGTGAAAAGTCCGCCCCTCCCCATCGCGGCTGGTGGTATATTCCAATTGTCGGCATGCACCGGCCCCAGGCTGTTCCCGGGCTTCTCTGATAAGATCGATGAGCGAGGCATCCGAAAGAACTCTATTCAAAGGCCGATGGCGTGAATCCTGTAAGCTAAAACCACACAGGCGTTCGGCCGCCGCGTTCGCCAGGGCCAGGTCACCGAACCCGTCGATGACCAAGACCGCTTCGCGCTGACTGAGAATGATCGCCTCGCTTTTCCGCCTTTCGGTTTCAGCGACGAGCATCTGGATATCCAGCTCTTTTTTTCGTACTTGGAGATGATCGACGCGATCGCGGACTTGATCGACATATTCGCACAGGGCGGCCATTACCGGGCGCATTTCCTCGGGGATCGCAACACCAAAATCATCGAGACGCCCCTCTTGAATCAAGCGGCGTAACCGTTGTTCCACGACTTGCAGCGAACGCTGGGTTCTGGCCTTGCCCAGCAGCATCATGACGATGGCCATGACAACTAATGATCCGCAGGCACACCAGACCACCAGATATTCCACCGGGGCATTCTTACGGATAATCCCCAGAATCCCCCCCAACGACGTGGCCGCCACCAGCACCAGCAACCCCAGGGCGAGGTAGGTCAACCGGTTCATGGACAATATCGGCATGAAGCCGTTGGTCCCGAGCGGCCCCAGCCCTTTCAGTAAATTGCGATGCTCCGCCGCCAGCCTCATGAACGCTTACACCTCTAACCAGCCCTCAGCCCGGAAGATATTTCGAATCGAGGACAAAGGTTAACTCAAATTCCCGCGATGCCCGGCCGGCCCCGTGAACAGCTCGAACAAAAACCAACTCGATCTCCGAGCAATATGAACTGGCCGCCAAACGGCCCATAAACATACCAACGGCTAATTCGTTTTCCGCAACAGCCCGCAAGCGGCCGTGGAGTGTTGCAGTAGCAAGCCCGCCGTTCATTCCCGTCTCGAAAGACAGATAGCTCAGGCGATATTCTGCACCCAACAACCCCAGGACGACCCGTTCTGCCCAAGCAACGCGCTGGTCGGTATCATGCGGTGCCGGGCACAACACATCGCAATGACCGGCGGTCATATCCCGGATAGAACAGCTCTCGACGCTATCACCAAATACTCCGGGCACCGAAGCCAGCGTCCGATCCAGGCGCGTTTCGTAAGTCAGTTGGATCGTCACATAAGCTATGAACAGGCCGGCCAGGACAGCTATCCGCCGTAGTCGTTTTGGTCGGTTCGAGGCACGGCGATAATTGCTCGGCAGAAAATCGATCTCCTTCATCGCATCACCTCCGCAGCCCGATGAAGCGGCTTTAAAGCCAAGCCGGTAGCCATCGCCCATTCCGGCTGCCCCGCACGGCGGTCAAGCGTATTTCCGCCACAATCGAGAACCATATTCCGCATCGGACGCCCTACCTCGAATGGCAGACCTACCTGGTCGGCCAGAAATCTACGCATGGCTCGATCTCCGGCTTGTCCGCCCACCATGGTGACCATTTCGCAACGCTGGCCCCGAAAGGTTGCCGAACAATAGCGCAGACACAATGCGATCTCCTTGCCGATTTGTTCAAAGGCCGGACGCAACGCATCGAATACGGCGCGATGCAGACTCTCAGGAGCTGGATCGATCTCGCCCGTTTCCCTGGCATCCAAATGCGAGCGATTCCTCTGTGCCCGCATACGGATTTCAGAAGCCTCGTACCGGCTCAGATCCAACCGCTGACCGAGCAGACGATCAAAATGACGCCCGCCGAGGGGAATCGACTTGAATAAAATCAAATCCGTCCCGCGAGAAATCACCACCCGAGTCGCTTCGTAACCCATATCCAGCAATGCGTGAACCTGATCATCATCCTCTCCACGGCGCATAAAACGTTCAAAGCTTCGAAATAGAGCGCAAGGACCGGCGTCGATGGCCACGGGATTCAACCCCAATTTATTCAAGAGAGCGAGATGGTTTTCGATCGCCGTCCGGGAGGCACCCAGCACGATCACCTCTTGTTGCATATCTGTTCCGTGTCTAACATCGCCGGCCGGCAAAAACCGAAACTCTGTCTCCACGGGGTCCATATCGAAGCTTTCCGCAGCCTGGCGGCGGATGTTGTCCTCCAAATCTCCCTCCGCCGCGGCATTGAGGCGCAGGTTACGAATCTGCAAATCGTTCCAGCCCAGCGAGGTCACGACATCGCGTCCGGAGAAGTGTCCCTCCCGCAGCATCCGGTCCACGCTGGACATGACGATCAATTCGTATTCGGCCCGAGACTTTATTTCCAAAGGGACAATCTGCTGAGCACAGCCCACCACGGCGAACCGCTCCCCTTCGCCGACCAACTGGACCATGCGTAGATAACGAGTCCCCAAATCGAACCCGATAGGCCCGACATGGTGATGCATTCTGAAGAACGGTACAGGCACGGTTAACCCTTCAACCGGTCGGCGTGTTGAACGCCGACCGCAAACCAACTCGCTACGCGCCCCGGGCGCATAAAACCAGACGAGCTATCCGTGTATCGGCGCCACCAACGGCCGCCTTAACGCTTGAATTGGTTAGGCTTTATCGAATTATCTGGTCGCACAAGGGTCCAATAATAATCGGCCGGGGCAATCCTGAAAGGCGTATCAATGCGAGCTATTTCGGAACATCCATCTATTTGGGGAAAAAACAGGACGCCAGACCGTTCCCCCCCTGACGGTCTGGCGCACCCAATAGTATCGATCTGCAGATTAATAGTGAATCTTGTCCATGGGAGCGTTCGCCCGAAACCGACCCGTTACCGGGTCGTAATGCCAGTCCCCTTCCTTCTCTCCCGGCCAGCCGCAGCAAGTAATCCGCTTTCCACCCGTGAACGGATTAATCGGAATGTCCCGCAAATAAGGTGGGCGTAGCGAGTCCGGCACGGTTGAA
>JAAYCU010000303.1 GCA_012729595.1 Phycisphaerales bacterium
CGATCCGTGAGCCCTTCCCGAGATGTCTGGAACATCCCTCGCCCTGTCGATATGTGTGTGCATACCGACTCGTCCACCACATAATCAAACCGGCGGATTTACAACATGTTCAAGCCGGCGCCAACACATCTCTATGTGTGGATATCAGGGGACCGGGGATTTGGGTTATTTTTTCGGGTAATACGGTGGGCCAGAATCCGGATAGAGTACTTGATATCCGATAGAGCTGGCTGCTGTCCCGGTTTGGGAATGATAACCCAATCAGAAGAACCCGGTAATTCATGCTGTAATTGACGAAAAGCCTCCCGAATGAGTCTTTTCATCCGATTGCGATGAACCGCATTCCCAAAATGCCTGCTGATTGCCAGCCCAAGACGGTTTATTCCGTCATCATTAGGGGCTGTGTAAATAGTTAAAAAACGATCTGAAATACGATATTTTCTGGCAAATATATTTCGAAATGTCGTACCAGAACAAATTCGGGCGCTGCGAGGCAGCCTGTGGTGGCGTACGGTTTCCGGCATCTTAACAAGCCTCCTGATTCGGTATATTACACATTTGCGACTGCCGTCGCGGTCGGATACCCTTACAGCATCTTAAGCAATATTGGCTTACTTTGAACAGGGTTTCAACAATGGATCTTCGGGACTTTCAGCAACTAATAGAGAAAATGTATTCCCACAAGGACCGCCAGCGAGGCGCGGCAGGCACTTTCATATGGTTTATGGAAGAAATCGGTGAGCTGGCAGAGGCAATCGGTAACAACGAGAGCGCCCAGAGGAAAGGCGAGGAATTCGCTGATGTGCTAGCTTGGCTGGTGACTCTGGCAAATGTGGAGGGGATAGACTTGAGTCAGGCCATCCACAACAAGTATGGCCAAGGCTGCCCTGGGTGTGGTAAGATGGCCTGTACGTGTGAGGAAAAGCCATAGACAATCTAGGCATTGAGCTCCATATCCGAGGCTTGTCCGCGCGGCCAGGTGATCCAATCATATGCAAGGCCGCCGACCGGCGATCAACAATCGGGAGGAATGTGCCATGGGCGCGCTACCGGAGGATGAACTCGTTGCGACTTGCGCGGATTGTGGGGCAAGCATTTACCGGGAACATATTCACCGCCGATTGGCCGGTCGCTGGGCAGGCGGATTGTATTGCGGCCATTGCCTGGCGGCACGACAGGGGGTGAATGTCAGCGAGGATCTGGCGTCTTTATCTCTGGCCGACGAAACGGAAGTCGGTGACCGCAACCAGCGATCATCGGTCATGGGTGGTTCATCGGTCTTAAGCGACTCGACCGCCGGCGACCTGGTTGCCTACAAACGGACACTGAATATAACCGGCCAAGCCGCCACTCGGGTGCGCACCTTTCATGCTCGCCTTACCGAAGGGGCCATGCGGAACTTGGATCGGCAGGTAAATGCATGGGTAGATAGTAATCCAGAAATCGAAATAAAATTTTCCACAACAACCATCGCGCCCTGGGAAGGCAAACAGGCCGAGCCACACCTGATCCTTATGATCTTTTATTGAACCGCGCCCAGAAAGGCCAATCCCGGACTCCATGTGTGATGAGGATATCCAAACTCGTTAATTTATCTGCCAAAGATGTAATCGTGATTTGGCGGGCAGCCCATCGCGGTTGGCGGTTTTCTCCGGTAATATACTGTCCATGACGTCGAATCAACAAAGGGGGCGAGATCCCATGGATATGGAGAACCCCGGGGAGCGGCGGTCAGCCAAACCTGTTGTACACGTCTTACCAACTAGAGGGCATCCTTTAGGCAATTACGGAACGATGGTGCCCTTGGAGCACCGGCTCTGGGGACGTGTGTACGCGGCCGGTCTCGCCGCCATAGCGATGAGCCTTATGGTGGTGGCTGCCCGTCTGCAGCCTGACAAGTATTTCATGGGCACACATCAGCAATTGCGAATGCCTCCTTGCGGATTCGTAACGCTGACCGGCCTACCCTGTCCTACTTGCGGCATGACTACCGCATTTGCTCACGCAGTACGAGGCCATGTGCTCCAGGCCATACGTGCCCAATTAGCCGGATTTATCCTAGCTTTAGGCGTTATGCTTATGGCTGTCTTTTCCCTGATCAGTATCGTCACCGGCCGACGCCCCTCGCTAAATTGGTATCGCGTTCGCCCGGAAAGTCTACTCTGGTGGTCGCTGGCATTGCTTGTGGCTGCCTGGGCTCTTAAGATCGTAATCGGCATGTGTGACGGGACATTACCAGTACGGCTGTCCGTTCCGCACTGTTAGTATGGAGAGTTTGCCCGATGGGTTATCAGCGTATTTCATCGAACTGTCTGCGAAGACTATTACTACTATTTTTATTGGTATGGGTATTCAGCCTATCCGGCTGCACGGGTATCAAATGGCTGGCCGTGCAAACTGGACCTACCTCGGAGAAGGTGGAGGCGGAGTGCAAACTACTTGAAGGTAAGACCGTACTGGTCTGCGTATGGGCCCCGCAGGAGATCCTCTGGGATTATCCTAAGACGCGGTTGAATCTGTCATCCTATGTTTCCGAGTATCTCCGCCATAATGTCCGGGGCATCCAGTTGGTCAACGCTTTACAGGTGGAGGCGTACGTGGAGAAGGGGAATCCCTTCCACATCGATTCGGAGGCCCTGGGACGTCATTTTCGAG
>JAAYCU010000304.1 GCA_012729595.1 Phycisphaerales bacterium
CGTTCGGTGATTAATCCGGTGAATCATGGCAAAACCTCCAACGTGGGACAAGGCCTTATATTGAACCGCTCCTTATGATATGACTCCCCTGTTTTCTATGCGAATTATTCCGGGCGGGTTGCAGGGTTGCGGTCTATTTTTCGGGTTACCTTGCCGTTGGGTACGGTTATTCGCGCCCGTTTCTCTGGGATTGGCGCAGGGATCCCATGGGGCTCACGTAATAGCCCTGAATCGGTTAGAATGCCCGGCAATGTGGGAGGAATCAGTAGGATGAGCAACGCACGAAACAGGATTCGAAGTACGACTATCCTGGCCGTCCGTCGGGACGGCCAGACCGCCCTCGGCGGCGATGGGCAGGTAACCCTGGGCCAGACGGCCGTCAAGCACGACTCCTGCAAGATTCGCCGATTGGGCGAGGGCAAGATACTGTGCGGGTTTGCCGGATCGGCCGCCGATTCATTTGCCCTGCTCGACCGGTTCGAGGATAAGCTGCAACAGTTCAAGGGCAACATCCGCCGGGCGGCCATCGCCCTGGCCAAGGATTGGCGGACGGATCGCGTGCTCCGGCGGCTGGAATCTCTATTGGCGGCCGTAGATGACCAGACCTCGTTGATCCTCAGCGGGAGCGGCGACGTGATCGAGCCGACCGACGGAGTGATCGGCATCGGCTCGGGGGGAATGTACGCCGCCGCCGCCGCCCGGGCTCTGCTCAAGCATTCGACCCTCCCTGCCGCCGAGATCGTCAGGGAGTCCCTCCTGATCGCCGCCGACATCTGCGTTTATACGAACGACCATCTTACCGTTGAAACATTGTGAGAGCGGTCAGCGGTCGGCAATCAGTGGTCAGCAGCCGGGGAGAATGCGTTGAAAGGTAGATCGCATGAAGGATTTCAAGAGCCTTTTGGTCTGGGAGAAAAGTCACCGGTTGACCTTGGCGATCTATAAGACTACAAGTGAATTTCCTGATGGTGAAAGGTATGGCTTGATCAGCCAGATACGACGAGCCAGTTGTTCCATCCCCGCGAACATTGCCGAGGGTTGCGGCCGTAACGGGAACCAGGATTTTGCCCGGTTCATGCAGATCGCCATGGGGTCGGCTTGCGAGTTGGAATACCATCTACTGCTGGCCCGAGACTTGAAGTACGTGGACCTTAAGGAACATGAGCTGCTGGAAGGCGAGGTCATTGAGGTCAAGAAAATGCTCACCGCCTTAATCAAGAAACTGAAAACCGGGCACTGATCGCTGACCCCTGAACACTGACTTCTGACTGCTGAACACTGAACACTGAACACTGAACACTGAACACTGAACACTGAACACTGAACACTGAACACTGAACACTGAACACTGAACACTGACTGCTGAACGCTGAGAGCTATTTATGCATGAACTAACCCCAAGACAGGTTGTCGAGGAATTGGACAAATTTATCATTGGCCAGGACGACGCCAAGCGGGCGGTGGCCGTGGCCGTCCGTAACCGCTGGCGTCGGCAGCAGCTTCCCGAGGGCATGCGGGCCGAGGTCGGGCCGAAAAATATTCTCATGATCGGACCGACCGGCGTGGGCAAGACGGAAATCGCCCGGCGGCTGGCCAAGCTGGTCAACGCTCCGTTCGTCAAGGTCGAGGCCACCAAGTATACCGAGGTCGGCTATCACGGGCGCGACGTGGAAAGCATGATCCGCGACCTGCTCGATCTGGCTATTCAAATGGTGCGGCAGGAACAGACCGAGGTGGTCCGCCAGGAAGGGGAACGCGTGGCCGAGGAACGGCTGCTCGACGTGCTTCTGCCCGGTCCCGCAACGACCTCGATCGAGGAGGACGAGGCCGCCGGCGAAGCCGCCCAGAAGCGGCAACGGACGCGGGAAAAGTTCCGCCAACGCCTGCGCGACGGCGAGTTCGAGGACCGCGACGTGGAGGTGGTCTCTGAGGAAAAGCCCGTACCCGTGGGCATGATGGCCACCATCGGCATGGACCAGATGGGCCCGGAGATGCAGGATTTCCTCGAGAAACTGATCCCCCAGCAATCCAAGAGTCGCCGCCTGCCCATTCGCGAGGCCCGCAAGGTGCTTTTCGATCAGGCTTGTGAGCAGCTTATCGACCGGGAAAAAGTGATCGCGATGGCCATCCAACGCACCGAAAACAGCGGTATCGTATTCCTCGACGAGATCGACAAAGTCGCCGCCACTGGTACCATGCACGGGCCGGATATTTCCCGGCAGGGCGTACAGCGCGACTTGTTGCCGATCGTGGAGGGCTGTTCGGTCGGTACTCGTTATGGCATGGTGCGCACCGATCATATCCTGTTCATCGCTGCCGGGGCCTTTCACAACAGCAAGCCGGCCGACCTGATGCCCGAGTTACAGGGCCGTCTGCCCATCCGCGTCGAGTTGGGCGACCTGAATAAACAGGATTTCGTGCGTATTCTCAACGAACCGCAGAACGCTTTAACCCGCCAGCAGGTGGCCTTGATGGCCACGGAGGGCCTTCGTCTTGAGTTCACGCCGGAGGCCGTCGAGGCCATCGCGGAGATCGCTTTCGAGGTGAATCGCAACACCATGAATATCGGGGCCCGGCGATTGTATACCATCATGGAAAAGGTTCTGGAGCAGATATCCTTCGACGCGCCCGCGCACAGCGGCGAAACCATCGTGATCGACGCCGCCTTGGTCCGTCGCCAACTGGAAGGCATCTACAAGGACGACGATGTCAGCCGATTTATTCTGTAGCACGAGGCCCGTGGATGGCGCATTCGTATAATCCGAGGGCTCGGGAACGGATTTGAACCTTTCACGACTCCGTGCCTCGGTGGGGCTCCGTAGTGAGGGCCGCTCAGCGGCGATGCTTGTTGCGGCGTTTGCGTTTGTCCTTGCGGGTCTCGCGGCGTTTCTTGACCGTGCTGCCGATCTTGAGTTTCGGCATGAATCCGGAGGCGGCCATCTTGGCGAACTGGCCGGCCGATTTCATCCGGTCCAGGGCAGACATGCCGCTGACCGCCTTCATCATGGTGCGCACCTGGCTGAAGCTTTTAATCAGCCCGGACACCTCCTGGGTATCGGTCCCGCTGCCGCGCGCGATACGGCGCCGGCGGGAAGCCTCGATGAGGTCCGGATTGCGCCGTTCGCGGGGGGTCATGCTCTTGATGATGGCCTCGAAGCGCACCAGCTCGGAGTCGTCCATCTGCATGTCGCCCATCTGGGCGCTCATGCCCGGGACCATTTTCATGATGTCCCGCATCGAGCCCATGGCCTTGAACTTCTTCATCTGGGCAAGGAAGTCCTCGAGATCGAGCCCCTTGGACATTTTCTTCTGGAGCTTCTCGGCCTCCTTCTGGTCGAATTGCTGTTGGGCTTTCTCGACCAGGGTGACCACGTCGCCCATGCCCAGGATGCGTCCGGCGATGCGTTCGGCGTGAAATTCCTCGAGGTTATTGAGCTTCTCGCCGATGCCCACGAACTTGATCGGCTTGCCGGTGATCATCTTGGCCGAAAGGGCCGCTCCGCCGCGGGTGTCCGAGTCGAACTTGGTCAGGATCAGCCCGTCGAGCTCCAGCCGTTCGTTGAAATGCCGAGCGGTGTTCACCGCGTCCTGTCCGGTCATCGCGTCGATGACCAGATAGACCTGATGGGGGTTGGTGGTCTGCTCGACCTGGGCGATCTCGGCCATCATCTCCTCGTCGATGGCCAGACGTCCGGCGGTATCCAGAATCACCAGATCGCGGTCGGTCTTGCGGGCCTCGAGAATGCCGTTACGACAGACCTTGACCGCGTTGGTGTGTCCGCGTTCGGTATAGACGGGCACGCCGACCTGCCCGCCGATGACCTCCAACTGATCGATGGCCGCCGGCCGCTTCAGGTCCGCCGCCACCAGCAATGGCCGCTTGCCCTGCCGCATGGTGTACCGGGCCAGCTTGCCGCAGGTGGTGGTTTTACCCGACCCCTGCAGGCCGGCCATCAGAATAACCGTCGGCCCGGGGGTAACATAGGGAATCCGCGGATCGACCGGGCCCATCAGCCGGGTCAACTCGTCATGCACGATCTTGACCATCACCTGGTCGGGGTGCAGGGTGGTCAACACCTCGGCCCCGAGGGCTTTTTGCAGAACGTCGTCACAGAATTGACGTACGACCTGTACATGCACGTCGGCCTCGAGCAGGGCGGTACGCACCTCGCGCAGGGCATCCTGGACGTTGCTCTCCGTGACGCGGCCACGTCCGCGCATCTTATGGAAAATACTATTAAATTTATCGCTTAGGGCATCAAACATGCCCATTATCATAGACGCCGGCCGCCTCAAAGACAATCGACGGCCGACCGAAAGACGGGGGTGGAGCCATAATTCGCGGCCAAGCCTCGACCGTGCCCCGGCAATATCCAGCAGGGGACATTACCCCTTGGAGTGCATGGACATCAACAGCAGGAGTCCGAGCTGGCAGAACAGAAAGAGCGGGGTAATGACCAAGGCGGCGATAGCCAGCCCCCGGCCACCCTCCCTTCGCACCAGGGCCAGCAAGGCCAAGGCCAGGCTGCCTAGGCCACTGGCCGTACCCACAATAACGGACGCGCTGGCCAGGGGCGAGTGGGGGATCTTGCCTTCGGTCATAACTTTGGTCATGGCCTCTTGTTGCTCTTGTGGCGTGGCGTTGGGGCCCACGGTTTGTACGATTGCGGCGGCCATGTTCACGGAGAAGGAAACGTAGGCCAGAATACAAAGGACGGTGGCGGTACATGCCAGGATGAACGCCCAAATACCTTTGGCTGAACTTGCCGGGGGCAAGGATGAAAAGGGGTCAGTGGCTGACACGGCCGACGGATGTGGATGTGCCGAGTCCGACGCATGGCTGGTCGGCGAAGCGGTAGGAATCTGTTCGCCGGGCCATGAGCTTTGCGTCGGGGCAGTGACCACCCGTTGACAATAAGGGCAAGCCACCGGTTGCCCAGCCCATTGCTCCTCGATTTCAATAGGCTGGCGGCAGGCAGGACATTGAAATTGAATTGCCATTACGTACCACCCATGCGGCCGATGTTCGTCAGCCTTACGCTTGGATTCTAGAACTCCAGCCCCATCCATCCGGGACTGGGACCACGATCATAATCACCGTGACAAACGGCTACAAGCCGGCAAGTAATATTCAGCGATCGAACGATCTAATGTGACTCCAATACAATATCGCCTGACCATTATGGTTACACCCTTCAATGCGGATACGCCGGGATCAAGCTTGACATACGTGGTCGATCTAATCCACAATAATATTCATGGGTATTCTCATTGGTGTCCGGTTAACGGTTTTTGAATATGACGTAATCCTTTATGTTTCAGTAGGTTAGGCTGAGAATTGCGTTTTTTCGATTTCAACTCGGTACA
>JAAYCU010000305.1 GCA_012729595.1 Phycisphaerales bacterium
AAGCTGAAGCGGTTCGGCAAGCCGGCAATCGAGAGCGTCAATCACGAGGTTGGCCATGGAGCCGGCCAGCTTGGCCGTTTTGATCTGGAGTTGTCCGGTATCGAAGGCGTAGCTCAGGTCCGACCATTGCAGGGTCATATCCTCGGCCGAGACCAGGGTCGGCCCGACGTGGGCGTCGCGCAGGACCATATCTCCCTCGGATACCAGAGGCGCCTGGGCGTCGTTTTTATGGACCTTGATCCGGAGGCGGGCGGTTCCGGTGTACTGTTCATCAGCGATCAGGCCGAGGTTTTTCAGTTGGCGGTTAAGGTAGGCCAGATCGGCCTGTTCAAGGTCGAGTTGGCCCTCGAACGCGTCGGCGGACAGGCGGCTACGGCCGTTCGCAGCGGCCATAATTTTATCGTCCGCGTTAATTTTCAGGTTGGAGATGAGCACTTCGTCAGGTTGTGAATCGGTCAGCTTTAACCGGCCAGCGGCGTCGAAGGTCAGTGTATCAGATTGCCATTGGCGATCGGCGGCCTGGTAATTCAGGTTTTCGGCCTTGAACGTGGTAGACAACTCGACCTGTTCCGGGTCGGGACGTTTGAGGTCCAGGTTTCCGGCGACCTGCCCGGCGAGGACCATCTCGCCTGTGTCCATGATCTGGCCAAGTTGCCGGTTGAGTTCGGTGAGATCGAACTGAAACGTGGTACTGAGTTCCTCGGCGCCACCGGCGGCGGTTAAACGGCCGAAACCGGATGAAAACTCGGCCTGCTCAATTTTCAGTCCGTGGCTGGGTTCGAGCAGCAGATCGGTTTTGAATGCTACGGGTGTCCACTGAATCTCCTCGTCGCCGGTACGCGTAACGAGATTGCTCAGAGCAAGCGCACCGGCCAGCGAAGGTTCGCGGCCACCGCGGATGCGCAGATGATCCAGATCGAAAGTGCCGCTGGTTACATCGACATCCGAACGGACGGCCATCAGGTCGGGGAAGGTCCGGGCCAGTCTGGCCAGGTCCAGTTTGCCGCGCCCTTCCATGGTGAATTGCGGAAACGAGTCGGTTTGGCCTTCTAGCAAGGCGGCAAGCAACGTGTCGAATGAGAAGTGCCCGGCCGTCTCGGTGAGCGGTAAGGTCAAGTCGATCCCACCATTGCCGACCGTTCCTTCAATGGTGGTTTGGGCGGCCAGGTTCTCGCGATCGACCTGCACGTCCGCCGTCAGTTGCACGTCCAGCGGTTCGGCGATTTGACCGTCGGTTGGCCGGATCTGCAGATCGGCGGCCTTGGTAATCAGTTTGAGTCGGGCAGCACCCTTCTCGATATCGGCCTGGAGATTCAGGTTGATTTTTCCCTTGAGGTCATCGCGATCAAGGACGAAGGCGGCCAATTCGGCGATAGGTATATCTTGCGGGGTGGTTAGCCGCACCGTCATGGTGGTCTCGAAAGGACGTGGTTGACCGTCGGGAGCGAGATTGTCGATGGTGATTTCTGCCGCGAGGCGACCCTCCTGGGGGGTCACGAAGTCTATTTGTCCTTCGAGGTGATTAAGGGTGTCAAGAGTTACGGTCGTGTTGATTCGCGTGATTTCGAGCGTGCGTTCATCGGGACGGACGATACGCAGAGTGCCGTTCTCGATGACGACGCGGCCAATCACCGGGGGTAGTGTTACGGGTTCTTGCTGCGACGGCGGTGTGGTAGGTGTAACCAGAGCGTCGATCAAGGAGATGCGGCCGTCGTGGTCGACAATCAATGAGATTTCCGGCTGGTCGATCCGTACTTCCGCGAAGCGGTAGAGGGAGGCTGCCGCCCGGACCAGGCCGGAGGTCCAGGTCAAATCCTCGATACGGGCGACCTCGCGATCTTGCGTATCCTTCAGGGATACGCCTTGGATCGTGCAAGGACCGCGCCAGCTAAGCGAGATGCTCCGGACTTCCAGTTCGCCCGGGAGCCAGCGATTGGCCGTCGCAACGAGCATTTTTGATCCGGAAGCGGTCGAAAGCAGCCAGGGCAGGGTCACGAGGAGTATGAGCCCCAGCAGCAATACAACTCCCAGCCCTTTCAACCAGCGCCGTCGTTTCGGCCGCGTTTTTCGACCGCCGGACGCGTCCCCGTCCATACGGGATTGTCTGGGATCGGATTCCGGCAGGCCCGTGGTGTTTTTCCGGTTTATCACGGATGCCTCCTTTCGTTTGGGGGAGGATCTGGCATATTAATACGGTTGTGATCGTCTCGGTTCAACCAAACTCAACAAAAGCCCAGTCGTGGACCCGAGGAACCGGGCCAGCAGCACTATCAACGAAGCTCATCGTATGCCTGTCTATTTTATCCGGTTGGCCGGGGACGGCCAGAGCCATTTCTGTTCAGGGATGATACCATGGCTCGAATCCCACAAAGATGGCCGACGATTCTCGTCGGAACCGCCGGCCCTGTTATGGCACTCCAAGCCCGTCGGAGGGCGTTGCGTATTTACTCGGTCCAGGTGATTGGGACCGATTTTCGCTTCCTTCCTACCAGGGCGGCATAATACAGGGGCTCGCCATTGGTTGCTACCCTATGCTGGTATCGCTTCTGGACTTCCAGAGAAAACAGGCCTTCATCGATCATGCGGCGAATCAGGGCCGCGAAACCGGTCTGGTCCTCGTCCTCCAGAAAATTATCCCGAATATTGAAGGCGATCCATCCGTTGGTTTCGACGAGGTTATACGCTTCCGCGAAGGCCCGCGGGGGAATGTCACCAAAACCCAGGGCGGCTACGCAGGTCAGGGCATTGAAACGGAATGAAGCCAGTTTGCGACGTTCCAGTAGCGATAAGTTTGTCAGGTCGGCCACGAAATAGTCGGCGTACAGGCCCGGGCGGTCCCGTTCGGCGGCCAAGGCCGCTTCCTCGATGATGTCCGCCCCGACGACCATTTCGATGCCCAGATCGGCCAGTTCCTCGGCCATCATCCCATTGCCCGCCCCCAGATCGAAAACCCGTAACGTTTCCGGAGACTCGCCGGCTTTTTTCATTTGCCCTTCCAGCAGTTTGCGTACCGTGGTCGGGGAATTGCATTTGAGAATATCGTAGAAAAGCCGCTCGTAGAGACCGGGGGTCATGTATAGTTGACCGTAATCATGAAACCGAAGCTCTTGCCAGCCGTCTTCGCCCCGGATGACGCACCACTCCGCGTCCTGTTCCATGTGCAGGTTGGGTTCGGGGAGGGCGATACAAGGAATCTCCTGCCCGGAATCACTGATCTGGTATCCTTGACTTTGACGTTGAGCATCCGAGGACATTACTTCTCCTTCCTGGCGCGATGATTCAAATCGATTCGATCAGACCCGTTGGCCAAGCTCGGCCTCCGGTTTCGCCGGATGAGGCCCCGAGGCGGATACCAGGTCGGCTTCCCCGGGGGTGGGGATCGTGGGCTTGGGCACCTGGGCAACGGCATCAAGCGGGCCGGCCATAAGCATCGGAGCGGCCTCGATATCCTCGGCCTCCATCATGCTGGCCAGACGTTGCAGGATTGACAGCATCAGGGTCTGCTCCCACTCCGCCAGTCGGGTCAGTTCATTACAGAACCGATCCTGAAGCAATGAGGGGGCTTTGGCCAGGATCTCCTGGCCCCGAGGAGTGAGAACCACGAACACGCTCCGTCGATCCGCATCGCCCCGGATACGCTCGATCAACCCTCTGCGTTCCAGGCGATCCAGAATACCGGTAATGGTTGCCTGACTGAGCCGTACGGCCCGCGCCAGATCCCCGGCGGAAGGGCGAGATAAACGCGCTGCTTCACGCAAGGTCAGCAGTTGCGGGCCGGTCAGACCCGACTGCTCCACGAGCCTTCGCGAATGGAGGTCCACCGCCCTGATAATCCGACGCAGGGCGACCAGAATCTGATCTTCGTGTTGAATCATTAAGTCCTAACTTTAAGACTGTGTTTCACGAATAATCACAGAGCGAAGTTTAGTGAACAAAGCATTACCTGTCAATGGGCTGTGGTCATTTTTGGCGAGTAAATTTAGAAAAAGCCATATTTGTCACGAAATATCTAAGGTAAGTGTTTTCCTGTTAGTCTGATACGGTTATATTGGCTAGTATTATAGTTAGTATGCAAAAGAATTGTTTGCTAAATTCAACGCGGATGAGGTACAGTAAGTGCCCACAATAATAGGAAATGCTTAATGATCGGTTTGAACCGAGTTTCCAAAACTTTCACGGGCCAGGCCACCCCGGCGATCCAGAATCTGTCCCTGGAGGTGGCCGAGGGAGAAACCCTGGTACTGCTTGGCTCCTCGGGTTGCGGGAAGACCACGACCCTGAAAATGATCAATCGGCTGATCGAACCGACCAGCGGCACGATCATGGTCGACGGGCGCGATATTCTCCAGCACGATGTTTTGACTCTGCGACGTTCCATCGGCTACGTATTCCAGGGCATCGGCCTGTTTCCGCACATGACCATAGAGGAAAACGTCTGCGTGGTGCCCCGGCTGATTGGCTGGCCGCGGGATCGGCGAAGGCGGCGGGCTCGCGAACTTATGGAAATGATCCACCTGGATCCTGATCGGGACGGCCCGCGTTATCCTCGACATCTTTCCGGCGGCCAGCAGCAGCGGGTGGGCGTTGCCCGGGCCCTAGCGGCCGACCCGTGCTATCTGCTTATGGACGAACCTTTCGGGGCACTGGACGCCCTCACCCGCTCTTCGCTTCAGGAGGAGATCGTCGAGCTTAAGAAACAATTAAACAAGACCATCGTTTTTGTCACGCACGACATCTTCGAGGCCCTGGCCCTGGCGGACCGGATCGCGGTCATGCATGAGGGGCGGCTCGAACAGGTGGGGACCAAGGCCGAGATTATCAACCGTCCGGCAACGCCGTTCGTAGCCGACCTGTTCGGCAAGCCTGCCCGGCAGTTGGATGCCTTTCGCGAGCAACTTTCATGATACGACTTATCGTAATAGCCGGATTCCTCCTGGGGGTATGGTGGATAACGCCTTGTGCGCAAGGGCAGTCCCGGATTACCGTCGGGGCCAAGAACTTTACCGAGCAGGAAATTCTCGCCGAGCTGGTCGCCCAGCTTATCGAGCGACATACGGACCTGAAGGTGGTTCGCAGATTCGGACTCGGCGGCACCGGGGTCTGTCATGCCGCCCTGCTGGCCGGCGAGTTGGATATGTACGTGGAATACACCGGAACGGCCCTGTTGGATATCCTCCAGGACCGGCCGCGGTCCGATCCCGACGAGGTTTTACGTCACGTCTGGCAGGCCTATCGCGAGCGGTTCGATCTCGAATGGCTGGCTCCGATCGGATTCAACAACAGCTACGCGATGGCCGTGCGCGCCGAACAGGCCGAGGAACAGGGATGGGAGGTTATCAACGATCTGGTTACGGCGGATGTTTCGTTACGCGGGGGCTTCACCAGCGAATTTATCGAGCGTTCGGACGGGTATCCCGGCCTGCGGCGGGCGTATGGGCTGGAGTTGGCGAGCGTCATTGATCTCGATCCGGGCCTGATGTACCAGGCCCTGGCCAGCGGACAGGTTGATGTGATCAGCGGTTTTGCCACCGATGGGCGTATCGTGGCCTACAAGCTGCGCGTCTTGGAGGACGACCGGGCCTTTTCCCCGCCTTATCACGCGGCCCCGGTAGTTCGCGGCGAGGTTCTCCGTGAACACCCCGAATTGCGGGCGGTCCTGATGCCCCTGGCCGGTACGATCAGCAACGCGGCCATGCGCAAGCTTAACCATGCCGTCGACGTGGAGGGTAAACGGCCAGCTCTGGTCGCCCGGGAATGGCTGGACCAGCGTCGAGGGACATTCGACGACGAGGAAAACACGAATATGGATTACCGGGTGACCGGGCCGGTGAGTTTCTCGCACCTGCTGATACGTCGCCGGGCCGAACTGGGGCGAAAGACCCTCGAGCACCTGGGCCTTACCGGTCTGGCCATGCTCATCGCCATCGTGGTGGGGGTGCCCCTGGGTATATTGATTCACCGATACCGCCGCACGAGTAACTGGGTCCTGGCCGGTACGGAGATTGTTCAGACCATTCCCAGTCTGGCCATGCTGGCCTTTCTCTTTGCGCTCTATAAGGTACTCGGCATGCTCCCCGCGGTGAGTGCCTTGGTTCTCTATGCGTTGCTGCCCATCGTGCTGAACACGTTCACCGGCCTCAAGCAGATTCCCGCGAGCATCGTCGAGGCCGCCGACGGCGTGGGCATGTCCCGCCGGCAGCGGATGTGGATGGTCGAGTTGCCTCTGGCCTTGCCGGTCATTGTGGCCGGGGTGCGTACCGCGACGGTCTGGACCGTGGGCATCGCCACTCTCTCGACTTATATCGGGGCCGGTGGGCTGGGCGATTTCATCAGCCGAGGCCTGGCCCGAAACGCTCCCGGCCTGACCCTGCTCGGGGCCATCCCTGCGGCTTTGATGGCCGTCGTCCTCAGTCTGGGCATTAAGGCCATCGAACGAAAACTGAGCAAGGTATAAGTGCGCTTATCCGCCCGGTACTTTCAGACCGCCTGCGGCACCCTTGGCCGCCTTGGCGGTGTCGTAGGATCGTTGCAGGGAAGCGATTTGGTCCTGCATGGATTCGGGTAGCGAGCTTTGCATCCCTTTGAGCTTGCCGAGCAGATCCTCGGCCCGCTCCAGTTTGTTGTCCTGAATGGCGGCGGAGGTTTCATCTATCATGGTCCGGGCCTTCTGGATCGTCTCTTCTGAGGCGGTGGCCGTTTTTTCCGCCGAGGCCGCGGCGCTTTTTTCGCCCGAATCCCTGGCCTTGCCGGGCATACTGAGCCCCTCGTTGTTTTCGCAACCGGCCAGTAACACCATGGACAACATGACAAGAAACAGATGTGAACGCATGGGTTTTACCTCCTCTAAATGAAATGAACTTGCCATAAAGGGGATGCTTGGGAACATACCCATTTCTCTTTTCAGAACCTGTATGAATAAAGTATAACCCAAAAACGAGACGAATGCGGGATAAAAATAAAATATTTCGTTTCTAATCTCAATCAAGGCGAGTGTCACCGAAATGATATCCTATGCAGATTCTGGTTGGTGGGAAGAGGTGGGAAAGGTGGGCGAAATAGGCAACATAATCTGATTGTATGTGTATTTTTACGGGGTGTTGAGTATTCTTGAAATCCCTGCGCGCAGGCCTTATGTTCCCCTCAGGCAGCATGATAAGTCCGGCGTGGAGGCCGGGGGGTATTTTTACGCAACGGGAGCGGTTTCGTGGCTCAGGAAGAACAGGTACTGGTGGTCGAGCGGTCCGTGGTGGAGCGGGTGGGGATGTTCCAGGGGTTGATGTTTGACGTGGAGCGTTATCTGGATGCGCTCTTCGTGCCGGGGGTGCCCCGGTTCATGCCACGGCCGCTGGCGGAAAAGGATCCCTCCCACAAGCAGCTTATTCCCTATGTCATCATGAACTGCGGCGGGCGCTACCTGACCTATGTGCGCGGCAAGCGGGCGGGAGAGACGCGGCTGGTGGGCAATCGCTCAATCGGCATCGGCGGGCACATCAACCCCGTCGACGACATGCCCCTGTTCCAGAATTTTCTGGACACCTATCTGGCGGCCGTCGCCCGCGAGGTGGCCGAGGAAGTGTCCGTCGAGGCCGGGCACACCGATCGGGTGGTGGCCTTGCTCAACGACGAACGCAACGAGGTCGGGCAGGTGCATCTCGGCGTCGTCCATTACTGGACGCTGGACGCTCCTACGGTTAGCAGACGCGAGCAGATGATTACCCAGATGGCCTTCATGGATATGGAGGAATTGCAGGCCGTACGCGACACGATGGAAACATGGTCTCAGTTATGCCTAGACGGTTTGCCCGAAATGGCCATACGCGCGCAAACAACTCACTCGCACGACGGCTAGTGCAATGATTGTGGCCCTATCGCCGGCCAGCGGCCGCCATCCTGCTCCTACCAAAGGTAACGAACGGAAGATGAACAACTTCAGCCACCGATGTTACCGCACGCCGGTTCCACGGGAACACTATCCCCGCCCAGGCACAAGGCAAACAATGCGAAATCGGCCTGGTTGACAAACCCATCGCCGTTAATATCCGCTCGCCGACAATCCCCGGAAACCGGTCCAGCACTGTAGCACCGTTGCAGAAAGCCGAAGTCCTCAAGATCCACGTCCCCGTCATAATCAAAATCAGCGATGATCATGGCCAGGGCCTCGGAAGGCTCCGACGGCACCGATTCGTTACCGTCATAGTCGTAAGCCGCAACCGTATAGGTGTAGGCCGCTCCGAAATACGCTCCTAAATCCGTATAGCTGGTTGTCGTGGTTGCTGCGATCGGTTGCTGACTGCCATTGCGGTATATTCTATAGCCGGCGACCCCGACGTTATCGGTTGCGGCGTCCCAAGTCACATGTATCGTGTTCGTGGATATAATAGTGGCCAGTAAGTTCGCGGGAGCGGACGGAGGCTCATCATCGAGAGCAATCGCCGCAGCCTGAAGCATTTGCTTGCGCCAAGCTAGTATCTGATTGGGATTTCTCTGGAACGTGGTGCCGTTGGTTACCGCCTGATTAGCCAACTGCTGAGCCAGTGCTGGATTAACCGCGGACAGCTTAACGAGAAGCTCATAATCTTCAAAACCGTCACGAACCGCCGTCGCCCGAGTCCCATCATATACGCTGAACGCCGCCGGATTGGGGTATACCAACCATGGATCCATAGGTGCCATCGAATTACTCATATCACCGGCGGGATTATATTGCGCTGCATAATGCCATCGATTCCAAGCCCAGTGCAGATAACCGGTCAATTTGTTCTTAAATGCGTACCAACCGAGAATTCTCGTACTGAGAAGAGGGTAGTCACCAAGCCGTTGCATATAGTCATATTGAGGAACAACGCAAGTATAGGACCACACCTCAATATCTGTATGCAGATTAAGAAAGTCGTAGAGTGATTTTCTGCCGTCGAAAACATCTATGCGCGGCACCTGGATATCCATCTCCGCACCAAAGCTGGCATTAAGCATGGTTATAGCATCGATGGTTCTACAGGTAGGCATCAGCCCCTGAACATAGCTATACAATGTCTTCGCTTCATTAACTTGCTCGTTAGACAACACCTCGTCAACGACATGCTGAAGCCATATGGTATCCCAGCCCTTTTGCACCAGGTGCGCGTACAACTGGGTCAACATCTGTTCAAGGTGATACAAGCCCTCCTGGGAGGAGGCATAAACCCATGCCGACGAAATTGTGTCACCGGATTTTACATACCTCTTCGTAACCAAAGGTCCGATCGGAAAACCCCAATCATTTTTTGGGGGCCATAGACTCGGATCGTCTCCATCGTAGCCGAAATACCAATTCTTTTGGACGACATCATCGGTTTCAAGCACACGGAAACTACCGTTGTCGAGATATGTATTAATGTATCGATCAAAGTTTCCGAATGTAAAATGATATGCGCCCTCAGCGTCGATAGTCATATCCGACATTAATAAATCGAATACCGGAACATATACGGCATTTTGCCGCTGTCTGGCCATCGCCTTGGCGTAGTTGGCCATCAGCAACCAGTAATTATCGGAGTATGTACTAACACTCAAGCCATAAATGGCGGTGTTCATCGAGAATAGCGTGGTACTTGTATGGCAGGCATAAATAAACGCAGACTCGGCCGGATCAGGCAAGGTAACGTTGTAGACATTAATCGTGAGGGGAAACGTTCTTACCCCTTGGATGGTATAGAGACTTACCGTCGTCGTGTAAGTGCCCGGAGCCGTAACTTTACTGGTTTTAGCTTCGATTACATAGGCAACGCTGGTATCTTCATGAAGAACGTCCAGAAAACCGTTGTTCAAATAGATTTCAGGAAACCAGCCGGGGACTACCTGGGTATGATTGGCCCGCCAGTGATTGATGATCCCTGGGGAATCCGATCCGGAAGAACAATACACCTGAGCTATTCGACGGGCCGTTACGACCGGAGCATGGTCTCCCGGAATAGCCGCAACCTGGACATCCACATCATCAAGAAGATACGGGGTCCTGATGGCAAGTTGAATGCTTTCATACTCGTTCCGTGCCATGTCGATGACCAGTTCATCCGTGGCGCCGGCAGGTTTAGTGGTATTCATGAAAATGTCGTCGAGCGGGCTGGCGACCCAAGTCTGAACATAAGCGGGCAACTCCGATGCGAATGTCGAGGCCACGCTACCCAAGAACCTTGGAGTGAGGTTAAACAACAGTACAATGAGGATTGTTGTTGGCCATACTTTGGTCATCAAGGCAGCCTCCCTGAAGCTGCGGAAACTCTTAAGGCAGCATTCGTTTCCCGCCAAATCTTTCAGCGCATAAAATTAACCACGTATGTGGCCTTGCTGAAACTGCTTCACTATACGTAAGCATATGCCTTGGAACACGCGTCTTCTGGAACCACCCCCGCTGCAGCACGATCCCCGCTGAAAAGGCACGCAGTTGTTTGAACTTTCTGGATTTTAATTAATCAAAAAGAATCCATGCATGCCCTGGCAGGCCATTCCTCCACACTTGAGCGGCCCGTACTTGCCGTATCTCAGTGGATACTAGACGCTTAATTATACCTCTACACCATACACTAATCAAGCTTAATGAAATCAATACGCTTAATTATACCTCTACATCATACACTAATCAAGCTTAATGAAATCAATGCCCAGCGACCTTCACTGCAATTTATATCCGCCACCAACTATAGATCCGCAAGTTGCGCCATCTGGTAATCCGCTGACACGGTGCTTAGTCAGCTCGAATATACGCGTATCAAAGCTCAATGTATTATTCGCGTGAGACTATCGAAGGCGGAGAATCAGAATATGGGAGAGCGTTCAAGGAAACCC
>JAAYCU010000306.1 GCA_012729595.1 Phycisphaerales bacterium
CGCGATCCTGTTCAGCCAAGGCACATATTTTATCCCAACTGCGATCCGTGCTACCGTCATCGACGAAAACGATCTGAATACGCAACTTATTACGATCGACTACCTGCCTAATTTCCTCGACAAGCTGTTCTATGGAGTCGGCCTCGTTATAGACTGGCACGACAAAGCTAATCAGACGGCTATCCATACATTCCTATCCTCATCTAAAGTTCGTGCAGGCATTGTCTTAAAAACGCGTTCCGGTGGCAATACCAAAGGTACGTCATAACCCTATGGAATAGACCCCATTCCCCGTAATAAGTTAGTTGTCAATTCGCGGCAACATCAACATTATCCTACCGTGGATAAAGAACTTGCGTCATCATTCACATTCCTTGCCTTGGTTATGGATAATCGAGTTCCGCCCCCCCCTCTCCGTGCTTTCGGGGATTGTGGAGGCGAGTTGACCTGGCAGGCGATCACGCACTAAAGCATGGGATTATTGCGAAGTTTCCCCAGCCTTGGTTTCCCAGGCCGCATTAAGGGCAGTCAGTTCCGTACGGAGCTGCTCGACCTGTTGGCGCAGGGTTTTAGCCCGGCCCGGATCGCGATAGATGTTCGGATCCGAAAACTGATGCTCGACGGCTGCCACCTGTTCTTCGCGTTCAATGATTTCCTCTTCCAGCCGCTCCAGAGACCAGCGGGCGTAAGGCGAATTAACACCGGACTCTGCCGTGGTCTTGGCCTTAACCTTCTGCTTCTGACGCAGCCGATTGGCCCGCCGGGCATCGGCCCGGGCCTGTTCGGCGGCGGCTCGCTTGGCGGCCTCGCGTTCAATCAGCCGCTTTTCGTAGGTACTCCAATTTCCAGGCAACAATTCGTATCGGCCTCGCTCCGGGAGTACGAGAAGCTTGTTGACCACGCGATCGAGGAAATACCGATCATGGCTTACCAGCAAAATCGCCCCCTCATAGGCTATCAACGCCTCTTCGAGGGCTTCCTTACCGGGAATATCAAGATGATTAGTGGGCTCGTCGAGAACCAGCACCTGCGGATTCTTCCAGACCAGGGCCGCCAAGGTAACTCGGCTCTGCTCGCCGCCGGATAAATCGCCGACCCGCTTAAAGACCTGGTCACCGGAAAAAAGGAACCCAGCCAGAAAGGAGCGAATCTGCTTTTCCTGGGAGCCGGTATAGCTTGGGGCAATAGTCTGGATAACCGTCAGTTCGCGATCCAGGTCGATCTGTTCCTGATCATAGTAGCCGATCTGCAAATTCTCGTATAGCCGAATCTGACCACTGTCCGGCTCGATCCGGCGCATGGCCATCTTGAGCAAGGTGGTCTTGCCGACGCCATTGGGGCCAATGATGCCGATCTTTTCGCCGCGATATATTTCCAGGTCCAGATCGTCGAATAAAACCACCTCGCCAAACGCCTTTCGCAAATTACGACAACGCAGCACCATGTCGCCCGCGTGAGAGGCAGGGGAAAAATCGATAGCCATTTTCCGACGAGAGTGCGCGGGGCTATCGATAATTTTCCCATCGCGTTCCATACGTTCCAACATGCGCAGGCGTCCGCGGGCCTGCTTGGCGCGCGACTTGTCGGCCTTTACCCGCTCGGCATATTCGCGCTGGTGGGCCAGCCATACCTGCTGTTTCTCGTATTCGCGCTGGCCGGTGATTTCGCGGACCAGTTTGCTCTCCGCGTAATCCGAATATCCGCAGGAGTAGACGGTAATACGCTTGCCTTCGAGATCGGCGATCTTGTCAGCTACCCTATCGAGCAGGTAGCGGTCGTGGGAAACCACGATAACCGTACCATGGTAATTCACCAGATACTGTTCGAGAAAACGCGTGGCCTCGATATCCAGATGGTTGGTCGGCTCATCAAGCAGCAGGAGATCGGTCTCCTGAAGCAGCAACTTGGCCAGGGCGGCCCGGCATTTCTGCCCGCCGGAAAACGTGGCGATCGGTTGATCGAGATCCGCCGACGAAAAGCCCAGTCCGCCGAGAACCTCCTTAACCAGCGTTTCATAGCGATAGCCGCCGGCCGCCTCCAGCCGGTGATGCAGTTCGTCGTACTCGGCCATTAGCTCGTCCAGCCGATTCGTATCGTGATGGTCGGCGATCTCCTGGCCGATATGGGTCAGCCGCTCTTCCAGTTGTTGCAGGTTGGCAAATGTGCCCCGCACCTCGTCGAACAGCGTGGCCTGGCTGTCCAGTTCCGGTTCCTGCGACAGGTAGGCGATCTGCAGGCCGCGGGACCGGATAACCTGCCCGATCTGCGGCTTGACCTCGTTGAGAATCAGGCGGAACAGAGTGGTTTTTCCCGATCCGTTGGGGCCGACCAGCCCGACCTTTTCGCCGCGCTGGATCTCCCAATCGAGCCCGTCCAGCACCACATGCGGTCCAAAACTTGCTTGAATGTCTTTCAAGGCTACAAGCGACATGCCGGGATGATATGCAATATCAAAGACGATTGCCAATCCCTTGTCCACGATAGGTTTATGCATTGGTGCATGCCCTGGTGTCGCGGTTGGGTGCGTCCGCAATACAGTAGCAGGGTGGCATGGGCAGGCCCTGGTCACGATGCGTATGTGTTTAGCGACTCTGTAATCTGAACCCCGAACGGGAGTGAGGGGCGGGAGGTGAGTGGCTTTCCGATGCCGGATGCATTATGCCACGTCGGCCCCTCACTCCCGTTCGGGGTTCAGATGGGTCAAGCCAGCGTGTTTTGCATGGTCGCTAAACGCATACCGCGCCGCGGCGGGACAAGGGTTTGCCCGTGCTTTTAAGACCGTGCCGAGGAGCACAAATATCGAAACATGAAACCGAATTTCCCGTGCCACCTTTCTTCGGATGCACCCCTCATATCCATACAATGTTTTTCTTGCCTATCCCTCGAACTTGTGGTATAATTGTTTCAGCCGCTCAGGAACCGGGTGACTGCGGCGACCCCCGGCCGGCGTCCGGGAGGACAAATCCGGCATGTTCGGCCCGAATTTTCCCTGTTCGATCCGCGGCCTAGCCCATGAAGCGAGATGCAACGCAAGAAAAGGCGGATCATGGATACCCCTCATTATCCTGAGAAATCCGGGAAGCCCGTGAAAGAGTTGAAATCAATAGCGACCTTTTCTTGGCCCGTTTTAAGGAGATGAGCAAATGGCCAAGCTAATGTGTGTAGGATGCAAAGCATGTATCGAACTCGATGATGAAATGCTCGGAAAGAATCTCGTTTGCGGTGACTGTGATACGCCTATTGAATGGCGATTATACCCGGACGTATACGCACTTATCGAAAAGAGAAAACGTGAAACAAAAAGACAAAAATGCGAAAAAACGAAAATGGCTACTAAGCAAGTAATAAGTAAATATGCAGAGAAGATCCGAGCTATTGCAAAGCCGCGTTTGGATGAGGAGAAAATAGCCGAACAAGTAAAGCATGAAAACATCTCTCACGATATACAATGTTGTGATTGCGATGACCAAACCCCTCGGCAAAACATTTCATCTTCACAACGTGGTAATTCTAATCTGAATGTAAACATACAGGCGCCAAACCAAAAGGATATAACGCAATCTGATAACACTAAGATAAATAAAAATCCGTATTATTTAGCTTATTTAGCCGGTCTTTTATTTGTTGCATTTATCGTGATAATTGCATCAAGTGTAACAACTAGAGACAATGATTCAAAATATGTGCCAAAGAATGAATTGATGGAAAGCACCGACGCTGATTATGGGACACGTTCGAATGGCGGCAGTACACCGTGGGCACGAGAACTAAACGCAAGTGATTACGACACACGGGTGAGGAAATGGGCAGACCAATTCGATAGATCGGAAGAATTGATTCGTAAGCACACTTCAGCTTCTGATACGGCGGAGAAGGGTAATCTTGAACTCGTTAGGCAACGCTTGATTGAGGATGCGAGGAAAGCCGTCAAAGACGGAACGTGGTCAAAAAGTGACTTTAAGCAATGGACGGGCTAGCGTTATTAACACTAGGCCCAAAACAAGCGAACAGGTGCGAAACGGGGGCGCTAGTTTATGAGTTTGAAGCAGGGAAACAGGATCGTACCAGAATCCAACCCCAACGGGGTTTCATAATCAAGCCCAAGGTTGCGGCGTAGCCGCTACCTTGGGAAATCAACGCCACACCTCAACCAACCCCAACGGGGTTGCGTATTTGGGAATTGCCTTTACATGCCGCTCCGCCGACGCAACCCCGTTGGGGTTGATGCGGTAATTGACTATTGCCCAGGGTAGCGGCTCCGCCGCAACCCTGGGCTGGTATACACAGCCTCTTCGAGGCAGAAAACCGACCCATTCCAGACAGTAAATTAGATCCTTCAGGGGCAGAATCAATCTCTCCGTC
>JAAYCU010000307.1 GCA_012729595.1 Phycisphaerales bacterium
GGATGCGGTCGATAGTGAACATGGCGGTGTTCTCCGGTGTGTTGCTGTTCACAACATACATCGGCCAGAAACACCGCTTTTTATTCGCGCCAAGCCGCATCAGCCACCAAATCGGTCAGTTTGAGTTTATTAGCCTCATGAGGGGGGCACGAAAAGGAGAAGTTGTCCATGACTCCTTGGTTGTCAATTCCTGTGATAGCCGTTTTATGTGCGTTAACATGGGTTCCGATTGCTGGGGCGGTCGTGCAGTCCATTGACGCGACCGTGGTTGCGGAGGTCAAGCAGTTCGTCGACGGGCAGGTGTTGAATTCCGATTACGCCTTCCAGGCTCTGGATCAGACGACTGGAAACCTGCCGCTGATCGTGGTAGCCGAGCTCCCCGGCGAAGAGGGGCATGACGAGAATGCCGGCGCCGTCGCGAGTACCTTTTTTTTCGACCCTAGACTCAGCACGGAACCGGATCCGGACGAATTTGGATTGGATGTCTCCGTTTATAGTTTGCTGGACAACGTTTTATATCAAGGCCGGAGTCACGCTACGGAAACCCGACAGATTACCTTTACTGAAAGCGATATAAACCGTCCGGCAGGAACGGCCTTGGAGATTCGCAGCTTCTTTTTCCTCGACGGATACCTAGTTGTCTGGACCGATGCCGAAACAGCCGATCTTTCCGGAACAATGGCCGAGGTTGTGCTGAGCGTAGAGCAGATCAGGAGTGAGCAATCGGGGCAGGTTCTAGATGCGAGACTATTACTGGAGGGCCAGGCGGACGGCTCGGTGGCGTTGGGGGCCGAGGGGGCTTTAAGCGTTGAGAATGTGGTGCTTATGGAAATGATCCATGAGATCCCGGAATTGGGTAGGGTGTATGTGGTGGTGATTCCGGATATCGCGATACCATATTTATACCGGGCTAATGTCGAGGAAGCGTTTGTATTGAAAGCTGATATCAGTGTTCGGGCACATGGGCAACCGATGACCGGAGCCTCAGTGGCTCTGGGCTTGCCGCTCCAGGGCCTGACTGACCTTATTAATCGGATAACCGGCGAATTGACAACCGGCGAGCAGTTCCAAGGGCTATTGGACGAATCCGTCAAGAATAGCCCGCCAGCATCTATGCCTCTGAGAGCCGATAATACAAATCTGATTCGGGTCGTCGGCGAGCTGCCCACGACCAGCTTGCTTCCACCATTGTGTGGGGGCATGGCCGTTGAATTGGCTTATGTGCTGGCCGGCTTGACCCTTATGCGGGCGATGCAAGACGGCCGAAAGAGCCGATCATGAGTATCAGGCAATGATCGGCCCGTGTATGGGAGATGATTCTGCGTGGCAAGCGCATCCGCTATGATATATCGGCCGCGCATTATGGCCGTCGATAACGTGCAGCTTTTTGTGTCACGTACGATCGTTGATGCGTTGGATCAATTCTATGCCGACTGGATAGGGTTTGAACGGTATAAGCACCTTAATAGGGATGGTACTGTCGTATATCGCGGGCGACCGCGCAGCGGACCACGTCTGGTTGTCAATGCTGTTGCGCCGGAGGAGGCCAGCCCGCTGGATCGGCCGCCGATATTGATCGAAATGTTCAGCCTTAATGATTTTGTCGAGCGGATCGAGACTGCTAAAATCCGCTACACTTGGATTCAAGGATGGAGTTTCTATGACCGCAAGCTGGTGCTTTACGATCCCGCCGGCCATCGCTTGGAATTGTTAACAATACACTTATTTTAATGGATATTTATGTAATGTGTTGTAATCAATGTAGTTGCGAAGATAGCTCGCATTGGGCCCGTTTGCGTTCAAGTGATACAATCCATCGACAGGGGAAATGATAAAAAAAGCGAAATTCCGGGGTAGGAGGTAGTGACAGGCACCTTTGAAGCCGTTATACTTATAGTATGTCCGGTGCGGATCGGGCGGGGTCACGGGGAAACATGAGGTGACCCGCGCTTTCAGGCGTCATTTCCGGCGATCAGCGAACTCCCAGGTTTTGACCGTTGCGTGAATTCCCGGTGTTGTTGATAAGACAGGAAATTTGCACGGCCTTTGTAAATTGGAATCCGGGAGAGTATCGTTCTCGCGACCTGCACATGGAGTCGGATTTCGGACTGCCCGTATGCTGGAAATGGACAAGCTCCAAGCCCCTGATGGATATATTTTTTTGGCGGTGTCGGTTCAAGGCGTACCTGCATGTTAAAGGTTGCCCATAGGTGAAGACCGGCAAACCGATTATTGGTCTGGCCGGGGGTATCGGGTCTGGTAAAAGTACCGTGGCTGCTATGATGCGCAAGCTGGGTGCGGCGGTGATCAATGCCGACGAGATCGGCCACGAAATGCTGGACCAACCGGATGTTATAGCAGAAGTACAACGTTGGTGGGGATCGTCCGTGGTTAGCCCGGACGACCGGGCGAATCGAGAGGCCATCCGCCTCATCGTTAGCCGTGACCCGCAAGCGCGTACTCGGCTAGAAGGTTTGTTGCATCCGCGTATTGATCGGCGTTCGCGGGAATTGCTGGCCCGGCACCAAGCCGACCCGGAAGTTCGGGCCGTTGTGTGGGATGCCCCTCTTTTATATGAGGCGGGGCTGGATCGTTATTGTGATCGGGTGGTTTTCGTCGAGACGGACGAGGCTTCTCGCGTGGAGCGGGTAGCTCGCCAGCGAGGGTGGTCACCCGAGGATTTGCGGACCTTGGAAAATTCGCAGAAACCTCTTGACTTCAAAAGAAAAAAAGCCGATTATGTAATCAACAATTCCGACAACGACGACCTTTCCCGGCAGGTGGAAGACGTCTTTTCCAGAATACTCTCCGGTGGTTAATACCTGACGTTGTGGTTGGTGATTGTGGCAAACAAAGCGGGCTTACCCAAAGATAAAGATGGGCATCGTTTTCGATGATGCCCGACAACCCCAAGGAATCCCTTAGTTAGTAGAGAATTCGCAAGGAGGATTCGTTCCATGGCGAAAGCCGACGAAAAAACAAGCCGTAATTCTACGACCCGCAGCCCTCGGCGGCGGACGACTCGAATATCGAGCAATGTCGAGGAGAAGGAAATCACCACTGCGGTAGTCAACGAAGAGGAACCGGTGGCGGCTGAACCGGAACTCTCGGGCATTGATGCCGAAACCCACGCCAAATACGAGGAAATTAAGCGCGGGGAACTGCATATCAAGGATCTGCAGAAGATGACCGTAGACGCTCTGCATGAAATTGCCAAGACCGAGGGTCTGAGCGACTATACCGGGTTGAGCAAGGCGGAGCTGATCTTCAAGATTCTCAAGGAACGCATTCAGCAGAACGGGCTGATGTTCGGTGAGGGTGTTTTGGAGATCCTGCCGGACGGGTTCGGCTTCCTACGCAACCCGGAATACAATTACCTGCCCTGTCCGGACGACATTTACGTCAGCCCTTCGCAGATACGCAGATTCGGTCTGCGGACCGGTCATATTGTGGCCGGCCAGATCCGACCGCCCAAGGAATCGGAGCGGTATTTTGCGCTGTTGCGGGTCGAGGCCATTAATATGGAAGACCCTGAGCGGGTAACCGAGAAGACCAACTTCGAGGATTTGACTCCGCTGCATCCAGGGCCGAAGGATACGACTACGTCCAAGTTGGGGCTCGATGGTCGCTATCACCTGGAAACCGCGCCCGACGAAATCAATATGCGGATTGTCGATCTGGTTACACCGATCGGCAAGGGGCAGCGTATGCTGATCGTGGCCCCGCCGCGTACCGGAAAAACCGTGTTGCTCCAGAAGATGGCCAACGCGATCTCGAAAAACGGCGAGGATGTGTACGTCATCATCCTGCTGATCGACGAGCGGCCGGAGGAAGTGACCGAAATGCAGCGGGCGACCAAGGCCGAGGTAATTTCCTCGACCTTCGACGAGCCGGCCAGCCGGCACGTGCAGGTGGCTGAGATGGTAATCGAGAAGGCTAGACGTATGGTTGAGTACGGCCACGACGTGGTTATTCTGCTCGACTCCATCACCCGCCTGGCCCGGGCGTATAACACCGAAGTGCCCCACTCGGGCAAGATTCTGACCGGTGGTGTCGATGCCAATGCCCTGCAGAAGCCCAAGCGTTTCTTCGGGGCGGCCCGGAACATCGAGGAGGGCGGTTCGCTGACCATTATCGGGACGGCCCTGGTCGATACCGGCAGCAAAATGGACGAGGTTATTTTCGAGGAGTTCAAGGGCACCGGCAACGCGGAACTGCATCTGGACCGGCGGCTGGTTGACCGCCGCATCTGGCCGGCGATCAATATCCCGGCCAGCGGCACCCGCAAGGAAGAGCTGCTGATGGCCCCGGAGGAACTCGATCTGGTCTACAAGCTGCGCCGCGTGCTGAGCGACATGAACCCGGTGGAGTCGGTCGAGTTGCTGTGTAACCGGCTGAGCAAGGTGCGCTCCAATGCCGAATTCCTGATGACCATGAATCTGGGCTGATATACCAAGGCGAGATTTGACGGTCTCGATAACTTGACTCCCGGCCGATGACCTCGGTCGGGAGTTTTTTTATAGCGATGGAGGAGGGAGTCAGTGCATCAATCGGCGATGGTCACGCGCACGATGCGGTCGGACACCGACGACGCGTCGTTCAAATCGCCGTCCACGCTCACATACAGGGCGAAGTCGGGTCCGAAGGCCATGTCCACCGGCGTGTCCTCGAAGGCGAGGTCCGCCACCGTCAGGGGGCCGTCGGCCGTGAAACGCAGCAATTGTCCGTCGCAGATGACATAAAGATCGGATCCCCACTTATCGTCACCCGGTCCGAAGGCCATCGGGGCGTAGACGCCGCACCCGTTATGGAAGTCATTATCCACCGACAGGCCGTCCGAATCATGCACCCGGATCACCTCGTCGCGGGCGTAGGTGTAGATCAGGCCATTGGCGTCCACCGCGATGTTGCCGCTCTCGGCCGGCCAGTCGGCTTGATTGCCCGTCAATTCGATTGTGAACAACAATTCTCGCGTCAGGGTCTGGTTGTTCTTCTCGAAACGAAACACGCGCTGTGTCGTTGTCTCGATGAACAACAGACGAGCATCCGGGTCGAAAGCCATGTCGGCCGGAGCAGCGTAACCGACCGGTTGCGCTTCGGTTTCCTCGTAGAGTAAGCTGAAAACCGAGTTGAATGTGTCCGGAAGAATTTGATAGTAAGCGAAGAAGAAGTCAACGGTATCCTGGCCCGCGGTGATCAGCGCCCCTAAGTCATTGGCGATTGTGCCCTTTTTATCAAATGCGACCGCGGTCGGGGCGATAATCAGGGTGGCGCCGTAGGGGTCGGCCTGCGGAGAATCGGCCATGATATTGATCCGATATGTTCTACAACCGAAATCGAGGCAGCCCTGTCCGACGTAAAGAACGCCATCCGGGTCGAAGGCCAGGCCGCGGGGGTTGTTTAATTCAACATAGTCCTTCGCCTCCAATTTCATCGGGCAACCATTGTCGTAAACCGCGACGCTGGCCGGCGTGTCCGGGCATTCGTCGTCGTCGTCCGGAACCCCGTCGCCGTCCGCATCGTCCACAATATCCTCGCAGGCGTCGCCTACTCCGTTATTATTGCTATCTGCCTGGTCCGGGTTGGCTATCGTCGGGCAGTTATCCTGTGCGTCCGGAATTCCATCGTTATCTTGGTCTGCCGTAGGCAGGATACCGAACAGGCCGAGCAGAATATCCTGCAGGGTGTCGAAAACAATCTGAATGGCTTCCAGTTTGAACTCGTGCCAGGGGTTGGCCGGCTGGGTGGCGGTGTAAACCACCCCGCCATAATTACGAATCGCTTCGGTCTGGAACTGCAGCGCGCGGGTTAAACCGCCGCTTTCCCCGGTAATCCAAAGCCCCGGCCGACGCGAGCCGACGGACCCTCCGCGGACGTTGTTGCGCGGCAAAAGTAAGTCGTCGTTCGATCCGCTGTCCTGCCCCCAAACCGGTGGAACGGCCAGCATGCCGATGAGAATGAAACCTGTCACGATACGTTTGTCAGGCTTGGATAACATGACCGCCTCCATGATGGGTACGCCAAACCCCATATTATATGCCCGACGCCGGGTTGGGGTTGCGATTGGCCCCTTTTCCGACCATGGTTTATATCGGCTTTTACGCGTCTTCGGCGTCGCTCGTTTCCGGCCCCGGCCGGTCCGGGGTTTCCGGGTCGCCGGCCTCCGTGGACGACTCCTGGGCCGCTTCGGGCATCTCGGCCGGGGGTGTGCCGGTTTCCGTCGCGGTCTCGGTTGCAGCCGTAATGGATGCGTTTTCCTCCTCGCCGTTCTCCTCGCGGGCGATCTTGGCGACGGCCACCACCTCGTCGCCCTCTTGCAGCCGTAACAGGCGGACCCCCTGCGTGGCCCGGCCGATCTCCCGCAGTTCCGCCAGATCGGTGCGTAAGGCCAGCCCCTTGGCCGATATCAGCATCATCTCGTCGGTATCGACCACGCTCTTGAGGGCGACCACACGGCCGTTACGCTCGGTGGTCTTGATATTGATGACTCCCTTGCCGCCGCGACGGGTCTTGCGGTATTCGCCCACCTGGGTCCGCTTGCCGTAACCGTACTGGCACACGGTCAGCAGCGAGGCATTTTCGTTGGTCACGACCATGTCCACCACGCGATCGTCGTTACGCAGGGCGATGCCCTTGACCCCGCGGGCGCCGCGGCCCATGGCCCGCACGTCCTGCTCGTCGAAGCGTACCGCCCAACCGTTGCGCGTGCCCAGCACGATCTCATCGTTGCCGGTGGTCTGGCCTACCCCGATCAATTCGTCGTCGGGATCAAGCCCGATGGCGATGATTCCATTGGAGCGGGGGCGGCTGAAGGCGACCAGCGGCGTTTTCTTGATCACGCCCTTGGCGGTCGCGAACAGGACAAACCGTTCCTCGAACTGGCGGACGGCCAGCACGGCGGTCTGCGCTTCATTGGGCTGCATCTGCAACAGATTGGCGATCGACCGGCCGCGGCTGGTGCGCTGCATGGAAGGCACGTCGTAGACTTTCAACCAGTAGACCCGCCCACGATTGGTGAAAAACAGCAGGTAGTCGTGGGTGCCGGCCGCGAACAGGTACTCGAGGAAATCGCCCTCGCGCGTATCCCCGCCCTTGACCCCTTTGCCGCCCCGGCCCTGCTTGCGGTATTCGTCAAGATCAACGCGCTTGATGTAGCCCTCCCGGCTGATGGTCACCATCACCTGCTCGTCGGGGATCAGGTGCTCCATGCGGAATTCACCCACCTCGGCGGCGATTTCGGTCCGCCGCTTGTCGCCGTATTTTTCCCTGATCTCGAAGAGGTCCTCGCGAATGATGTCGAGTACGAGGGTCTCGTCGCGCAGAACCGCCTGATAGCCATCGATTTCCTCGACCAGCTTGGCGTATTCGCCGGCCAGCTTTTCCATTTCAAGGCCGGTCAGGCGCTGCAACTGCATGGCCAGGATGGCCTCGGCCTGGGTGCCAGTCAGGTGCTGGTCCTCGGTGGTGGCCCGATGGACGAATTTTTCGGGGAGCATCTTCACGAATGCGCCGTGTTCCGACAGGCGCAACCCGCGGTCTATCAGCCGTTGCCGGGCCGTTGCGGGATCCGGCGATTGCTTGATCAGCTCGATGATTTCGTCGATGTCCCCGACCGCCAGCAGCAGGCCTTCCAGTACGTGGGCTCGCTGTTGGGCCTTGCGCAGCAGGAACATGGTTCGGCGTCGTATCACTTCCTTGCGATGATCTATGTAAATGTCGATCATCTGCCGGAGGTTGAGCGTGCGCGGTTGGCGGTTGATCAAAGCGATATTCATCACCGTATAATTTGTTTGCAACGGTGTGTACTGGTACAACTGGTTGAGCACTACCTCGGGCACGGCGTCTTTTTTCAGTTCGACCACCAACCGGGTCGAATATTTTCGGTCGGATTCGTCGCGCACATCGGAGACATCCGGCATCTGTCCATTTTTCACGCACTCCACGACCTTGTCCTTGATCGTGGTGCGCAAGACCTGATAAGGAATCTCGTCGACGACTATCAAGGTCTTATTTTTGTAGTCCTCGTAGTGGGTTTTTCCCCGCACCACCAGGCTGCCGCGTCCGGTACGGTAGGCGTCGCGAATGCCAGATCGACCGCAGATAGTTCCGCCGGTTGGGAAATCGGGGCCTTTCAGGCCGTTTTCACCTTCCATTAACTCATCGATGGTTATATGCGGATCGTCAAGTACCCGGATTATGGCATCAACGATTTCTTTGATATTGTGTGGTGGGATATTTGTGGCCATGCCCACGGCGATGCCGGTTGAGCCGTTGACCAGCAGGTTAGGAAACTTGCCCGGCAATACGGTCGGCTCCTCGCGGGTTTCGTCGTAGTTCGGTTCGAAATCCACAGTTTCCATCTTGAGGTCGGCCAGCAGGTCCGGAGTGGGCGCGGCCATCCGGGCCTCGGTATAACGCATGGCTGCCGGTGGGTCGCCGTCGATGGATCCAAAGTTGCCTTGCCCGTCAACCAAGGGATAACGCAGATTCCAATCCTGGGCCAGACGTACGAGCGTGGGGTAGATGACACCCTCGCCGTGTGGGTGGTAGTTGCCGCTGGTATCGCCAGCGATCTTGGCGCATTTACGATGCTGGGAACGCGGGCCAAGATTGAGATCGTTCATGGCCACCAGGATCCGTCGCTGCGAGGGTTTAAGCCCGTCGCGCGCGTCCGGTAGAGCCCGCGACATAATCACGCTCATAGCGTAGGTCAGATAGGAATCCTGAAGTTCCTCGACGATCGGCAGTTCGGTAACCTGATTCACCGGAGTATCGGGCATGGGTGCTCCTGCTTCCTTTTTTTACGGTACTATTGCGCTCCCTGTCCAACGGTAAGTATGTCGTTCGCATGCGAGGATTACCGCCGCCAAGCCGTGTCCCCGGATTATTCGTAAACACGGCCAACAGGACTGGAGCTTAGCCGTTTTTATAGCACATTTTATGCTTCTACGCCAGTATTCGAGCCTCGCATAACTCATTGCCAAAAAATGGTTTATCTGCGTTTGGAGAATGTATTACTCATCGAATGGGTTAAGGCGGCTTTTTGGAGCCGCAAAAACCCGTCCGATCACATGTCGCAATGGGCCTCAGCCTACATCTTACAAGATGACGGTTGACATGATGGCATCTCGTATTAGGGATTGGCTGCTCAACCGAACAGGCCGAAGGATCCGTGGTCGAGGCCGCCCTTGAGCGATTTCTTTCGTTTTTTCGCGGGTTGGGCGGGTTCCTCGGCGGCGGTTTGCTCCGGTCCGGTGTAATCTGGCATCTCAGCCACTTGCTTGAGGGAAAGCGAAATCCGTCGCCGGTCTTCATCGACGCTCAGTACCTTGACCCGCACTGGATCGCCTTCCTTGATCACGTCGCCCACGGAACGCACATGCTCGTGGCTCAATTCACTGATATGGATCAGGCCCTCGACCCCGGCGGTCAGCTCGACGAACGCGCCGAACTCCGCCACCCGCCGAACTATTCCCGACACCACGCTATCGATCGGCCAGCGGTTCAGCGCCCCCATCCAGGGGTCGTCGCCGACCTGCTTGAGGGACAGGCCTATACGTTTTGCTTCGGGATCGACATTGAGCACCTTGACCCGGACCACGTCGCCGACGTTGACCATTTCGCTGGCGTGGCGGATTCGCCGTTCGAAGGTGAATTCGCTCATGGGCACCAGCCCCTCGACGCCCTCCTCCAACTCCACAAAAGCGCCGAAATCGGCCAGGCGGCTTACCCGGCCGGTAATGACAGATTGGACGATCCATTTATTTTGCGCGTCGGCCCACGGGTCGGGCATGACCTGCTTAAGGCCGAGGGCAACTTTGCGCTGATCGTGATCGACGCGTAGGATCTTGACCTCGAGTTTCTGGCCCACGCTGACCACGTCCTTGGGATCCTTGACCCGAGCGTGACTCATATCCCCCACGTGCAGCAGGCCGTCCACCCCGCCGATGTCCACGAACGCTCCGTAGGGCATGATGGTTTTAACCGTGCCGGTAACCAAATCTCCCTCGACCAGAGTTTCGAAGGCCCGCTCGCGGGCCTCTTGCTCCTCCTGCCTGAGGATGTTTCGCCGCGAAACGACGACGGATTTTTCGCTTCGCCGAACCTCGACGACCTCACAGCGAAGCTTGCGGTTGACGAAGGTTCGGAGGTCTTCCTCCTCGATGCGGCCGAGCTCGACCTGACTGATGGGCATGAAGGCCTTGATGCCGTTGATGTTCAGTTCCAGGCCGCCTTTGTTGTGACCGGTGACCTTGCCCTCGACCATTAGCCCTTGCTTGAGTGAATCCCACGTGGCGGCCATCACCGCCCCCTCGCGAGAAAGGGTTAACAGCCCCTCGGCGGCGTTGTATCCGGTAACGGCGAACTCGACGACTGAGCCTACATGAGGTAAATCCTGGCCGGCGAACTGGTCGGCGGGCATGACGCCTTGGTCCTTACCGCCTAGATCGATGAATATATCTCCACCCTGAATTGCGATGACCTGGCCGCGGCGAATCTGCTCGCCGGTTAGGGCTGATTGGGTGGCCGGCTGATCGAATTCCATTAAGCTATGGGTTCCCATATCGCCCAGGGCCTCGGCTAGTTCGCGTTCCAGGTCCGCGTCAAGGGAGTCAAGGGAATCGGTCGGTTCTGTATAGTCGTTGTTTTGATCACTCATGCTGGCCACTTTTCATCCTTAAGTAGGTTCGTTTAGGGAGGAAACTTCCCCGTTTCCACGAGGCTTGTATTATCGCGGAAAACCCGGCCTCTATTCAAGGCGGCCGTTCAGGGAATTCCGTCGATGCAATCTCCGGCCACCCCGCCGATCCGGGAGGGGGGATGATTCCATACGCTGTCCCACAAGACTCACCTTGGCAGTGAGATGTTCCGCGAGACCATCGGGGGCTCTTTTTCCACACCCGAATGGGACGCCCGAGACTCTTGTACATTACATACTATACCCAATCTCGGTTCCCCTTTACTAATCTTGGGCAAATAGATATCGTAGGGTAAACAGATGAAACGGGGCGGCACGATACCTTTCAGGATAACTCTATGGATGTGAAAAAACAGGTGGCTTATTGGCGAAAAGGCGCTGACGAAGCTCTTGAAGTTGCCCACATCCTTTGGGAGAAGGGTAAAATACCTGAAGCCATGTTTTTCACTCATCTCGCCATCGAGAAAATGCTGAAAGCACGGGTCATCCTGAAAACTTCGGATTTGCCGCCAAGAATTCACAATCTTGTGCGTCTGGCGGAAATCACGGCCATATCTTTTACGAATGAACAAATGACTTTTTTGAGAGGCATGAATGTATACCAGATGCAGGGACGTTATCCAGAAGACTTTCCCATGATCATATCAAAGGAAACCGCAAGGGAGGACATGGCCTCGGCGCAGGAGATGCTGGCATGGTTGAAAAAACTATTATAAACATCATTCGTCGCTATCTGCACGCCTTGCCTGCTTATGGGATTCATGCCCGCCAGGCTGTTCTTTTTGGATCTTGCGTTCGCGGACAGAATCAGGCATGGAGTGATATCGATCTGGTGGTCATTGCTCCCGAGTTTGACGGGCGACCAACCGTTCAGCAGGTGAAGCAGCTCTGGATTGCCACCGGTGTTACCGATAATCGCATTGAGCCAATTCCGTGCGGTGAAAAAGAATGGGAAACCCAAAGTGGTCGGCCTATTCTGGAAATCGCCCGCCGCGAAGGGCTTCTCATTTCCCCAGAACAGGACGAAGCCCCTTTGCATCCACCGAGCCGTTCGTTATAGTTCCCTCTCGGCGTTAGGGAATAATTCGTATGTGCATATTCGAGGACATGGATCATGGCTCTTCTTTGCGGCATTGATATCGGCACATCGGCGACGAAAACCTTGTTGTGCAACGAAAAGGGCAGGGTGCTGGCCACCGCCAGCGTGGAATATCCGGTGTATGCGCCGAAGCCCGGCTGGTCCGAGCAGGAGCCGGAGGACTGGTGGAAAGCGACGGCCAAGGGGGTCGCCCTGGTCTGCAAGAAGGCCAAAAAGAAGCCGAGCCAGATCACCGGGATCGGGTTGTCCGGGCAGATGCACGGCAGCGTTTTCGTGGACCGGGCCGGCCGCTCGCTCCGCCGGGCACTGCTCTGGAACGACCAGCGGACGGTGGCCGAGTGCGCAGAAATCGAGAAACGGGCCGGCGGACGCAAGCAGCTCATCAAGATGGTCTCCAACGTGGCCCTCACCGGCTTTACCGCCCCGAAAATTCTATGGGTCCGCAAGCATGATCCGAGGACTTACGGCAAAACCCATAAGGTACTCTTGCCCAAGGATTACATCCGACTCTGTTTGACCGGCGAATACGCGGCGGAGGTCTCGGATGCGGCCGGCACGCTGCTGCTCGACGTGAAAAATCGGCGATGGCATACCGGTCTGCTGAGCAAGCTGGGTATCGATGCCGACCTGATGGCCCCGGTGTACGAGTCGCCGGAGGTGACCGGAAAAATCTCCGCAGCGGCCGCGAAACTCACCGGCCTGAAGGAAGGCACGCCAGTCGTCGGCGGGGCGGGCGATCAGCCGGCCGGCGCGGTGGGTAACGGAATCGTGCGGGCGGGGATTGTCTCGGCCACGATGGGCACCAGCGGCGTGGTTTTCGCCCATGCGGATCGGCCGGTGCCCAACGAAGAGGGCAATTTGCAATCCTTCTGCCACGCCGTACCGGGCAAATGGTGCGTATTCGGGTGTATGTTGTCGGCCGGGGGCAGCTTCCAGTGGTTACGCAATACCCTGCTGGCCGAGCAGGTCAAGGCCGCAGTCAAGGCCAAACGTGACCCCGGCGAACTGTACCCTCAGATGATCAAGGAGGCGGAATCCGCCCCACCCGGATGCGAGGGATTGGTTTTCCTGCCGTACCTGACCGGTGAGCGCTGCCCGTATCCCGATCCGGAAGCCCGGGGGGTATGGGTTGGCCTGACCGTGCGGCATGGACGCGCCCATCTGGTCCGTTCGGTTCTGGAGGGGATCACCTTCGGCATGCGCGACCAGATCGAGATCATGCGTGGCCGGGGGGTTCCGATCAGCGAGGTCCGCCTGAGCGGGGGCGGGTCGGCCAGTAAATTCTGGCGGCAGATGCAGGCGGACATGTACAAGGCCAAGGCGGTGACCATCAATACCCAGGAAGGCGGTGCCCTGGGCGTGGCCCTGTTGGCGGCGGTAGGCACGGGGGTCTATTCGAGCGTGCCGGAAGCCTGTACAGCCGCCATCAAGGTTACCGAAACACTGCGGCCTGACCGGAAAATCGCCCGTGTCTACGACCGGCTTTATCCCATTTATCGCTCGTTGTACCAGAGTCTTCGAACCGATTTCAGGGCCCTGGGTCGGCTGACCTGATTGACGACGATTATGCTATAGGTGAATATATTTTACCATAAATGAATTATTTTGTTAAGAAATGGCAGGCCGGTGGTTTGTCCACAAGTATTGAATTCCGGGACAGACGGTGCATAAGTAGGGCCTCGACGATTTTTCGCCGGTGGTGTTGACGGTTGCAGTGACAGGTGGTGGTCTTTATACTGTAGCGGCCAGGAAGCAGGAAATCTCGGTGCGGGATTCATCCCTGGTGAAAGTGATCCGTTTCCCCAACCCGTGCAGGAAATAACCCTGGAGGAAGCGTCCCATGTATAAGCGTGCGTATCGTTGGCTTAACCGGATCGTTTTGATCGGTGGAGCCACCCTGGTGGCCATGCCTTGGTATGTCCGGGAGGACTTGAGCGGCCCTTACGCGGGTGGTTTTGGTAACGTGGGGTTTAACACCAGTTGTCAGCAGTACTGGGCTAACGGAATTCAGGACTCGATTGACGTGTGCTATTTTCTCGATTGCGAACAGCCCTGGGCGGGCGGCGCTTTCGATCCGTGTGGGGAAAACCCGCTGCTGGCGGATTGTGTTGTGCCGGTCCTGGATGAGGATGATGCAGAGGCCGATGCAGTAGAGTAGCCCAACGATTGGAACGATTATTCGGATGCATGAAGCGAGATGGTGAAAAGGCAGGGCGAATACATGAAGTCATCGAGGATTCTGCGAAAGCTGTGGCGGTTGCTATTGGTTGTGGTTCTGGGTGGGACGCTGAACGCCACGAATTGCGGCGGATGGAGGGCCATCGCCCAAAATTTCAATCCCATGGGTACGTTGCTGAATGGTAATCCGTACGAATACGATTGGCTGTTTATCGACCACTACCCCGATTGGAGTATCGATCCAACCTGTACAATTCCAGGGGCCTGTATCAATATGGCTGCTGATGAAGGTGATTAAAGCTCAAAGCCTTTATCGTGTTGTAAAGGCTTGTGAAGTATTAGGATATCGTCGGGTCAAGGAATCTCAAAGGAATGGGCGGCGGAAAGCCGATATTACCTTTATACCGGTCCGGGCGCGTCGATCGGTGGGTGGATCTGCTAAGCCGTAACGTCCAACTATTAATAAGGAGCCGATCATGAATCGGAGTTCTGTCAAAAAACTGTTTTTCGTTTTCCTCTGCGGTGGAACGCTACTGCAAACGACCGGATGCAGCGAAATGATGGTCTCGATGATGGCCAGTTTGATTCCCACGCTGGTTTCCGGTCTCGTCTCGGGTATGTTCATGGGGGTCTGATTCCCCCGGTCAGGTATTGCTCGACAACAAACATCGCCCGGCCGCTGGTCGGGCGATGTTTGTTTTACGGAGCTTTGCAAAAGGGCAAAACCCGGCGGGGATGGGGTTATAGGACCGGCCGGAGGCGGGTTCGGCCGATTACTCGGGGACGACCCCGATGCGGTAAAGCCCGTTCTGTCAGTCAGTTGCGTTATTTCATCTTTTTCCATGCCCCGCGGGCATATATTATCAAACGTCTAATAACTTCGGTTGCCCCCGGCATTGACCGATGAACCAAGCTGATATCGGTCCTTGCTGAGGGTCTGTATTCATGTACCGCGAGTATTTTGGCTTCGAACGCATGCCGTTTTCTAATACGGCCGATCCGTTGTTTTTTTATCAAACGGCCGAGCACGAGGAAGCATTGGCCGCATTGATTTACGGGGTTACCCAGAGACGTGGTATTACCGTAGTCACCGGTCAGCCGGGCTGCGGAAAAACTCTTCTCGGTCTGATGCTTTTACGGGCGTTAGGACACGATGCTGAGGCGGCCACCTTATTACACACACCGGAGAACGGCCACGAATTGTTCGTAACCCTCTGTCGCGAATTCGGAATCCGTTGTCGTCATGGACACACAACCGGTGAGTTGCTGGATCGGTTACGCGGCTTTCTGGAAGCACGCAACGACGAAAACCGTTGCGTAGTTGCATTGATAGATGAAGCCCAGAACATGAGCCCCGAGACGCTCGAGCATCTGCGTATGCTCGGGAACATCGAAAAGGATTCTTCCAAACTACTGCAAATCGTGCTGACCGGTCAGCCTGGACTGGCTCGTACGTTGCAACATCCGCATCTTGAGCAGTTGCGGCAAAGGATTTTCTGTTCCTGTCAGTTAAAACCATTGCAGCGTGACCAGACTAGGCATTACCTCCGGTATCGCCTGTCCGTTGCCGGGGCGGGGGAGAAAGAGCTGTTTACGGCTGAGGCGTTCGATCTGATTCATGATCGTTCAGGAGGGCTCCCGCGGATGATCAATCAGATCGCGGACAATGCCCTGTTGGCGGCCTATAGTGCTGGCTTAAAAACGGTTGATCGGACGACAGTCAACACGTGTATCAAGGAAATGATGTCATTGCAGATCGGGAGTTCGGCCCCGACCGAAGCGTCCCCAGGGGGGCAGGCGACGCGTCCGACAGTCATTTCGGGCAATATATTCGCGGGGGATCAAGCCCCGGTCGCGCCTTCGTGCGCGGTCCCAAGCGAGGCTCAGATCATTCTTAGTAATAGTCTGAGCCAGCAATTGACTGGGGCGCTGCACCGTGGGTCCGAGGTGGCCGATCGCCTGGAGGAGTCCACGCGTCACGCAACCCGGCGGGCCGACGAAGTCCACACCCTGTTGAACAATATCTCCGGCGCCATTGAAGAATTGGAGCGGGTTCAGCGGGCCGCCGCCGATGCCCGACATGCCTCGCGGGAAGGAGTTGCCAGTCTCGATAATGTACTTGCTGAAGGCCGACGTGTAGCGGCTCGTCTGCGTAAAGCCAAGGATAGCGCGGACGGTATCGTGCAGGACTTGAACCGGAAAATCGGCGACCTTAATGAGCGGTACCGTGACCAAGCCAAGCAACTCGACGAACAATATCGCGACCGGTTGCGGGAATTCGAGCAGCGGGTGGAGGCCTTGGCTCGGATGGGCGACCAGCACCGGGGAACGTCGGAGTCGATCGCCCAGGACTTGAAGGGGCAGATTGACCAAGTACTGACCGTCTCCGGCGAGTTGAACGCTTATCGCGACCAGGCGGTACGGGAAATCGAGGACGCGATACAGAAAGTGCAGGCGGTCAACGCCAGCGTCCGGGAGGAATCGGAGAAGGCCCGGGCGACGACCGAGCAGAGTTCCTCGGCTGCCCATCGGATCAGCATATTGTTGGAGCAAGCGGAGCGATGCACGCATTCGCTGGAGCATTTCGTTTCCGACGGGCGGCACTCGCTGGACGACCTGCGTCGCCAGGCCGAGCGGATCATGCCCGACGCCCTGGATCTGCTGGCCCGGCTGGGACAGGCGGCGGAGGGGGCGATCAGTCGGGAGCAAAGTCTGAACGATGTCACGGGGCGGGCCGAGTTTTGCCGGCAGGCGGTCTCGGAGGAGAACGAGAAATCCGGGACACTTCTGGAGCGTCTGGAGGAACGGCTGGAGGCCCTGCGGACGGTTATCGGGGAGAGTGATCGGCGAGCCGCGCATCTGAGCGACACTCTTCGTCAGGCTGACGCGGTTTTGTCCGAGGCTTTGAGCTGCTCGCATCGGCTGGACGAGAAAATCGCCACGGCGGGGCGGCAGGAACAGGATCTGGCCTCGGCAACCGAGGCGGCGGAGTCCACGCTGGCCCGGTTGATCCATCAGGTTTCCGAGCAGGCGGACTTTCTGCAGGAGCAGGCCCGGTCGGCATCGCAACACTTGACCGGTCAGATCATCGAACAGAGCCGTCAATGGCAGAGTAGAGTGGATCAGATCGAGAACCTGCCGAGCCGTCTTTCGATTCAGGTAGAAGAGCATACTCACCTGTTGAATACGCGGATGCGTGAAGTGCAGGCAGCGTCGGAGCGATTGTCGGCCCTTTACGAGCAGGCGATGGCCTCCTGTGGTCCGGCGGCGTTGCAGACGCTGAGCGAGGCCCAGCAGCGAGTGGGGGACTTGACGGCGGAGGTTTCCGCCCGATGTGCCGAGACGCATGCCGAGTTGCGGCGTCAGGTGGAGCAGGCCCGGGGGGCATTGGAGACCGGCACGGCGACGGCCGCCGAACAGACGCGTAAGGCGGAGGCGGCCTGTGCAGACCTGGAGCGTCATCTTCGTCTGCTTCAGCAGCAAGCTGACGAAGCCCGCAAGATCGCCCGCGACCTCGATGAACAAGCCGACGCCCAGTCTCGTAATCTCAGCCGTCGGATGATCGAGGTGGAAAAAACGGCCGAGAGCTTTGCCGAGGAGACTCGGCAGCGTTGCCGCATGTTGCAGGAACAAATCGGTGCGGCCGAAGCGGTTGCCGCGACGGCGGACCAGCAAACCAAGGCACTGAAGGCAGCGATCGAGGAAGCGGAACCGGCGACAGGTCGGTTGGTCGAGTATTTCCGGGAGGCAAAGGCCGTTTGCGGCCCGGAAGCCATGAATAATCTGGAGCTGCGAACTCGGGAAATAAACGGGTTGCTGGAACGGCTTCGCGAGGAAGGCGGCGAATTGCGGGCGGTTACGGAAGTGGCCGCGTCGCTGCGTGACCAGACGGCCGTGTCGATGCAGAAAGGCGCTGAGCAGCATCAGGTTTTGCTCGAGGTGGTTCGGGTTGGTCGAGAGCAGACCGTCGAGGCCCGGGAAGTCGCGGAAGCGTGCGGCCGGCAGACGCATGTACTGCTGGAGACCAGCACTAAGCTGATCGAGGAAGCCGCGATACGCACGCGCGAATTGGCGGTTCTGTTGGAAGCGGCGCCCGGAGAACGCAATCAGTTGCAGAGCGTCACGGAACGGGCGGCCGGGTTGCACGCGCAGATGACCGCGGCTACACAACAAGGCGGGGCGCAGCATCAGGCGTTGCGCGAAGCGATAGTTGCGGCCGAGGGGGCCACGGTAGCCGCGGATCACAAGACCCAGGCACTGGAAGCGATGCTCCGCGAAGCCGAACCGGTTACGAGTCGGTTGACCGAATGTTGTAGCCAGGCTGCCACCGTCTGCGGTCCTGAAGCCATGAGCATTATGGAGCAACAGGTGCGGGAAATGGAGGGGTTGCGGGAACGGCTCCGCGAGGAAGGCGGCGAATTGCGGGCGGTTACGGAAGTGGCCGTGTCGCTGCGTGATCAGACGGCCGTGTCGATGCAGAAAGGCGCTGAGCAGCATCAGGCTTTGCTTGAGGCGGTTCGGGTTGGTCGCGAGCAGGCCATCGAGGCCCGGGAAGCTGCGGAAGCGTGCGGCCGGGAAACGCATATTCTGTTGGAGACCAGCACGAAACAGATCGAGGAAGCCGCGACACGTAACAAGGAATTGGCCGTCTTGCTGGAGCAGGCGCCCGGGGAACGGGATCAGTTGCAGAGTGTCACGGAACGGGCGGCCGGGTTGCACGCGCAGATGACCGCGGCTACACAACAAGGCGGGGCGCAGCATCAGGCGTTGCGCGAAGCGATCGACACGGCTGACAAACAAACCGCCGAGACCCGGGCGGCAACGGAGGCGTGCGGCCGACAGACGCAAATTCTGTCCGAAACCGCCGAGAACCAACAGCGGGAACTGACGGCGCGGTTGCAGGATCTGGCTCAAGGTATACAGCAGCTTCGGCAGATCAGTGAACATGCCGGGCGGATGCTGCAGCAAGTGGAAGAAGGGACAAACCAGGCGGCCGGGCAGGCAGATACGCTTCGGCAACTGAGCCAAGCCATTGAGGGCCAAATCCAGGATTTGACCGGCCGAACGGAACAGGCCGGGCAGCTTTCCACGCGCATGGCGGAATTGAACGAGTTGGCTCGGCAAATATGCAGTCCGGAGGCGTTGGAGCTGCTGGAAAGCAAGTACGGGCAGTTGCTGGACCTGCTTGCCCGGGCTGCGGCGCAGGGCGACGGGCTGGCAACGGCGACGGAGACGGCCGCGACGTGCAGGCAGGAACTCATCGAACAGACCCAGACCGCCGAGACGGCGCGGGAATCCCTGCGTGAGGTGCTTAACACCGCCGGGGCCTGTTCCGATCTGTACAACGAGCTTGCCGGGTACGCCCAACGGCAACTGGCCGACCTCGATGAGCGGATGACCGAGGCCCGGTCGGTAGCCGAACGACTGATTCGGCAATTCGAGGAGGAGAGTAACGCGCTGTCCGACCGCATCGAGCAGGCCGAGGCCGCCGGACGACATGTTTCCGAGCAAATTGGTGGACAAGCCGCCGAGGTTCGATCTCGAATTGATGAACTGACCGCCGCCGCCGTTCGCTCGGATGAGCAAGCTCGTCAATTGCGGAGCGGCATCACCACGGCCGCCACCCTGACAGCGAGGCTGGCCGACGAGACTAACCGACAGGAACAGACCCTGCATGTGCGGATCGGCGAGGCCAAGGACGTGGCCCAGGAATTGGTTACGGAGACGGTGGAATCGGCGGAAGTATTGCGGCAACAGGTTGCCGATGCGCGAACGGCCTATGACCAGTTGGCCGCACTTTCCGAGCAGGCCCGAGAAACCTGCGGGCCGCAAGTCCGCGAGGCGTTGTGCGACAAACAACGGGAAATCGAGCATCTTCTGGAGCGGACGGCGGAGCAATGCGGGCAGTTGTGGGCTACGACCGAAGCCGCCGAGGCGGTGCGTGGGCAGGTTTACGATTCGACTTGCCGGGCAACGCACCTCGATCAAGCACTGAACCAGTCGCGGGTCTCGGCGGACGAGAAACTGGGCGAGCTTCGCCAGGTTTTGGAAGGTCTTGAGGAGAAATCGGCAACCTTTACCGCCGCTGGTCAGCGGCAAGTCCGGGAATTGTGCGAGCGGATCGAGGAGGCTGCTCGGCAGGCCGAAAGCCTTGAGGGTTGTGCCCAACAGGCGGCCCAGACCCAAACGGATTTGCATGGCGTGCTCGAAACCGCCCGGGCCGACAGTGAAGTTTATGACCGCCTTTCCGATGAGGCCGGCCGTAAACTTAGGGCCCTGGCGGAGCGGATCGAACAAGCCGAACGGGCGACACAGGCGTTGACCGGCCGGGTGGAAGACCAAGCCGAAACCCTGGGCGTCCAGATCAAGGAAGCCGAGCACATTTCCGGCACGCTCTGTACGCAACTGGACGAACGTGGTCGTCATCTGGACACGCGGATCGAGAAAGCCACCGAGGCCGCCGCCCAGATCGCCGCCTTGTTGCGCGAAGAGGGCCTGGAATTGCAGGGCCGGCTCCACGAGGCCCGCCAGGCCACTGAACAATTGACCCAGGTAGCGGACCAACAGCGGGCAAGTATTACGCAGCAACAACGAGAGATCGAGGAGCAGCTTGCGCATCTGCTCGAATGCGGAGGGCAGCAGGAGGAGGCCTTGCGGGCCGGCGTGGAATCCGCGCGAACGATTTCAGAGCAGCTAAGTACCCGCCTCGGAGAGCAGGCTTGCGGGTTGGAGACCCGACTGGAACAGGTCAAAACAAGCGCGGCCCAACTATCCGCCCAGGCCGAATCGCACGCGCAGGCGTTCGCTTCCTGCTTTGGGGAAGCGGAAGCGTTGGCGGACCGCCTGAATATGCAGGCCGAGCAGCAGGGGCAGGCGCTCGACGGTAAGATCGGCGAAGCCCGGATGGTTTCTGACCAGCTTGGGCATCTTTGCGATCGGGCGGTTGATTTGTGCGATGCGGTCCCGTTACAGGAACTGGAGGAGCAGCAGGCCGCCCTGCGGGCACTGCTGGAGCAAGTCGGGGGGCAGTGTCGCACCTTGCAGTCTGCCGCGCGGACGGCGGAGGCCCGACTTGAACCTCTGACCGTGGCAACGCGCCAAGCGGATGGTCTACGCGAGCAGCTTTCGGCGGACCTTTCGGCGGTTGGCCAGGCCGGACGACAAACCGCGGAACTCCGGGAGCAGGCGGAACTTGAACTGGCCTCGTTGCGGGAACAGTTGCAAGCGGTCAAGGCGGTTACGTTGGAGGTATCGCAGTCTCGTGAACACGCCGAGCGGGCAGAGGACCGCTGCGCGGAACGCGTCCAGGAGGTTGACGAGCGATTGAGCCGGTCCGACGAGCAGTTACAGAAGTTGAACAACAGCGCCGAGCGGGCGGAAAAGGTGGCCACCGAGCTTGGGCGGCAGTTAGAGGTCATCCAGAAGGAACGCAAGGAAGCGGAGGCGGCCAGGCGCGGTTTGCTCCGGGAGCGCGTGCTGGCCGACGCCGCCGCGAACAAACTGATGGAGTTGCGCCGGGAACTGGCCTCCGAGGCCCGTCGCTCGCCGGTATTGCTGGAGCGGTTGCGTGAATCCGCGGACAAGGGCCGGCCCTCGCCGGCCGCGGTGGCCGAGCGTTCTGTCCGGGCTCTCGATCCATTGCGCGCATTGCGTGGGGCGGAGATCGCTCCACCCCGTCCGATCAATAATCTTTCGGATCGTTTGGATGAGCGTATCCAACAGTCGGCCGAAAGCGGAGTTTCCGTCTGATGCGTCAGGCCATTCTCCTGATCATTCTGCTGGCGATCGTGGTGACGGTGGTGGCCTACGGTCTGGCCACACCCGCGTATCTCGGCGACTACCGCTGGGTGGCCGTTGCGTTGCCCATTTCGCTGCTGCTGGTCCGGGAATTTTATGATTACTGTCCGGGCTCGACCGCAAGCCATGAGGCCGTGGGACAACTTTTTGAGTTGACCACGGAGGACGATGACGACGATGATGAGGGTGAGGACGCGGTCGATCCGATCAGCGAGACCGACGAAGAATGGTCGTTTGAGTCGTTGCATGGTCTGTGGATGGGTCGGGTATGCTTCTGGCCGGAGCGGTTCGACCAGCCCGTACGCGAATTGCCCTTGCGTCTGGCTTTTATGAAAGATGCGGACGGTCCTTGTCTTATTACCGGCGAGGACGAGACGGATGGAATCCGGATAATTGATGCGGAAGTTTTGGCCTACGAAGCGGATCGCGGGCATCTGGACCTGCGTCTTTGGGTGGCCGAGCCGGATTGCAAGCGTAGCTATGAAGCCCGTCTGACCCGCAAGGGGAAGAACTTTATCCCCGAGGATGATACCGACAAGGTAGTCGCGGAACTTCGTCCGGCCCGTTTGCAACCCATCCCGCATCCGCAAGCGGTGGCGTGAATGGCCCGCGCTCGTCCATTTCAAGACCATTAAGTTAGTTTGCACTATTAATCATAGTTCCTTATTTCATGAGCGGTTACAACCATTTGTGAGCCATTTGGCTTTGTTTGGCGCTTTTGTGTTTTTACCACAGAGTACACGGAAGGCACGGAGGCGATGGTCAACAAGGAAGAAGCCAAAGGGCGGCTTCGCCGAAGAAAAAAGGGATTCGTAGGTAGGCGGTAGAATGCGAGGTTGTTTGTCGTGGCCATTAGAGTTCCTCCGGCGCGCGGGAGGGGCGGGGTTGAGTGTTCAGTTGTATAACACATTCGGGTGAACCATGGGAGAGGGAACGGGTGGAACAGGTGGAAAGGCAATTGGAAAGGGAGCGAGGGGGAGACACGGGGAGTGGGGGATGGGGAGACTGAGGGATGGAGAGACGGAGAGACGAAGGGACGGGGCGACGACGAAGGACAAACTTGCCGGCTTCGGGAATCACGGATGGCACAAGGCGGCCGCTTTATCCCTCTCGGTTACAAGACTATTTCATCTCCGCGGGCGGATATTTCTTGCATATCCGCCGTGCTCGGGATACGCTTTCCTTCGGCGGACGAAATATGGTTGACCTCCAATAACCGGCCGGCGTCCGGAACCCCGCGGACGTCAAGTCGCCCTGGAATCGGCGCTTTCGCTCCGTCAGAGGGGCTATGAAGTCAAAGGGGTGCAGGTGGAAGGGTGGATAATGGGTGATGGTATTCATGTCCGGGAAGGCCGCGAAAGAAGGCCGACAAGGCCAATACCAGTGGTGACCCTGGCATGAGGGCAAGAAATGAGTATGGTGTCCCCCGAATAGGTCGGCGATGATATAATTATTTTAGTATGGTAATACAAATCTCTCCATGTCTTGAGAATGAGCTTCGTCGTGTCGCCTCGCAACGCGCGCAGGCCCTGGACGACATCGTCGCGGAAGCGGTTCGGCAATATCTGGACGCCGCGGCGATCACTGAGGTTACTCCGGAAGACATTACGGCCACCCAGGAAGCCTTGTTGGGTGAGTTGGACGATCAGCCGGAATGGGACCACGAAAAGGAGTCTGCTTCCGATGAGGCGAGATGACGCGTTTAAAGATGACGATAAACAAAGTAATCCTATCGAGTGTGCGCATTGTGGAACAAGCTTCTTCGCCGATGATGTGATCGACGGGATGATGGAATGCCCTTTTTGTGGAGAAAATATTCTTGTCAAAGATAATGATTCGTATCCACAAAATACCTTGCTTCAGCGTAGTCTATTCTATCCTGAGATCGCTTCCTCCGCTCCATACAAAAAACGATATAGAGGATTGAAGAATTTCTTTGCAATCATAATCGGCATTCTCGGAGGGCTATTTGTACGAACCATAATTGCGATTCCTGCCTCAATCTTCTTATCAACTGAAGACGGCCTTCCGCAGGATATAACACTCCTTCTTGAAATGTTCAGCGCATTCATTGCAGGTGCACTCGCCGCAAGCCTAGTCCCTGATCAAGCGTAGCGCGAAGGATTTTCGCGCATTCTTTTGAAAAAAGTACTCGAAATGCCCTTGGTTTTGCGTATAAATGGGTAGGTTCAAGGATCAACCCAAGTTATGCAAGGAGGCA
>JAAYCU010000308.1 GCA_012729595.1 Phycisphaerales bacterium
GGATGCGGTCGATAGTGAACATGGCGGTGTTCTCCGGTGTGTTGCTGTTCACAACATACATCGGCCAGAAACACCGCTTTTTATTCGCGCCAAGCCGCATCAGCCACCAAATCGGTCAGTTTGAGTATCGAAGAAATAACCGCCCTCGGGCATCATCCCGCTTGGCGGAGCGGTTTGGTCGCCTTGCGGGTAAATACACGTGCGGTTCGCGGCGTCCGTCAAGCGTTCTTTACTGGTCATCTATCCGTCCCCTTATGTCCGGCCAGCCAGCTTCTCTCGATTTCCTCAAGCGATTGCCCCTTGGTTTCCGGAACCACCAGACCTACGAAAATAAAAGAGACCAAGCACATCCCGGCGTAGATGAAAAACGCATAACCGCCGAGTCGTTCCAACAAGAGTAGAAAATACCGGGACACCAGAAAACAGGCGATCCACAGGCATACCGTGGCAAGGGACATGGCCCGCCCGCGTATTTTCGTGGGGAAGATCTCGGACATCACCACCCAGACCACCGGGCCCATGGCCACCGCGAAGGACGCGACATAAAGCAGAACGAAAAGCAGGATCCAGACCCCCCCGAACTGTTCTTGAATAAATGCCCGTCCTAACAAAAAGAGCGATATCCCCATACCGGTCGAGGCGATCATCAACAGAGGTTTGCGCCCGATTTTATCCACCACCCAGACCGCTACCACGGTGAAAATTAAATTAACGATCCCAACGAACACCGTATCGCTGATGGCTTGGGCAGACAGGCCGCCGGTTTTTTTGAAAATCTCCGGAGCAAAGTACAGTACGATATTGATCCCCGTAATCTGTTGCAGAATGGCCAGGCCGATGCCCACCAGAAGCGCCTTGCGGATTCCCGGGGAAAACAGTTGTCTCACAGTGCCTTCTTCTTCCAGCAACGCGCTGCGGATCTCCTCCATTTCCGCGGCCGCATGCTCGGCTCCGCCGACTTTACCGAGTATCGTCCGCGCCTCGGCGTCCCGCCCCTGCTTGGCCAGCCACCGCGGGCTTTCGGGCACCCGAAACAGCAGGACCAGAAATAAGACGGCCGGGATGACCTCCGAGCCGAACATCCACCGCCAGCCCGTCGCGATGTTCCAGGTATCATCCCCCCACAACGCCACCCAGGCATTGACGAAATAAACCGCCAACATGCCGAAGACAATGGCGAATTGATTCAGGGAAACCAGCCGGCCGCGGATGGATGGCGGAGAAACTTCGGCGATATAAAGCGGCGAAGTCATGGAGGCCATGCCGATACCCAGTCCGCCGAGAATCCGGGCCCACACCAGTTGGTTCAGATTTCCCGCGACCGCCGACCCCCAGGCCGAGACGGTAAACAGAATAGCGGAGAACAAAAGGACTTTCTTGCGGCCAAGACGGTCGGCCAATTGGCCGGCCAGAGCAGCCCCAATCATACAACCCACCAGCGCGCAGGCGGCCGCCCAGCTCGTTTGATCGGTATCCAGCTCGAACCGCTCCTGCACGAACCCTATCGCCCCGGAAATGACCGCGGTATCATAGCCGAACAGCAATCCACCGAGCGCGGCTACCGAGGATATCAGCACGACATAACGGGTACCCACATGCCCCCGCTCAACATTCATGGTGTTCTTCACTCCATTCCTGGTAAACCCTTCTGCCCGGCTGGCAATATCGGAACAGGGCTTTCGACCGCTTACCTTAGCGGTATTGTGCCGGAGCGGCAATCAGCTTACCGACCATGCGGGCGGATTTGCGAATGATTGATCCGTTCCGCAAGAATAGATACGGGCGGTAAGTACGCATCAATCACGTACGCCTACCGCCGTGGACGGGCGAAACAAAAAGCGTGTCGTTATGATAGGTGCCCATGCGTATCGTTATGGCTACCCCGATGGATTTCGCTTTTCTCAGCGCGGTATGTACACACGGATTCTTCATGCTTGCGCCCAATCATTGGGATCCCAGGCGGCAGCGGCTCGCCACCACCATCACGATCGATGACTCTACGGCCGTCGCGGTAATGATCAGAGCGCCCGATGCTATGGTAATCGTGCGTAGCGACGAGCCAATACGTAAAGACGCACGGGCCATGATCCGATTGGCGGTCCGACGTATGCTTCGGTTGGATGAGGATTTATCCCCCTTTCATTCCCTTTGTCGGCAATCGCCGACCCACCGGCCGGCCGGCCGGATCCGTTTCGGTCGGCTGCTACGCAGCGCGACGCTGTTCGAGGACATAGTCAAGGTAATCTGCACCTGCAATGTCGGTTGGACGCACACGGTGAACATGGTTGATAAACTGGTCGAACATTGGGGCATACCGACCGCCGACGGAACAAGCCGCGGCTTCCCCACCCCGCAACGTCTGGCTGGTATCCCCGCGCCCGAATTGAAAAGCAAGGCCAGGCTCGGCTACCGTGCGGACTTCATTCATCGGCTGGCCCGGGACATCGCCGAGGAACGAATGGATCTATCGGCCATCGCGAATTTCACCGGCCCCAGCGAAGACCTGATGCGGCTCCTTCGTGAATGCAAAGGCATCGGCCCCTATGCCGCCGCGCATATAACCATGCTACTCGGCCGCTATGATCGGTTGGCCGTAGACACGGAAATGGTCCGCTTCTTCAAAGAGAAGCACCCCCGACGGAAATTCGCTCCCGCCTCCGTTGAGAAATATTATCGACACTGGCAACCTTACCAATTTCTGGCCTACTGGTTCGAGTTGTGGAGCGACTATGTCGCCCGGCACGGCCGGTCCGAACAATGGTCGGCCCAGGGTATTGGGAAAGCTATCACCGCACGCGGGCATTAGACCTTGAGACCTTTGGGACGACCGCTTACTTGTTTCGTGGGTTGGCGTTAAAATGCCGCCATGACGGAATACAAGATTCAGCTTGATACTTACAGCGGGCCGTTGGACCTGCTGCTTTATCTGATTCGGCGGGAGGAAGTGGAGGTCTACGATATCCCCATCGCTCGCATCCTCGAGCAGTACCTGGCCTACACCCGGCTGCTGGAGGAATTGAATCCTGACCTGGTGGGCGATTTTCTGGTGATGGCCGCCACTTTGATCGAAATCAAGTCGCGAATGCTCTTGCCCAAGCCGCCACCCGAAGTCGAGGACGACGACGGGCTGGACCCGCGGGCGGATCTGGTGCGGCAATTGCTGGCCTATCGCACCTTCCGCGAGGCCGCCAGACAGTTGTCTGACCGGGCCGACCAGCACCAACGTCGCTTCGCCCGCCCACCGGTAGAACTTGACAACGACGGCGAACAGCAGCTGGACATTGAAGACGTACAAATCTGGGACTTGTTGACCGCGTTCAACAAACTGCTCGCTTCGGTAGGCAAGCAAAAGACGACCCACGATGTCATCTACGATGACACCCCCATCACCTTGCACGCGGCCGACATCCTCGACCGCATGGAACGCGAGGGCCCGGCTATCTCCTTCGCTACCATTTTCCAGGGCCGTACTCGTGGGGAAATGGTCGGCTTGTTCCTTGCCCTGCTCGAGTTGATCCGGCAAAAACGGGTTCGCGTCGATCAACCCGACGTGTCCAGCCCGATCATCGTGCACCTGCTCGATGCCACGCCGATCACCACCATTCTCGAATCCGAGGAAGAATCGAATAGCGAGATGGAGGATTCGGCCGATTCCGAGAAAGAGCCGGAACCGGTGGCCATCGTCGAAGCGGTCGACGACGCTGTCTTCGAGGACGAAGAAACAAGCGATGGCGACAGCGAATTTCACCGCAAGATCGACGCGGTCGAGATCGCAGAGGTCGATCTGGGCTGGTCGCACGAGCGAGACGCAAGCGATCCAGCAATCGAGGACGAGATGGTCGAACCGACCGACACTCCGGAGGAGCAACCCGAAACATGAACCCACAGCAACGTTTAGCGGAAATGGGCTTGTCGCTGCCCCCGGCCCCGCCGCCGGTGGCTTCGTATGTGCCTTATCTGCAAATCGGGGAGATGGTTTATATCAGCGGGCAGTTGCCCATGCGGGAGGGAACCCTGGCGTTCACCGGTAAGGTCGGCGGGGACTTATCGCTAGAGCAGGGGGCCGAGTGTGCCCGTGCGGCCGTCCTGAACGCTCTGGCCCAGGTGGCCGCGGCCGTCGGGGGCCTGGAGCATATTCGCCGTATTGTACGGCTCGGGGTATTCGTCAACAGTGCTCCGGGGTTCACCGATCAGGCCAAGGTGGCCAACGGAGCCAGCGATTTGCTGGCCGCCGTCTTCGGCGAGGCCGGCAAGCACGTTCGGGCCGCCGTCGGAGTCAACGAATTGCCCCTCAATGCCCCTGTGGAAGTGGAAATGATCGCCCAAGTAGCGAGTTGATCCGCCCTTTGGTGGGCCGGGTTTCGAGGGAAGTCGCATCGCACGAACCAGAAATGCCAGACCGTATAAACATATAGCCGTGCCGGCCCCGATCCGTCGCACCGGAACCTGGGTCGGTCTGGTCGTCTCCCTGCTGCTCGCCCTGCTGGCTTGGCCTTTGATCAACACCTGCGTACACCAAACCCGCTTGATGATTCCGCGGATTGATGGGTTTGACGACGCGCGAGCCATGCAGGCGGCTATTCAGCGGCTGTACCACGATCCGGGGATTTGGGCGGTGCAACAGTCGTTCGCCTTGCTGGCGGATCCGGGTCTGGACGAGTTCGATCCTGCACGCTTCAAGCAGATTGATTCCGGCAACAGCCTCTACGATTACGGCCGTTTACTACTCCTGCTTCGCCGGACCAATGCGGCCGCCACCCAACCAGAGAAAGGCTATCCACAGTTGGTCCGCGAGATCCGCCAACTGATCACCGCCCCCCCCGCTCGCTTACACCTCAAACGCTCCCGCGAATCGATGTACACCACGCTGACGGCCAACGGCATGTCACCGCGCCGGGCCGCCGCCTCGATGGATTTCTTTTCCACGGGCGAATACCGCGCCGTGTTGAGGGAATTGACCCAGCGCCTCAAGGACGCCGCCGATTTGTGGATGAGCCGAGGACAAATTGAGGACGCCCGCGAAGCGCAACGGTTGATCCTGCGGTTGCTGACCGATCTGGTCACGGACTCGCCGATACCGGAGGTCGCCCTGCTGGCCGCCGAACCGGTCTTGCCGGAAACGCTTCGAGCTCTTGAGCATGAACAGCCCGCCCGCATTATCGAGGAATTTCACCCCCGGTGGCATGGCCACCATACCGAAGAGCGGGTCAACATCATGCCTCACACCGGCAACCTGCCGCTGGCTAACCATGAGCATACTCTGGTGATGCGCTCGCTGTGTGCGGCCGTGATTACCATCGTTACCTGGCTGGTTTTTGCATTTGCCAGTCTGCTATGGCTGCTGGTCTCAGGACTGAGCAATACGCCGGACGACGGCCATCCGCGCTGGCACCGGCCGAACACGGCACGATTGATAAGCCCTGTTGTTGCCCTGGTCCCCTTCGTCTTCCTTGTGTTATTCGTAACCGGTAACCCTGGGCGCTTTACCTGGCTGATTTCCTACCCGACGATACCGGCCAGCATTATGCTGGCGGCATGGGTACCGTTGGTTGTAAAGGTCATTGCCCGCTTGAACATGCAACCGCCTGCGGGGTTTGAGGATCGTTGGCGACCGCGCTGGTTGCTGATCTTGCTTGCGTTACTGGTGTTGGCGACGGTAGTGATGGCCCTGGTATGGCCGGTACCGAACGATTCCTGGCGCCCGCCACCGGTCGTGCAGCGTTTTCGTATTCTGATCCCCTCGATCGGCGTTTTTGTCCTCGTCAGCGCGGCGTTCTGGTCGCTGGTCGATTTCCTGTATCGTCGTCGTGCCCGCTTGCCGGCCGGCGTATATGCCCGGGCCAATCTGTCTGTCGCCGCCGGATCGCTGCTGCTGCTGTCCGTGGTGGGCCTGGGGATCTTGTTGGCCAATCAATATCGGGACCAGCGACACGAGCAGGCTTTCGTGCGGGCCGCCGCCGACCCCCTCGCCGACCGCCTCGGGCCGGCCTGGGATAAGGATTACTTCGAACCGGTACGCCGCCTTCTGCAAGAGTAGAACATCCTCAACGACGGATTAACTGACAAGCTCCGAGTGAATTTCAGCATCCCGAGGCCGTGTATGGCCGTTTCGACACGCACCATCCCCTCCCCCAACCGCGAGCCCGGGGTATCGAACATTACGGATGCACGAGACGGGCCACTACACAGCCAAAGATGAACGGATACGGACCACTGCTGAAAAGTGGAAGACCATTGCCCGGACGAAGTGATTACTCGAGCGACAACCTTGAACAACTGCCCACTTATCGTGGTCATACGATCATACTTGCCCGTAGTGTGACCATAGCCAATTATACGCCGGCATGGTACCTTATACTTTGGTAATCTTTTCATATACCGGGGAAAGTGAAACAAGCATGGCACAAGAGCAAAATCATGAGCATACGGCCGACTACCGAGTGCGCCGGGGGCAGGCAATCGAAACCTTTGTTGAAGCGTTCGCCGCCGGGCCGGACAGCGACCTGTTGGCCCAGATGCTCGTGACCATCACGCGGCTGGCCCGGGACCAGGTTGACCGTGGCGATTTGAAACTGCTGACCAACGCTCTCAAGGAGCTGCGTTACGCTTTCAAGGTCTTCGCTCCCTACCGTCATGTGCGAAAAGTAAGCATCTTCGGATCGAGCCGTACCCCGCCGGATCACCCCGAATACCTGCAGGCCGACGCCTTTGCTCGCCTTATGCGCGAACGAAACTGGATGGTCATCACCGGTGCAGGCGACGGTATCATGGGCGCCGGGCACGTCGGGGCCGGGGCGGAGGCCAGTTTCGGGGTCGCCATCCGTTTGCCCTTCGAGCAGAAAACCAACGAGATCATCGCCGAAGATCCAAAACTGGTCCATTTTCGCTATTTTTTCACGCGTAAGCTTCTGTTCCTCAAGGAAGCGTCGGCCATCGCCCTGTTCCCCGGCGGATTCGGGACGCAGGATGAAGGTTTCGAGGCCCTGACTCTGATCCAGACGGGTAAAGCCGAGCTGGTTCCGATCGTCCTGGTGGACGCGCCGGGCGGTACTTACTGGTCACGCTGGCGCGATTACGTCGTCAGCGATTTACTGCAACGCGGCATGATCAGCCCGGAAGACATGGACCTTTTCCTGCTGACCGACGACCCAAGGGAGGCCGCCGACCACATCACCCGATTCTATCGGCGGTATCATTCAGCCCGCTACGTGGATGATCGGCTGGTTGTGCGGATCAACGAGCCCTTGCCCACGGCTGCCCTGACACGGCTCAACGAGCGGTTCACCGATATTTTGGATAGCGGTCAAATCGAACAACTCCCTGGGCCTCTGGATGGCGAGGAAGGACATTGGCCGGAGAAAGCCCGGCTCACCCTGCATTTTAACCGCAAAGATGTAGGACGATTACGCCAATTGATAGACGCCCTCAACGCGGAGTAACCCTCACGGAGCCCCCCGACCCGCAGCCGGTTTGACTTGCCTGTATCTCCCGTTAGGATAATAAGATAAAGCTGCCGCGCTGGGTCTACGCAGCGCGGCACGGTAAAGGCAGTTGCTCTTGGCATACTGCCAACCCATGCGTCTCACGTATATCAAGGGAGCATTCGGTGGCAAGCCGTTTTAGAGCCGATTTTCAACCCGAGGAGCTGGCCGCGGTTCTGGAGCAATATGACATCGGGGCTATTCGGCGGGTAGACAAGCAGCTCAAGGGCTCGCGTCGGTCACCGAAAGTTATCATCGATTCCGACCAGGGGCGGTTTCTCCTCAAACGCCGAGCCCGTGGCCGCGACCATCCCATGAAGGTCGCCTTCGCTCATAGCGTACAGCGCCACCTTAGCGAACAGGGCTTCCCTCTGCCCCGGCTGGTTCCCACTCGGGACGACGATGACACCATGGTCATCCATCAGGAGCAGATTTACGAGATGTTCGAGTTCGTCCCCGGGACGGCGTTCGATAAGTCTTTAGAGGAAACTTACGACGCCGGCCGGGTGCTATGTCTGTTCCATCAATTACTCAAGGATTACGACAGCGATTGGGAGCCGTCGCGTCGGGGTTATCACGACGCTAACGCAGTCCGGGCCAGTCTGAACGGCGTCCCCTCCAGCATCGGCAAGAATGACAGCGTTGTCGGCAAGGAAACTGAACTGCTGGGCACCGTCTCGGCCCTGTACGATTCCTATGAAACCGCCGCCGAGAAAATCAACGAGGCGAAATTCTACGAATGGCCGAGCCAGATCGTGCATGCCGACTGGCATCCGGGAAACATGCTCTTTGACGAGGGCGAGATCGAGGCGGTAATCGACTACGATTCGCTCCGCCTCCTGCCGCCGGTGACCGATTTGGCCAATGGGGCTTTGCAGTTTTCCATTCTCGGCGGACCGATTGATCCGCGCCAATGGCCCCCGCAAGTAGACGAAGATCGCTGGCGCGAGTTCCTGGAGGGCTATGAGGAACAATGCTCGACCGCTCCGGAACAATTACGGGTCTTGCCCCAACTGATGATCGAGGCTCTCGTCGCCGAGGCGGTCACGCCCATTGCCGCCACCGGCTCGTTCGGACGCATGGAGGGTTTTCGCTTTTTGCAGATGATCTGCCGTAAGGTGCGGTGGCTGGAACAGAACGGCGAGAGGCTGATGTCGGCCGTTTTAACCTGAGGCACGGTACTCCGATCTGTTCGCTTTCGACGAACGATCCGGCTTCGGCAGCCGCTCATCTTCCGCCCGCCCTCCCGCCCGTAGCCATGACCATGATGGTCACGCAAGCGCGGCGCCGACTATGTATCGGGCGGGGACACAAGCAGTGCCAAGGAAATACGCCTTATGAAAATTACCGCTATCCTGGGTAGTTATCGCAAGGGCGGCGTTACGGATTCGGCCGTCGATGAGATTCTCTCGGCAGCCGCCGAATGCGGCGCCGAGGTGGCAAAAATATATCTTACCGATAAGCACATCGAGTATTGTACGAATTGCCGCGCGTGTACTCAGGAGCCTGGCCAAAGGCACGGGCAGTGTCCAACCGTGGACGACATGCGGGCGATCCTTGACGAGCTGGAGCAGTCTGACGCAATTGTCATCGCCTCGCCAATGAATTTCGGCTCGGTGACGGCCGTCACCAAAAAGTTCATGGAAAGATTGATCTGCTTCGCTTACTGGCCATGGGGGCCGGCTATTCCCAAAATCCGCGACAAACGAAAAACTAAGTTGGCCGTGGTCGTAGCGTCATCATCGGCGCCGTCGATCATATCTCGCTTATTTAACTCGATGCTCGGGACTCTAATACGACAGCGCTATTATGGCTCAAGCTTTTGGGTCAGTCCATCCGATGGGTTTCCTGGTGATGATTTCGGGAGCGCGCTCTCCTGGACCAACTATCAGGAGACCTGACATGACTGCCGATCAA
>JAAYCU010000309.1 GCA_012729595.1 Phycisphaerales bacterium
GGACGCCTTCGATTGATAGACAGTGAAGAAAACCGGGTCCCTCAATAGTCACGTCATTCTGCACGTGCAGGAATGCAGGATAGACGACTTTCAGTGAAGCCCCAACGCCAAACCTGGCGCCGGCGTCTACTCCACGCAGCGTCAATAGGCGACCACGAAGCAATTGTGCTCGCCGTTCGACCCGCTGAACCAGCTGTTCTCCACGCGCCTCCGGATTCATAAGCTAGCTTCTGCCACGATACCTTACCTTGCATCGATTGGCCTAACGTAGCTATCCTCGAACATGTGCCTTTGGCTCGCTGTCTCGATGGCCTCAGAACCAGTCTGCCTTAGAATATCTACGCTGACTTGAATGCTCTAGACAGCTGCCTGATTACTCCTGCGATTAGGAGCTTAACCACACGCCAGTAAGAAAGAGAAAATATGGCAGTCGGATGTTTTGCTGTAGTAAGCCCAAACCATCTGATGAACGACAGGCGATCGTCGATCTCCAGACCTAGACGGGCAAGGCCCAGATAGGCAGCACGTTCAACCCTACGGACGGGCCAACCGGACACTGGCTCACCCGTATGTTGCTGTGAAAGCGCCTGCAGAAGCGAGAGGACATTTTCCACAGGCGTTGCCAGATCAGCCTTCGTTGGCCGATTCTGGCGCTCCCAGGGCAGTTGCGCTAATGCCAGGCTCACCCACAATGCATCGCTCAGTGCTTCATCAGGCGATACCCATAATAGTTTCCTGTAGAAAGAGGCACTCTCGGGAAGATTTCCATCAGCCAAGTATCGGCTCACACCAGTGCGAAAAACGCGAGCAAAGGCACGGCGCTTTAGCGGCGCCCACGACGAGGGAGAACCATCAGGCGGGCCAAATGCTTTCACACTTTTCTGGAAATCGCTGCTGATCATGCGTGCGTGATCGTTTGACATGTTAGTGTGATGGCGTCGATAATAGACGAGCGCCTCAGACAGACCGATAAACGGCCGTCGACGAGAGAGCCTCTCCCACAAATCTGCATCCTCTAACGCTCGGAGCGTCTCATCAAACATTCCCACTTCTTCCGCAGCTGCTTTCCGAAACACGACACCAGCAGGCGCCAGCCAGTTACCTTCACAGACCATTGTTTCATAAAACAACTCCGGTCGAACGGTTTTGGCTTCTGGGGACCGAACCACTTTGCCTGACTCATCTACTACATGGTAACCACAGTAAGCCGCTGCAGCGTCATCGAAGGACCAGAGCAGTGGAACCATCTTATGCAGGAAGTCAGGGTGCCAATAATCATCTGCATCAAGTAAGGCGATCAAATCGGCCCGGGCAGCGCTGATACCAGTGTTGCGCGCCGCCGACAAGCCACGATTCTGTTGAAAAATGTACTTGATTCGAGGGTCATTAAGCCCAGCGACCACTAAGGCTGTATCGTCGGTCGAACCATCGTCCACGATAATAGCTTCCCAGTCCGCAAAGGTTTGGGCCAGGACGCTATAGACGGCACATTCGAGAAAGCGGGCATAGTTATAGCAGGGGATGATTACGGAGACGGACGGCATCCTTGTCATGAAGAGCGGCTCCTAGCACGCCACGCCGCAGCCGCAATAACCAGGGCGGTCAAAGTCGCGGCAGCGATCGGCGAAGAAATGCCAGTTGAATGCCGGGAACGAGCAAGTGAATAAGGTACTGGTTCGCTTGCGGCATCAAGCGTATTCGTCATCGACTCGTCAGTTACCTGCCCGGCGACGTGTGTGACGGAGAAGTCAGGGTAAGGTGTAGGAATTGTCAAACTAGCTAGATGTGTGGCATCAATTTTCCGGGACGAATACCAAATTTCGTTTCCGCCAAGTCGGTCAGCGTAGACAACGTGAAGCCTGTTCCCTTCACACACTTCCAGTTGCTGTTGGTGTGGATCAAGGTGGCGCGCTTCTATTGTCTCTTGGACGTTCCATGCAGAACCACCCCAAATTGCATGAAACACACCGCTGCCCTCGGCAGAAACGACGTGAAGGTTTCCGGCGTTGTCCCATGCGAGCTGATTAAAGCCACCGAATGCTGCGCCCAGCGGCATAATCATGGTTGGCTGGCTCCAGGTTTCTCCTCCGTCCAGGGACCATTGATGAAGTCGATCGGGTATATCCCAGGTAATATGTATTTCGTTCTCGCCAGCAACAAATATGCCCGGCATAGCCACGCCAGGCGACACTTCACTATGGCCTATGACCGTTGGATTATCCCAGCTTTGGCCACCGTCGCGCGATCGCAGATATCCAATCTGAGAATAGAGGCCATATTCGATCGAACGTTCCTCCCAGACGACGTGTAGGCGGCCGGCACCATCCACCTGAATGCCGCCAAACAAACTGATAGGAACTTCAGCGCGAGTCGAGAAGACTGCAATTGGCGTAGACCAAGACTGGCCGCCATCGGACGAGTGAATATAGTGCAGTGTGTGAGCCATCGCCGCACGATCGTCAGGGATGCTGTAGATAACATGTAGGCGATTATCCCGATCCACTGCCAGACTATTGCCGCCGCCATGAACATTGCGCTGAGCACCTATACTGTCGGCTAGCGTCAGAGGAACAGTCCAGCTACGCGCATCTCCGGCTGAAAAAAGTGGAGAGGATGAATACTCAACCCTGCCGTCAAGCGTAAACCATATGAGGTGGAGGGTATCGTCGGGGGCGATTACCGCATCAAGAAACCAGTTCGAGTCGGCAACAAGTATGCTATTTGGGGGAGTCCACACCATCCCCGATAAGCGGCGGTAGTAGAAGTAGGTGCGCTCGTCACTTCTCTCCATCCAGATAACGTGGAGGTTTTCGTACTGATCGCACAGCAATACAGGCGAGTCTGAAATAAGTTCAGGCACTTCCGAGAGGTTGACAGGTGGCGTCCAGCCGGTCGCGGCATCTTGCGCCAATGCGTCAAAAACCTGAGACGCGAGTAGCACGCTGCCCATTAATAGGGCAACTAGCCAGTGTTTTAGGCTTTTCTCAGTAACGCTTTTCATCTAGAGCCTGCTGGAGGAACCATTGTGCGGGCAAACAAGATGGGCCGATGTCCTGGCTGGGTTAAGGGAGTTGAATTTCATAAGTGGTCTCGAACTCACATGATACGAGGCCGTCGCTGATTGGTTTTGTACCCAACCCAGCACCTTCCGGTTCATGTATCTCCACTTTCACAGCAGAGACAATGTAATCGTAAACCGTTGCCGGTGGTTGAGCGAGCCACAGACCGACCCTGTAGATGCCTGGGTTTAGATGCAAGTGTTGAATTTTCACACGA
>JAAYCU010000310.1 GCA_012729595.1 Phycisphaerales bacterium
AGGCGGGGTCCCAGATGTAATCTACAGAGGCGGGGTAGAAGGCGCACAGAGCGGCGGGGTACCGCGGGGTCAAATAATCCGATCCGTTGGCCGCTTAATCCTGTCAGCTAATTTGCGCCGTCGCACCTGTACACCAGCGGGACTTTTTTAAGCGGGCGATTGACCCAGTGGCTCTCTTCCCAATCGCTGGCTAACCCGAATATCTTAGAGCAGGCATCACTGTACTTTTCATTAATGGTAAACAAGCCGGCATCTCTTACCTCTTTCGCGGTAAGTTGCGAGTAATTGTATTTCCCGGCATCCATAAGGCTGTAATTCTGAAACCCGGTTATTTCCCTGGGGTTAAAACACATTGTCTCGCATTTGGAAGCGCGGTATTCCCGCGTCCACATGTCGCTGACATCGGCTTTTACCTCGTTCATGACAACGCGCCCGGGGATGGAGCAGATTTCACAAAGGGCAACCATAAGTCTCCCCAGTGTCTCGCACAGGATGTCGGGTTTGTCAATCAGTTGTTCTTCCGTTCCCCCGTACACGTAGTCCGTGAACAGGTAATCGGCGGAATACACCTCCGGGTTTTTCTTGTAAAGGTCCCTGCAAAAACGGGTTATCGCGAGCACCTTGTCGCGGTTGGCCCAGAGGGTCTCCAAGATGGCGATGAGATTTCGAAATGAATTGTTTTCGGGGTCTTTGATGTTGGGGACGGCACTATAAATGATGAGTTGCCGGTTCTTGTGACAACGAATCATCAGGTTGATGAGTTCGTCGTGGAAATAATTGTATCGGTTGTACAACTGGATGGCGGTGGACCACTTACTGACGATGTCGATGCGACGGATATTCTCCGCGTGATATTCTTCGAATGGTTTATCGCCGTGCCAGGCCATCAGGCTGTATTCGAAAAGATAAGGCAGGACGCCGATACCGTCCTTGGGCGTCCAATTGCGGATCGGCACATACGAGTGGCTGACCACATCGCCGTGAACAAAGCCGTTGGGTAATTTCTGGCCCATACCGACAGGTTCCGCGGCCTGGGTGACTTGCGTCCACTGACCGACGGCCAAGGCCAGCAGCCCCACCAGGACGACGCGACGACTTAAACGAGCTTGCGACTTCAACATGCCGATCTCCTACTTAGGATTATGCTTCGGGGTCGGACCGTTCAGATGGCCGAACTGGTTATAGACCACATCGTTGAACATGCGCATGCGGGACTTGACGAACTCGGTGTGCCAGTAGTCGAGCATCTCTGGTGAGTAGAGTGTGCCTTTTCGGTTTTCGGCCGTGCAATGGACGAGCGTTTTGTCGTAATAGTGCATGCCGCCCTGACCGCCGGGGCTTTGGGGGTCGAAGTACCACCAGCTCAAGGCCGACCAGGGACCGGCCTTGAGGTGATCGTAATATGAGTCCATCGTTTCGACGGGCGTGGTAAAGGTTGTTTCCTTTCCCGCGTTGACCATTTGGCCGGTGACCGCGATGTACCACATCTCCGCGGTTTTAGCTCCGGCCATCTCGATATTCTGGAGCAGGGCGTGCGTATCGTTCCAGCATTCGGGTATCCACGTTTTCGGATCCTTGCCGTTGTCACAAACGCGCACCTTGAGCCCATCCGGGTAATACTTTGTCCGCAAGCGCTGCCATTCATCGGAATGAGCCCGGACCTTTTCCCGGGGGATGGAGAGGTCGGCCGGGTCGAACGGACTGTTGTCGACAAACCAGTAATGGTAAACGTCAACGCCAATGGCCTGGGTATTTGACGGAAGGATGAACCGCTTGTGTTTTTCCACATCCTCCTTTTCGGCGGCCAGGCAGGTACGGTAGTCGAAGGCCGCGAAGCCGAACATGTTGTACCAGCTCTTGATGTGCCGGAAGGGTTGCTCGCCGTCCATTTTGCGGAATCGGATGTCCCGATCAAAATCATCGAAGTATTTCCGCAATCCCTCGGTTTTCAGGCCGCATTCGCCTTCGTCACCCATCTTGGCGGCCAGAATATTGTTGATCAACTGCCGTCCGGTGGCCCGGTCGCCCTCCGTGTTGACCAACTCGATATCCCGCTTTACCCAGAGGGCCTCCAGGATGTCGATCAGGTTCTGGAAAGGATTCTGTTCGGGTTTTTTGGGGTTCGGGCTTGCGCTGAGAATGATGAGCTGCCGGTTCTTGTAGCAGCGGATCATCAGGTTGATGATCTCGTCGTGAAAATAGTTGTACCGGTTATAGAGCTGGATGGCGGTGGACCACTGGCTGGCGATGTCGATGCGGCGGATATTTTCCGCGTGAAATGTTTCCAACGGTTGATTGCCGTCCCAGGCCATCAGGCTGTATTCGAAAAGGTAAGGCAGGATGCCGATGCTTTCCTCCGGCGTCCAGGTGTGGATCGGGACATACGAATAGCTGACCACCTCGCCCTGGACGAAACCGTTGGGTAATTTCTTGCCCACGGCGGCGGGTTCCTTGGCCTGGGTGACTTGCGTCCATTGACCGGCGGCCAAGGCCAGAATACCCGCCAGGGCGACGCGACAACTTAAACTCATTTGCGATTTCAACATGCCGATCTCCTTATTTTGTTTCTGTTGAAACAAGTGACCCCTGCGAGTGATTTCGGGTGCGATCTCTCTGGTGCGCGCCAACGTGGGCGATTTTTCTCGTTCGTGACGGTGGTTTATGGATAAGTGGTCCTGCGAGGGAATCCCGTTCAGAAAGTGATCTTGGTGAAAATGGCGTCCTTC
>JAAYCU010000311.1 GCA_012729595.1 Phycisphaerales bacterium
GCCTAGGTCGATCAATCTGGAGAAATAGAGGAAAAATGGCCAGCGACAAAGCCACAAGTGGTATGGCGGTGTATTTGAATCCACAGGACAACCCGGCCAGCAAACCGGCAAGTAAGGCCCAACGGCCAGGTTGCTCCGCCGTTCGAACAGCGCGCAGCATCGCCGCCAGAGAAGCCATACCCAGCGCCAGCATTCCCGGCTCCGCATAGGCAATACCAGCCAGATATGCAATCCACGGCGATACCGCCGCGAGAACACCAGCCAGTACACCCGAACGGGGCGAAAACTCCCGCCCTGCAAGCCAGGCGGCAGCGACCCAAAGAACGGTTAAGGCAGCGTTGGCGAATTGGGCCATAAAAGCCCCCTCGATCGCGTCGCCTCGCAATACCATCATCAGCAGAAACAGCATTTGTGCGTTAAGAGGGAAGTTGCTATAGACGTTATTCGGAAGAAAAGTAATACGCCCCTGTTCATAAAACGTCTTCGGCACCGCCAGATGGTATTCGAGTACATCGTACCCCCCCGCCTCCTCCACCCATAGAACTCCGGGCGGCAGCGTATTTGCGGCCAATATCAGAGCCAGAAAAGGCGCGGCCAACAGCCAGAACCAATGATATCCAGCCAATATCACTTCCGGTTTCGGTGACCTTGCACAAAACTCACGCAGATCCAAAACCAGACGAATCAACCCGGCCACCGCCAGCAATAGAACCAGCGACAGGATTATCAATCTGTCGAGCATCTCGGCCGCCCCGAGGGCCAGAGTAGCCAGCGACAACAGCCCCACACCCAAAGCCGCTCCAAGAATGAGTCGATATCTCCAAGGCGCTGAACCGAGCCCGAGCAATTGCGGTACCCAACCACCGGCCATGGCCGCGCAAGCCATCACCAGCCAGCAGATCGGCCCCTCCAGGCAGACAATGGCCAACGCTACTACAGACTCGAGAGCGAGGGGTAGAATGACTAAGGCCAAGGTTACCAATAACAGTAAGCCGGGCGAAGCCCACCATGGCCGCGCCTTGCAAGCAGAAACTATCTCGGAGGGTCCGTCATGAATATCCACGCGGATAGATTAGTCGTTCCCCGCTAATTGGAAAAGGCCTGCCAGGTATCTTGTACGGGGCATTATCCCGCCGAGTGGGGATTGGCATGCTTGACCGGGGCCGAGGACGTGGAAAGCGTAATCCGCAGCAGGGACAGATTTTCTTGAACCTCTCGACGGCGCTGGCCCGACCAACGGCGAATCTCATAGTCCGGTCGCTCTTCATCCAGTCGCAGAGCCTCCTGGTAATGCCAGACGGCTTGCTCGCGTAAGTCCTCTCGGCCCAGATCAACAACCGCCTTGGCCAGGAAATCCGCCAATAAGACGTGTTCATCGGGCGATTCCGGATACAATTCAACAACTTTTTGTCCGTCAGCAATAGCCTGCGATAGATCGGTATTCGGTCCTCCGGCATGGCGGTAACGATAGTGGTACAGCTCCGCCCGGAAGCGATATAAGGCCAAACTCTTGGGGCTCCGAGCGATAGCGTGCTCCATGGTTTCGATGGCCCGGGTGATGCTAAGGTAATCCTTTCCCTGGGCCTTCCAGGCAGCCAATTCGGTCCAAGGCGTCGGGTCCAGCGGATCGGCTTGGGCCGCTGACCTATACAGATCTTCAGCCTGTGCGGCCGGGGCAAGTCTAGCCTGTTCAAGAAATCGGCACGAACGAGTCACCGGCACGAATACGGCCACAAGAAACCACAGCAGACCCGCCGCCATCAACGCCAGCGGCATGAGCAGCCCCCATCTTGTTCCCGGGGAGACCCTTTGTTCGCCCGGCACTGCCAGCAAAATGGCCACTAAAGCCACGAATACCGTCTGCAAGCCCGGAACATAAAACGAAAAATCAACGGTATTCTGCAATAGAAAAGCCAACCCACCGAAAACAAGGGCCGGTCGATAGTGTTTCAATCCGACATCGCCCGGCCGAGAGGCCACTCGGAGCAGCATAATCGACGTTAATATCCACAACAGCCCGTAACTTCCGAGATCGAAATATACATAAGCCCAGCCTCCGATTGGGTCACCCAGAAAACCACGCAGCAGCCAGATTCGAAGAAACACATATCCGGCAGGAACAGCAAGCATCCACCTCGCCAGGCTCTTAGGTTCGGAAGATGATTCAGCATTCGGAATGGTTCCGACCGTGCTAGACATGCCCCACCTCTTGGCGGCCACCCAGGACACCCCCCCCATCAACAGGAGCAACCCCATGCACCCGATCGGTCCACCCTGAGCCAGTGAGGAGATGATAAAATTATGCGGATCATGGATTTCCTCAGGGTAGATAGCAGGCTTATGCCGCATATACGCACGATCGAAATTAAGGGCCCCCGTCCCTGTCCATGGATACTCTGCAATCACACGGGTCGTTACCGTCCAATAATGCCATCTAAAATTCAGGGATGCACCGGGCAGCCCTCCGCGGACCCACCCATATCCCATCACAAGCAAGGCAAATACGGCCGCTGCTATCCACCCCCCCAGCCAGACCGACCGCCAACGCGGCCGTAGATCACTTTTGCATAAACTCCAGCCCCCCCAAAGTAACAACATCAAACCCATTGCGACCATCGCTCCCTTGCTACCCGTCGTCCATATGGTCGCCAGTAAGAACAGGGCTAAAATCGCAGGAACCAAACGCCCTACCCGATGTGCGTGACATAATCGGCACAAGGCCAGCGAGGCAAAGCCGGCCATCGCCAAAAGAGCGCCTTGGGCGTTGCTGTATGGTAGAAATCCGGTCGCTTCTCGGGATAACATTCTACGCTCGTACAGTTCTACGCGCGGATCGTCGACACGAACTCCCTGGTTCGCCCAGAAACTATCCTTGCTCTCCCAATATACCTGGCTGGTTTCCTCGTATTCGACCATTACCTGCATCATGGAGCGAGCGGCCGAGGCGACCCCGGAGGCCACAACCACAACCAGAACCAGTACAATCCTCGTTCGGCACCGGCATAATTGCACAAGAGTAATCAACAACACGATGGCCGTAAGCCAGTCACCGCAGGCATTAATGGCCATCCTTTTATTATCGGCGGCCAAGCTCGATACCACCGCGGCCAACAAGAGCATCGCCGCACCGAGCTCCGCTCCTGTCCATTTCCAGCGCCGCCGACGCAAGAGCCCGGCAATTAGGGTCAGCATCGCCGCCAGCCAGATAAGCAGGTTGAACCACGCTGTAATCGCCGGGGTTAAATTGCCTCGATCCTCCACTACACGGGCAATGGCATTCAATGCGGAGGCATACGATTCCGACACCAAGGGTCGCAACGCCACCACCATCAGCAAGACGAATAAGGCCGGGGTTTCCAAGCACCGGGCCAGGTCGATGGTCGGCCTTTGTTCAGCGGGAGTTTTCGGCATGACGAAATTCCAGGATGGCGATTATCAGAATCACGCAGAGGCATTGCCCGAAAATCAATACGGCCATCAGCCAGTTGGAAAGGGGCAACAGAATAGCCGACAAGGCTGTCGCCAGGGTAGCCAGATAAATAGTCAACAGAGCCGACCTCTTGCTTAACCCAAGCTTGACCAGTCGATGCGAGAAATGCCGGCAATCACTACTGAATATGCTATACCCGATCCGATACCGCTGAATAACCACGCTGATCATGTCGTACAACGGAATCGCGAACACCAGCATAGGCACGAGAATTCCGAAAGGCGTGAGCTGCTGCCGGGGATCGTAGTAGGTGGTCAACACCGCGCATACCGCGAGGAAGTAACCGATCACTAAACTGCCGGCATCCCCCATAAAAATGGAGGCCGGAGGAAAATTATATACAAGAAAACCCACGACCGCTCCGGCGATTAGCAGCAACAGACAAGGTACGAAGATCTGGCCTGCCAAAAACGCGCATAGCGCCAGTACTAAGGAAGTCAAGGCCGCCGCCCCCGCCGAAAGCCCGTCCATGTTATCCATGAAATTAAAAGCGTTGGTCAGGGCTACGATCCACAGCGTAGTCAGAACA
>JAAYCU010000312.1 GCA_012729595.1 Phycisphaerales bacterium
AAGGCGATTTTAGCGCACTCCGTCGAGAACACCCCCGAAAACCGCCACACGTCGCCCAGGACGAACGATAACCGCTCGGCCGTCCGATAACCCTGTCTCGGCCGGAATCCCCCCCGTGTAAAGTGAATATGCCCTTGCAGGCCCGCATTCGTTCCGTTACGCTGGAGGCATCAGGTTCGTCTGGATGGTGGAACGCCCATTTCCATCTTTTGCGAGGAGGTAACCCATGTTTCGATTCGTTTTATTGATTGGATGTCATTTCTGTTGGGATGTGTTCCAACTTCTGATCCGCGAAGCCTGATAACTCCATTCATGCGTGATGCCTGCTTAGGTTTGAGTGATACAGTGATTGCGGCTGAGATTATCACATTTCAAGCTGATCGAAGTGCAGGAATATCAAAACATCAAGCACTTAACCAAGGTACATCAAACTGTACGCATTCATGCGAAGAGGCGGGAGGTCCACACACTGATTGTCGAATTTATTGTGGAACCTGTGTTGCTGCCATCGTTGATGCCGTGTATCCGTGATGCGAATACAAAAATATCCGCGCGACCGGCGCGATAAACCTGTTACCTTGGGCATGACTAACGGGCCTCACGGATAGATGGCCGTAAACAAGCCTTCGGCTAGGTTCTTATCCAGTTCCTTGAGGATCACGTACTCATCCAGCGCAGCACCGCGATCGCCGGTCTGAAGCAGAAGGAGCCCCAGAAAGTAGTGCCCATGAGGATCGGTCGGGCGATTCCGGATAGTCATCTTGTGTTTGTTAATCAGTGCGTCCTGATGACCGGAAGCCGCATATGCGGAGAGTAATTTCGTCTGCACCTCCGAGGGATCTATCCCATGCCGCGATCTAAGACGAATCGCTTGTTCATAACACTCCATCGCCATCGAGGGGTCTGAGCTGAAGTACTCATCTCCCAATAAAGTGTGTGTTGTCCAAATCCAAGGTTCGAGTTGAATCGCGGCTTTGTATGCCGATATCGCGCCTTCCTTATCCCCCAGGCGCGAATAAACGTATCCGATAAGCCGCCATTCGTCCCAGTTTACTGGTTCGATCCGCGTGGCTTGTTCATATTCCTTTATTGCTTCGTAATACTTTCCGGCGGTGGAGTATGCGTTGCCGAGCGATACGCGGATTTGAATGTTCTCCGGGAGCAGTTGGACCGCTCGCTTGAAGCATTCCAGCGCCATATCGAACGCCTTTAATTCCATGTACACGTATCCGAGCGTACTCTGCACTCCCACATGGTCCGGATCAACACGAATCCCCTGCTTCAGGATCTCGACCGCACGGGCAAGATCTTTCTTTGGACGTCCGGCCAAGTACATCCCCCCGAGCGTTGTATAGGGCATACCATCTGAGGCCCCCAATTCAATGGCTTTCAGGAAGGATCGTTCAGCCGCATCGTTGTCTCCCTGCAAAAAGTAACAAAAACCGAGATGGGTAAGGATCTCCGGGTCACGGGGATCGGCCTCTGCAGCCTGCCGAAATAACTCAAGTGCCTTTACAATATCTCCCGCCCTTAATGCTTGCCTCGCACACAGATACACATCTGTCTTCCTGGCAACTCCCCATTCCTGCAGGGGCTTTGGCGGTTGCAGCTTGAGGCCCTGGAGCCGGGAGGCGGGGGCGGCGAAGTTCATTGCCTGGCCCCGTTCGAGCGTATATTTGACCACGCCGACGACCCGGCCCGACATATTTACTACGGGACTACCGCTTGATCCGGGCGATATGGGCGCGGTGATCTGTAGAACGGTCTCGGAATTGGGCAGACTTCGGGCGGAAGAAATGATTCCGGTGGATACCGTCGCCTCAAGACCTAACGGGCTGCCGATCACGACGATCGACTCACCTTCCCTTGGGGTTTCCGCCTCCACCGTAAGGTCCGCCACCGGGGTATCCCCGAAATCTACGGCCAACATGGCGACATCATACGCTTCATCGTCCGCCAGCACCCCGGCCACGGGGCACCGCCTGCCGTCCGGGAGTCTCACTTCCGCCCGGACGCCTCCGGCGATAACGTGGTGATTCGTGATCAGTTTTCCACCTTCGGCGATGAACCCCGATCCTTGGGCGAGCAGTTTATCCTCTGGCCCATAGACCAGTACGGTGACGACGGACGGCTTCACTTTCGCCACCAGAGCCGGCAGGTCCGTCGAGGCCGTCATGGCCTGGGTTGTCGCAGGTTGACTGGTCAGCACCGCCGACGGGCTGTTTTGTGCCGAACCATCCTGAACAAACATGACCAGAGCGAGCAGCAACGCACCACATCGACATGCTACAGTCTTCATAATGGCCAACTCCCTACCCGAGTTCAGTACCGGACATGGTCAAGAAAACCGTTGCTTCATGGAAATCTACCGTATCCAGCCCCCCATATCAAGCTCTGCGATAATTTGTTATGGATGTATTACCAGCTTTGTCGGTCATCGGGAGTGTCCACAGGCAACGGTGTCTAGACAAGGAATGCGCCATACCGCATGAGTCTTGGCTTGGAGGCCCACAGTTCAGTAGGCACATCTTGTCCTGTAAAACGCTCACGCCCGCGCGACGGCGTCCTCCGTCGCCCTCACCCGCCGGGCAAACCTATACCTACGTACCCTCCTCTTCAACCATGGGCGATGCCGCGTCATTCAATCTATCGAAGGGAATTAAGTAGTATCCCCTCGTTAATATTTGCTTTTTGTTAAATATCCAATCCTGTGCCGGTGCGGGAATTCACCGTGACGAAAAACTGGCACGCTTGCTATTGGCATTAGCTGGCTGGATGGGTGGCCTGATGCTTTTTGTGCTTTCCCTCGCCATAGCTATATCTGCTATACCCCTACCTGGAACTGTTAAACTAGGTAAGCATAGAATTGTCTCCAATGGAGACACTCAGGTTTCTTACATTTCTGCGTTGTCGCTGTAACTGGTATATGCTTGTTTCCTGGGTGGTGGATGTGGTGGTAACTAGAGGCGTCCGGGGAAGCACCATGGCGCCGAACAAGGTTAGGTAGTAGGGTAGGGGGTCCCAAGCCGGGGGGGTCTGGTTCAGATTCTGCGGACAACGGGACTCCGCCGGCCTCGATGGAGCCTCCTTTTTTTCATCCGACCTTCCGTCCCTTCTCCCGCCGTCACGGAGCGGACCATTGAACCTCCCTGTTCTCGTCCTCCAGTACCAGATTTGGTCCATCTTCGTCTACAACCAGCGAGGCACGGATTACGCCATTCTTGTCGGCCAATATGAGACTTTGTTTCAGGCCCACAGTCAGCCATGTGCGACCTTCACCCTTGCTGTTGAGCAGGCAAAGCTCTGACCTGCCCCTGTTCACAGCCAGACTTACACGGGGATTGCCTTTGCCGTCCTCCACAACAAATTGCCTAGCCCGAACCACTGCCGGAGCGTGGGTATGGATCCAGAATAAAAAGAGCACGAGAACACAGGCTGCCCCGGCCCAGAGCCTTCGGTTACGCTTTTTCATGCGGCTCAATTCATGCTCCAGCTTATCCAGGCGTTCTTCGGTGGTCATGGTTTCAGTTCCTTCTTGATAACAGACTTGGCTTCCCCGGCTCGCCGGGATTCCGATGGGTCTTTACTGCCGCAATCCTATCCTATTTTCACTCACTCGTCGCCGCCCGAACCATCGCCACGATGCCCGCTTTCACCGCTTCCGGTAGGGTAGGCCATGCCGCCACGACAGACGTCCACCCGTTGCCCAAATCTCGGCATGCTGGGATTCACCATCGCCCCCGGATCATTTCCAATATGATCGCCCGCGTCTCGGGATCAAGGTCCGGCCAGGCCGCCACGATGGCCGCCAGGTCGGGGTCAATTTTGCCGGAATCGTCGCAAAGCGCGCCGGATTTTGCGCCGCCTGTTTCTGAAAACTGCGTTTTTATTGGGGTTTTTAGGGGGTGTTCAGGTCCAACCGCGCCCAATAGATGTAATGCTAGTCAGCATTGTGAGTTATCGAAATTCTGGCATATCAGGCGATTATACAATTCGCTTCTCGTGTTCAAGCGTTATCGTAATTATTTGCCGATCGCCCTGGTTCTTGTGTTGCGCTGATTATTGCGGTAGTCCGTTGTACCGCGTTTGAGGCTTAGGCGGACTCTAATGTTGTATCAATCCTGCCAAATGCGTTGCCTAAGTTGCGGGCAATAAAGGCATTCACCCGCCCCCGCTTGTGGGTATGGGGAGTAGATTGTATCCAAACGCCACCTTGATCGAAATTAAAGGGTGAAATAGATGGGCCCGGAGGGATTCGAACCCCCGACCAAGCGATTATGAGTCGCCTGCTCTAACCGCTGAGCTACGGGCCCGCTGGGTCTATATCCAGCCGTGCCCCACTATGTTACGCCGTTTTTCGCAAACGTTCAACGTCTGTTTTACGCATTGGAGGCGCTTGCGTTCTTACGTTCGCCTTAT
>JAAYCU010000313.1 GCA_012729595.1 Phycisphaerales bacterium
GATAGTGAACATGGCGGTGTTCTCCGGTGTGTTGCTGTTCACAACATACATCGGCCAGAAACACCGCTTTTTATTCGCGCCAAGCCGCATCAGCCACCAAATCGGTCAGTTTGAGTTAAAAAGATTTTTTAACACAAACCTAGGCGTTGCACATGGTATCTGGCTTATTGATATCCAAGTATATACGCTCATAAGAACAACCGAGTGGATACCAAAGACCGTGACCCTCAACCTGCGGCTCGCCACCCAATACCGCGTGATATCAGTACTGTACCACTCGCGGCAAGGCCTTGGCCTCTGCAATCCAGTTGGCGATCTGTGAGGCATCAGGCAAAGCCCGGACCAGATTCTTCTCACCATTGATCTTGATCAGGGCCGCGTGCAGATTGTCGGCCTTGCGGTGCGCAAGTTCGACCACAGTGTCAACGCCCGCAGCTTCCAGCAGTTCTGCATACTGGCCAGCGACACCGTGTATCCGGAACAAGTCTGCATGATTAACCCACTTGAGGATTAGCGCCTTGCTTATTCCGCTGGACTTGGCCAGTTCCGAACGGCCTTTGGGAGTCGCGCCCTTCTGGAGCAGCGCCTCCACGGTATGAACGCCCGCCTTGGCCAGCGAAGCTTGATATGCCGGGCCAATACCTTCAATATCCTTCGTGTTTGCCATTACATCTCCTTCGCGTTCGATTTTCACGTACCCACGATGGTGAACGAAAGTTCGAACGATAAAGCGCATCGTAGCTCGTTCCCCCCAAGTACGCTTGATAAACCTAAAAATTAATACGCCATGATTATCCGATGTATTCTGGGAGGTTGTCAATACTATTACCGATGAGAAAGCCATAAATATTTAGTGCGGACAAATCCTGTTGATCAATATGACTTGTGAGAACCCAGATCATATCCTATCTTGGATTGAGTGCTTCATTGTCCAGACTCAAATTCTTGGTTTAGAAACGATGTAAGTCATGGAAATAATGGAGTTAATGGCTTTTTTTGTTTTTGCGAGTGTACCTGAAATCTTCATAGTCTGCGAACATATCCACGATCGGCCGAATAATCACCAGGTGACGCCGAGCATGTCCCTCGGATGCTATTGTTCGTTGGCAGGCATGGTTGCGATCACGATCCTAGCCTTGTCGATGTATACGACACTCGCCAGACGGATACTCGTCAGGCATTCCGGAACGTATACGAGCATCCAAAGGCATTTATTGCTTTTGCCGTCGTCTGTAAAAAGTAAACCGGTTAGCATCCGCCGTATACTCGGGCTCGAAATACGAACAGATTACATTGTACAGGATCAGGCTGGCGTTTTTCACGTGCCGCTTGGACGATGCTTTGTGAATCATTGGCGGGCGGACCAGAAGTCAACCTTGTTTTATAAAAATTTAATAAGCAGGTATTGGGGATCTCTTGACCAACTGTTGCACTATGATTAAGGTAATCCGCGTTGTTCTTATTTTGATTTAGTATTAAAGAGAATTGGTTATTAAGCAATTGTCGGTTCGCGGGCGTTCGTCAAGCATACGAGCGCATTGGGGGGGGTGTTAATGGTGCTTCGTTTCGTACGCGAGGCACACCACAGTACACTCCCAGAACGTCATCTTATGGACATACAGTGGGCGCATGCGAAGGCCTGACGCCTTCTGCCACGGTACAAACAAGGAGTGGCTTCGATGGATCCGAATATTCAGAAAAACGGGTGGGGTACTACCATGTGGAAGGCCGGTCACCTTGGTGGGGCTTGTACGATGCTGGCCGGCCTGTTGTGCGTTGGTTGTGCTGTAGTGGACCCGAAGCCCGATTACGCGCGGGCTCGCGACATGGTCAAGACCAGCACCGGACAGGACGCGGTCTACTCACCCGAAGAGCCTGGGCTGACGGAAGAACAGGTCCAGGCCCTTTTCGTGGATGGATTGACTCAGGAGGAAGCGGTCCGTGTCGCGCTACTCAATAACCGGGAGTTCCAGGCGGCGTTTTATGAGATCGGCGTAGCCCGGGCTGACTGGGTGCAGTCGGGCCTTCTGGCGAACCCAACCATCAATACTTCATTGCGTTTTCCCAGCGGGGGCGGAGGATCCACGGACTTCCTGGGCGCTTTCTCGCAGAACATTGCTGACCTCTGGCAGATTCCGATGCGCAAGAACGTCGCGGCGGAAGTGGTGGAACAGGCCGTAATGCGCGTCGCGGGGGTGGGCGCCGGCGTGGCCGGCAATGTACGCCGGACGTATCAAAACGCGGTGACCGCCGAGGAGACAGCCGATCTGGCTGATCGGAATACCAAGCGCGCCCATGAGCTGGTGGATATGGTCCGTGGCCGGAAAAGCCCCAGCGCATCACCGTTAGATGTAGACATGATGCTCGGGGACGCGATGCAGGCGGAACTGTCCGCCCAGGGAGCCCTGGTCGACGTGGCCGTAATGCGTCACGAACTGGCCAAGCTGCTCAGTCTGGGCATGTTGCCGGACGACGTTTGTCTGACTGACCGCGTACATGATCCTGGGCCCGTGCCGCTGTCCGCCGATAAGGCCATCGCGGTGGCCCGCGCTAAACGTGTGGACTTGCAGGCAGCGGGCAAGGCGGTTGACGCGACCCAAGCACAGATCAAAGCGGAGTACATGAAAATCCTCCCGGGCTTCAGTCTGGGTCTGGATATGGAACGTGAACCGCAGGTTCCTGAGGATGGTAAAGGCCGGCTGGCGACCATTCGTGACTCGGTGCGGTCCAGCTTGTTCTCGCAGGCTACCGGTTTGCCGCTGTCCGGTATGTCCCGCACTGCCGAGCCCGAGGAGGAAGTAACCTTGGGCCCGTTGCTTGCGATCACGCTACCGATCTTCGATCAGAACCTGGCTCAGATCGCCAAGGCCAAGTTGCTCCATGAGCAGGCCGTCAAGCAACGCGAGATGCTCGAGGCCAATGTAGGCCATGACCTCGCGATCCAGCACGCCCGGGCCGAGTTGGCCTCGCGAAACCTGGCCTTTTATCGCGATAAACTTCTGCCGCAGGTCGAGCGCAACCTCGACGCGGCCGCGGCGGATTATCAGGAGGGAAAAATCCAGGCCATCACGCTGCTGGATGCGCAGCGCTCGCTGTTCGATGCTCGTCATCAGCTTTTACACGCCCAGCTTAGCGCTGGCACGGCGATGAGCGATTTGGAACAGGCTGTCGGAGCTCCCCTGGCGGTGGCGGCGACCATGCCAGCGGAGGAACTGGTTCCGGCTGACGATCCCGGCAAAACCAAATCCATCATGAGTTTACCGATTTCCAATATGCTGCCGAGCGATATCGGCCAGTCCTTGTTGAACGAGCCGGGCAAGTTGCCTGCGTCACAGATTAAGGATTCTGTGGACAAGACGCTGGAAATGATCCCCTCCGAGGAATCGTCTAAAAAGTAGAAACGGCAGCCCCGCTTTTAAGAGTGGCGATGTGGGTACCCCAATCACTGAGGGCGCGCAGGTGATTGATCACCGAGAACGAGTAACTGTTTACCGTCCGCGAGCCACGTTGATAGGATAGTAGGGACAGTCGACTATATTGACACGTAGCATATAGCCGCCTATCCTACGATCATGCCACGCGTATCCAGAATCGTGCTTGCGGGCCGGCCGCATCATGTGACGCAGCGGGGTAACAACCGTCAGGACGTGTTTTTCGTTGATGATGACCGGCGGGTGTACCTGGGGTTGTTGAAACAGCAGGCCGAGCGGTTCGGGCTGGAGATTCTGGGCTATTGCCTGATGAGCAATCACGTGCATCTGGTGGCGGTCCCGGCGGGGGAGGATTCGCTGGCCAAGGCGGTCGGGCGGACCCATTTCCTGTATACGCAGTATGTGA
>JAAYCU010000314.1 GCA_012729595.1 Phycisphaerales bacterium
CGATCCGGGCGCATTCATGGACCGCAGCGTGATGGAAGGTAATCCGCATCGGGTTATTGAAGGTATGATGATAGGGGCCCGGGCGATTGGTGCGGATGAGGCCATTATTTATGTACGGGCGGAATATCCACTGGCGGTCAAGCGATTGCGGCGGGCGGTGGCGGATGCCGAAGCGATGGGCATCCTTGGTGATGACGCATTCGGGAGCGGGAAGTCTTTCAAATGTGAAGTGATGGAAGGGGCGGGGGCTTTCGTCTGCGGTGAAGAGACGGCCATGATCGCATCCATCGAGGGCAAACGGGGGATGCCCGCGCCGAAGCCGCCTTTTCCCGCGCAGCGTGGCCTGTCGGACAAGCCGACGGTGATCAATAACGTGGAGACGCTGGCGACGGTGCCCTTGATCATCAAAATCGGGGCGGGCGAATTCCGTCGATTGGGTACGGAAAATTCACCGGGCACAAAAACATTTGCCCTGACCGGGCATGTGGCCAACACCGGTCTTATCGAGGTGCCCTTCGGAACCACCCTGCGAGAAGTGGTGCACAACATCGGAGGTGGGGTGACGGATGATGTGGGTAACGTTACCGGCGAAGGTTTCAAGGCGGTACAGATCGGGGGACCGTCGGGCGGCTGTCTGACTGAAGCACATCTGGACCTTCCGCTGGATTTCGACTCGCTGCGCGAGGTGGGGGCGATGGTCGGCTCGGGCGGGCTGGTAGTTATGAACCAGCGGACGTGCATGGTCAGCGTGGCCCGGTTTTTCATGCAGTTCACCCAGAACGAATCCTGCGGCAAGTGTGTTTTGTGTCGCGAAGGCACCCGGCAGATGCTGGCATTACTGGATGAGATTATTGAAGGCCGGGCGGATGGCGAAACATTGTCGCTGCTGGAAAGCGTGGCCCGGGCGGTAGGTACCGGCTCGTTGTGCGGGTTGGGCAAGACCGCGCCGAACCCGGTGCTGGCGACCATGAGATATTTCCGCGCGGAATACGAATCGCATGTATATCAGAAGCGTTGTCCGGCGGGCAGATGTAAAGCACTGTTGGCCCCCGCGATCGATGAGCATAAGTGTAAAGGATGCGGGTTGTGCGTCCGGAAATGCCCGGTGGGCGCGATCAGCGGTGAACGCAAGCAGCCGCACTTAATCGATGAACAACTGTGCATCAAATGCGGCGTATGTGGACAGGTATGCAAGTTCGGTGCGGTAATGGGAGTATAAGGATGAGCCAGATGAACACCATGACAATAGATGGACGGGAAGTATCGATCAACGGCGAACGCAATCTGCTGGAAGTGATCCGCAAGGCGGGCATCGACCTGCCGACATTCTGCTACCATTCTGATTTGAGCGTGTATGGCGCATGCCGGTTGTGCCTGGTGGAGGTTGAAGGCCGAGGCATTCTGGGGGCTTGCTCGACACCCGCGGAGCCGGGCTTGAAGGTGCGCACGACGACCGATGAGATACGCGAGATCCGGAAGATCGCCGTGGAATTGCTGCTGGCGAATCATCATCAAGGCTGTCCGACCTGTTCGCGCAGCTCGAATTGTCAATTACAGAGCCTGGCCCGGCGTCTGGGGATCGAAAAGGTGCGTTTTCGTTCAGCCAGTCGCGAGTTGCCGGTGGATCGCAGCAGCCCATCACTGGTCCGCGACCCGAACAAGTGCGTGTTATGCGGCGATTGCGTGCGGGTCTGTTCTGAAATTCAGGGTATTGGAGCGATCGATTTCGCCTATCGCGGCGCAGAAGCGACGGTGATGCCCGCTTTCAATAAGAACCTGTCGCAGGTCGAGTGCGTCTACTGCGGGCAGTGTGCCAACGTCTGCCCGACGGGAGCGCTGACGCCGAAGTCCGAGGTTGAGGATGTCTGGAAATCGCTGAACCGCAAGGGCAAGGTTGTGGTCGCCCAGATTGCACCGGCGGTGCGTGTGGCACTTGGTGAATGCTTTGGCATGGAGCCGGGCACGGTGACGATCGGCAAAATCACCACGGCCCTGAAACGGATGGGATTTGCCCGGGTCTACGATACGAGTTTTGCCGCAGATTTGACGGTGGTAGAGGAAGCCAGTGAATATCTGGCCCGTAAGCAGGCGGGCAAGAACCTGCCGCAGTTCACATCATGCTGTCCGGGCTGGGTAAAATTCGCGGAGCAGTATTACCCGGATCTGCTGGCTAACCTGTCGACTTGCCGATCACCGCAACAGATGTTCGGCTCGCTGGGCAAGGAAATACTGCCCGAGCAGTTGAATTGCCGGCGGGAAGACCTGGTGATCGTATCCATCATGCCCTGTGTGGCCAAGAAGTTTGAAGCCAAATTGCCGCGCTTCAGCCGGGATGGTATCGCTGATGTCGATCATGTAATCACCACTCAGGAACTGGCCCGCATGATTGAAGAAGCAGGGCTGCGTTTTAACGAGTTGCAGCCGGAATCGCTGGACCTGCCGATGGGTTTCAAGACCGGGGCAGGCGTTATATTCGGGAATTCCGGTGGAGTAACCGAGGCGGTGCTGCGTTATGCGGTTGAAAAGGTGAGCGGGGTTCGGCTGGAATCCGTGGACTTTCACGATGTGCGCGGCGAGGAGGGGCTGCGTGAAGTGGCTATCACGGTGAACTCTACCGTATTGAAGCTGGCTATCGTCCACGGTTTGAAAAATGCGCGGGCGATTGCGGAGAAAGTCCGGGCCGGGCAATGCGATTATGATCTGATTGAAGTGATGGCCTGTCCGGGCGGATGTATCGGCGGGGGGGGGCAGCCGGTGACGAATGATCGATCGGCCCGGGCGCGCCGCACCCGAGGACTTTATGATGCGGATAAGATGCTCGAACTGCATAAAGCCCAGGACAATCACATGGTGGCGGAGTGCTATCGTTCGACGCTTGGGGAAGTGAATGGGCATAAGGCCCACGAGCTGCTGCATACCGGCTACCAGAGTCGCCGACGTATTGCTGATGAGCGGATGTCCTTGTTGACCGGCACGCGGCAGGACAAGTTGCAGGTCCAGGTATGCGTGGGAACGAATTGTTACCTGAAAGGCTCGCAGACCTTGCTGACGCAACTGATTCGGCACGTGCAGGATCGCGGTATGCAGGATGTGGTGGATGTGCAGGCGACGTTCTGTTTCGAGCGGTGCAAATGTGGCGGGCCGGTAGTCTCCATCGGCGAAAAACGGATCGATCGCTGTACTTATGGACAGGCCCAGGATGCTATACAGGAAGAGGTTGCCCGTTTAACCGCAGAGGACAGGCAGATTGTCAATGTCGACTGATCTGAAAACTCGACAGGTGGTGTTCACGGACCATGCCCGTTGCCGCGATTGCTATCGCTGCTTGCGAGCCTGCCCGGTGAAAGCGATCCAGATGCACGACGGACAGGCCGCCGTGGTCGAGGAGCGGTGTATCGCCTGCGGTACGTGTATTCGGGAATGCCCTCAGCAGGCCAAGTCCTACCGGCGTGACCTGGAGCCGGCGGCGAGTCTTATCGAGAGCGGATATCAGGTGGCGGCCAGTATTGCGCCTTCTTTTGCGGCCGTCTGGAATGAATGGGAGCGGAAGTGTATTCCTTCAGCTTTACGTAAGCTTGGTTTCGTGCATGTGTCGGAAACCGCCATCGGCGCATATGAGGTGGCCCGGGCGACACGTGACTATGTAAATGAGAACGCCGGCAGGGCGCATATTTGTACAGCCTGCCCGGCGGTCGTGAATTATGTGGAATACTACGAGCCGCAGGCGATAGGTCTATTGACGCCGATTGTGTCACCGATGATCGCCCATGCGCGTCATATCCGCGGACTACTGGGCGCGGATGTTAAGGTGGTCTTCATCGGGCCGTGCGTGGCCAAGAAAGCGGAGGCCGATCGCCCGGAATACGCAGGGCTGGTGGACTGCGTGCTGACGTTTGCCGAATTGACGGACTGGTTCCAGCGAACCGGCATTGATCTGGCCAAATGCGAAGCGAGTGCTTTCGATGAAGAGCCCGTCGGCGAATCACGTTATTTTCCGCTGCCCGGGGGCATGGCCCGCACGGCGGCATGGAGTACGGATCTGCTCGATACTCGCTGCGAAGCGGTCAGCGGTTTTGCCTCTATCCGCGATGCCATTCAATCCGCCGGTGGGCAGTCTCGGGATCTGCTGATCGAGCCGCTTTTCTGTGTGCAGGGATGCGTCTGTGGCCCCGGCGGACTAAGTGAAGCCAATGCTTACGAGCAGAAGCGGCGGGTCTTGAGTTATGCGGGTGCTACTACCTCGAAAAATAAATCTGTCGCGGGAAATTGCACGACAGAGAACATCCACGAGTCGAATGCCAACGCCCTGATGAATCAGTATAGGCCGCGCTGTCCGCTCGATCCGATGGCTCATAGCGAGGAAGCGATCCGTTCTGTTCTGGAAAAGACCGGCAAGGCCCGTAAAGAAGATCAATTGAATTGCGGAGCGTGCGGATATCTGTCCTGCCGTGCCAAAGCCATCGCTGTTCTGGAAGGCATGGCCGAGCCGGAAATGTGTATTCCGCACATGCGCCGTCTGGCGGAGCAGCGGACCGATCGCATTATCGAAACGAGTCCGAACGGGATCGTCATTCTCGACGAGCGACTTAAGATCATGCATATGAATGCCGCCTTTCGCCGCTATTTCATGTGCTCCGACGCCGTCTGCGGCAAACATATATCTTACCTGATGGACCCGGCGAATTTCGAGCGTTTGGTCGGCGGCGAGGAGGATCGTTATGAAACGACCAGCCGACATAAGAATTACAACTTGATCTGCCATCAGATACTCTATCGGTTGCCGGAGGAAAAGCAGTATGTGGGCATCTTCGTGAATATCGCCCCGCTGTTGACCAATCAGAAAAAGCTGGAGCAACTGCGCGAGCAGACCACCGCCCAGGCCCGCGAACTGCTGGAGCATCAGGTGAAAATGGCCCAGGAGATGGCCAGGTTTCTGGGAGAAAGCACGGCCCGGGGAGAAGAACTGGTGCGTAACCTGCTCAAGCTTTCCACGGAACAACCTTCCGGTGAGAGGGATCGCTGGTTGTGGGATACCTACACGTAGACATCTTAACCTACCAGAGCCCGAAACGGCCGGGCGAACCCTGCGGGGATGTCATCGGTCATGATCGGCAGACTGATGCGACAGCCTTGGTCTGCAGCGACGGACTGGGCTCGGGCATCAAGGCGAATATCGCCGCGACCATGTGTGTCTCTCGGTTGCTGGAGTCGTTGCGCTGCGGCCTGTCGCTGCGCGAGGCGTTTGCCAGCCTGGTTCGGACGATGAATTACGCTCGTGACCATGATCTGCCTTATGCCGTATTTACAGTAGTGCGCATTCGGAATAGCGGAGAAGCTACGGTACTGGGCTATGAAATGCCCGCGCCGCTGCTGATCAGCGGGCGGCGGACCAGCCTGCTGAATCATCGCAGTGTAACAGTGGATCGATCGGTAGTCTCCGAGGCGTTATGTCATCTGCGACCCGGTGAAGGGATTCTCTGTGTCAGTGATGGGGTGACGCAGGCCGGTCTGGGGGCGGGTCTGGCGGAAGGCTGGCAAACGGAAGGTCTTCAACATTATGTGGATGAATGCCTGGCCGGCGGCATTTCGCTGGATCGTTTGCCGCGTTTTGTGCATCATCGTGCCCGTGAATTATGGAATATGGTGGCCGGTGACGATTGTACGGTATCGGCGGCGGTTTGCAGGCAGGGGAAATGCGTGACGGTATTGACTGGTCCGCCTGCCGTCGCCAGTGATGATAATGTGGTGGTATCAAAATTCACGAGGGCTGACGGCGTCCGACTGGTATGCGGGGCAACCACCGCTCGTATCGTCAGCCGGTGTATGGGGCGGCGGCTCAGTGTGGAGCAGGATAACAGTAGTCCGATCGCTCCGCCGAAATATGCGATTGAGGGCATCGATCTGGTGACCGAAGGGGCCATCACGCTGAACCAGGTCAACAATATATTCGATGAAAATCCCGCTGGGTTTGAGAAGGGGACCGGGGTAACCAGCCTATGGTCGTACCTGCACGCAGCGGATCGGGTCGATTTTCTCGTCGGACGATCACTTAATCCGGCCAATGATGATATCCTTTTCCGCCAGCAGGGCATATTGCCCCGCAGTAAGATTGTGCCTCTGCTGGCCGAGCGACTGCGTCAGATCGGGAAACTGGTTACTATCGAACATTACTGAAGCAGCATGCGGGTCAGCTCAGATCGCGATTACCGACATAATCTCACAGCGGTCCCTTCATGATTCGAATAGAGACCGGCTTAATGGGATGATCATGACTTTCATATTCGTACTCGATCTCCGAAAACAGCCACCTGCGGATGATTCGCTTCATGCCCTACCCGGCACGCCCAAACGGGGCCCCCCGCACGCCCTGGCAGGTTCGTGCCTCTTCATGCTGTTATCAGTAACCGTGTAAAATTAGAAATGATCAGCACTTACGGAAAGCCACCGATCGGACTTGAACCGATGACCTGCGGTTTACAAAACCGCTGCTCTGCCAACTGAGCTACGGTGGCATACGAATGATTATATCTTTGGCCTTGCATTTCGCAAATTGGTGCACTTGTGAGATGCTGGGTAATCGTTTGCGGGGCGCACGCGTCCATACCAGGCCGTCCGTACCGGTCAGGCTGACAAACTTCGTTCAATTATGTTCTTGCGTACGGCGACGGGGGGGGTAAGATGGCCTAATCAATCAGCCCCGGCGGTGGGCCGGTCAAGGCGATTAACTGATGTAGTGCAAATGACATCTTTCGTGCCAGGAAAGGAGCCTCGCGCTTGTCGGAGCAGATGGAAAAACTCTATGCGGAGCGGTTAAAACGCTATACCACCGCCATGCGGAACGAAAAGCCGGATATGATTCCGATCCGGCCGTTTGTCGCCGAGTTCGTTGCAACATATTGCGGCTACACCTGTCAGGAAGTGGCCCATGATTGCGAAAAGGCGTTCGAGGCCACTCGACGCTGCGCGTCCGACTTCGGATGGGACGCGACGGTGGGCAACATGGTTTTCGTATGGACCGCCCTTACCCAGGCGATCGGTCTTAAATACTGGGCCATCCCAGGTATTGATCTGCCTGCCGATGTCGGTTTTCAATACCGCGAACCGTCGGAGGAGCAGTCCTTCATGAAGCCTGACGAATACGACGCCCTGATCGCGGACCCGACAGGTTTTCTGTTCAACGTATGGATGCCGAGAGTTTCCACCGAGGTGGTCGAGCCCGGTCGTCCGAGCACGATGCGGAATAACCTGTCCTTCGTCAAGGGCGGGATGGGCATGATGCAATATTTTCAGGGCTTGAGCCGGCAGGGTGAGCTGCTTCGCACGGAATGCGGTTGCGTGTCGGCCATCGCTGGGATTCTCAAGGCCCCGTTCGACATTCTGGCGGACAAGCTGCGGGGGTATGTCGGGCTGAGCCAGGATCTTTTCGATTGTCCGGACAAGGTCTTAGCGGCCTGCGAGGCCCTCATGCCCCATCTGACCCAGGTTGCCCTGGCTACCTCGGACCCGCACAAGCAGGTTCCGGTAAGCTTGTGGATGCATCGCGGATGCGTGCCGTTCATTTCGTTCGAGCAGTTCGACCGCTTGTTCTGGCCCACGCTGAAGCCGATTATCGAAACCTTGTGGTCCAATGGCTTGCAAACCCTGTTCTATGCCGAGGGCAAATGGGGTGCCCACCTAAAAACTTTCCGGGAGTTGCCCGCGGGCAGTATCATTTTCCATGTAGATATGGACGATATCTTCGAGGTCCACCGGGTGCTGGGTGACCGATTCTGCATCAGCGGGGGCATTCCGAATTTCCTTCTGGCTTACCGGTCGCCCAAGGAGGTTCGCGCATACTGCAAGAAGGTGATTGACGAGGTGGCCCGCGATGGAGGATACATAATGGATGCCAGTGCCATCGTCCAGAACGACGCGAAAGTCGAAAACATCAAGGCCATGACCGAGTTCACCCGAGAATACGGGGTCTATTGACGACTCCGGGTGCGTGATACAATAGATATGATTTACCGGGCAGGAGTACCAAAATGAGCGAATCGCAACAACCTCAGCGTCTACCGGGGGAATGTTTCCCCTACGAAGAAAAGAAGAAGGAAATTTCGGAAGTTCTCGGCGATCCGCAACTGGTCGAGAAGATGTGGAAAGATATCGATGGGCTGGGATATATGTACATCTGGTTTTGTCTGCTGGCGTTCTAGCGGCCGTCTTTTGCGTCCATGTTGGCACTGAGGCCGGCCGATTGTGTTGGTAAGGGAGATCATTGCGATGCGACGTGCTAAATGGTTCGTTTTGATCGGGGTATGCGTTGTCGTGACTGCGCTGGCCGGTTGTTTGCCGGGTCGGGTTGTGCGGATCGATGCTACCTATAACGGGCGGGCCGTGACCGTTCCATTGGACGGCAAGCTGATCGTCTCGCTGGACTCGAACGCTACCACGGGATACGCCTGGGCCTTGGAAGAAGTGGATGCATCCATACTCGCAAATGAGGGCAGCAAGTATATTGCACCAGTAACGATGCTGGTCGGGGTCGGTGGTACGGAAGAATGGACCTTCGGGGCCATTGCCGTGGGTCAGACCGCTCTCAAGCTCAAATATGTTCGCTCGTTCGAGCCGGAAGGAGAGCCGGCCGGCACTTTTGAGGTCGCGGTCACGGTTGAGTAGCGACCAAAGGGTCCGAAAACGGGGTTTAAGGCTTTTCTTGAAAATAGCAGGGCGGCGATGCCCGAGGCGGTATCCGGGCCTACAATTACCGGGACAGGGAGAATATGTCCCGTATTGAAGAGTTGGTCCGGTACCGTCGCCCGGCCGGCGGGCTTCCGTACTTCTCGGAGTTAGAGAATAATATTTGCCGGATGACGAGAAAACTACGCCTTGAACCAGGCCAAGGTTATTCCTCTGGAAATCAGTCTGCATCCGGGCGAGTTGTGTCGCAAGCTGGGTTGCCTAGGATGGCATATCGACCGGGATCGGCAGCAGGCGGTAATCGAGAGTTTACTGAATCAAGCTCTCTCGGTTGTCGCTGGGAAAGTGGTCTACAGTATTCACACGATCAACAAGATGTTGGCGGGCCGGATGGAATTGGCCGGTTGCCCGCCCATATCCGGTCCGGTAGGCAACCATCTTCAACCGGCGAGCAGGGTGGTTGTTTTCGCCGCGACCCTTGGTGCCGAGTTTGAGAATCTTGTCCGGCCGCGGCTGGCGCACGATGGTCGTATCGAATCTTCCATTCTGCAAGCGCTCGCCGATACGGCGATTAATGCAGTGGTAGATGCTGTCGCCGACCACCTATACTGGAACGAACTGGCCCGCGAGGAATGCCTGACCCCCCCGTTAATTCCGGGCTGCTGTGGCTTTGATGCCCAGGCAGTCGAAACGTTGTTGAGTATTCTCGACACCCGCCCGATCGGTTTGGAATTAATGCCCGGCCCGTGTCTTAACCCTGCCCTTAGCACGACCGGTCTTATCGGCATCGCGCCGCAGTCCAAGATAGAGGAGTTCGGTATTCCCTGCGCGCACTGTGATATATCCGCTTGCCGATTAAGGGCAGAGATCAAGTCGCCCCCTCATGATCCAAGTGACTTACCTGGCCATGTAATCTCTTGATATTCTGATTCGCTTGCAACTGTTCGCCCCTGGTTTTCCCGGCATTTAAATGGCTTCGCAGCCACGTTCTCCGGTGCGGATGCGTATGCATTCGTTCAGGGGGGTGACGAATATCTTGCCGTCGCCGACCGATCCGCCGTTATAACGGGCCGATCGCAGGATGGCGTTGATGGTTCGCTCAACCCATTCCTCATTGACCGCTATGTCGATGCGTACCTTGGGGACGAGGTTGGGCGTTGTGGTCTGCCCTCGGTACACACAGTCGCTGACCTGCTGTCCGCGGCCAGAAACCCGGGTCACGGTAATCCGATAGACTTCCTCTTCTATCAAGGCCTCGCGTACTTGGTCCAATTTGTTTTCCTGAATAATTGCTGTTATCAGTTTCATATCCGTCCTCGTTTCTCATTCCGTTTAACTCGCAGTCAACATGCCGTAACCGCGCTCGCCGTGATAGGAGTCGTCGAGACCGGCCATCTCACTGTGCCGATCGGCCCGGAGCCCGAAGATTTTATCGACCACAAACAGAAGTATGAGCGTGATTCCAACGGCGTAGGCGATAGCGATGCCCACCGCCGCCAACTGTACCCATAGCTGTGATATTACGCCCCACGAACCACCGGCGGCCACGGCCGCTTCATCCATCCAACTTTTTCGTATAAAGAATGTTAGCAGAATGGCCCCGACCGTTCCGCCGACTCCGTGGACACCGAAGGCATCCAAACTGTCATCGTAGCCCAGCCGATTCTTTAGCAGGATTGCGCCATAGCATACCCAGGAGGCCACGGCTCCCAAGACGAGAGCCCCTCCGGGTTGCACGACGCCGGCCGCGGGTGTAACCGCGACTAGGCCGGCCAGGATGCCACTGGCAAAACCAAGGGCCGTCGCCTTCCCGTGATGCAGGCCCTCTATGATCATCCACATCAAGGCCCCTGAGGCGGCGGCCGTTTGTGTCGCAGTAAGGGCCCGAGCAGTATCCAGGCCGCAGGAGATGGCGCTGCCCGCGTTAAAGCCGAACCAACCGACCCAGAGCAGTCCCGCGCCCATCAAGGTCATTACCAAGTTATTAGGTCGCGTTGTCAGAGTCGGATAACCTCGCCGAGCACCCAGATAAATTGCCGCGATCAAACCACTATATCCGGAAGAAATATGCACGACCGTCCCACCGGCAAAATCGATCGCTCCTCTGGCCCCCATGTTGAACAGAAAACCATCCTCGGCCCAGACCCAATGACACAGCGGGTTGTAGACCAGCAGACCCCAAAGAGCAATGAAGATGCAATACGCCTTGAACCGGACCCGCTCGGCCAGAGCCCCGGCGATCAGGGCCGGGGTAATGATTGCGAATTTGCCTTGGAACATGGCGAAAACATATTCGGGCACCCCTTGGGCCATGATCTTGTCGTCGATGTCTGAAAGCAAGATTAGACCGCTACGCCACCCGAACCAGCCACCGAGCGTACTCGGCCCGAAGGACATGGCATAGCCGCAGATTACCCATAGGACAGCCATTACCCCCATGGCTGCAAAGCTATGCATCATAGTGCCGAGTACGTTCTTGCTACGGACCAAGCCGCCGTAAAACATCGCCAGACCAGGGATCATCAATAAGACCAACGCCGTTGAGGTTAACATCCATGCCGTTGCCCCGCCGTCTATAAATGGCGGGGCATCGCTTTCCTGGGCCTGGACCACCTGCGCTCCCCACAATAGAAACCCGGCTAACACCAACCCAAATATAGTTACACTCTTTACTTTCATTACCTAACCTTTCCGTTTGAATCTCTTGTGTATTGAATGTCAGGCCAGTAGGGGCGCGTACCTTCACCAAACGCGGCGCATTGGCCTGTGCCGTGATTATCGAAGGGGAGCTCAACCATCTTTGCCTATTGATATAACAAGCAAGCACCGTGCCGCCCGTGAAATAGGCGAACATCTCTCACGAAACATAATGAAATTGGCAAATTACATCTTTGCAGGCAGGATGGCCGAATGCTTATTATGATGGCATGAGGGGGGATGGTGCGTATTGGATAAGCATAATTTCGGAATGATGAACGCATAAAAAAGACGATATAAGTTTGTGCGGGTAGCGTAGGACTCCCTATACGGTATGGTTATAATAGCCCATGGCAAGAACAGCCGCTATAAATACCTGTGGAGAATGATTATGCGAAATACGATGGCGATGGTGGCCGTGTCTGTGTTGGTTTCGCTTATGTTGATGGGGCAGGGATGCCCCACCCCGGCACCTGATCTGGTGGTGGACTTGGGCGATGACCAAACAATTGATTTAGGCTGGGCGGCGTTTATTCCATCACTGGTTACCGGCGGAACCGAGCCATACAGCTATGTCTGGACCCAGGTTGGCGGAACCAGGGCAATTATGACCGACCCGACCTCCGCGGGAACCACGGTTATCCCGGATACGGCAGGGACGGCGACTTTTCGTTTAACCGTGACCGACCACAAAGGGCATAGCGGCCATGACGAGGTTTCGGTCAAGATTATACCGCCTCCATCCGGTTCATTCCGTGTAGATGCCGGTGCCCCTCAAACGGTTGACGGCGGCGAGGTGGCACAATTTACAGCGGTCGCGTCCAACCCGCCTGATGAAGTTACTTACGAATGGTCGGTTGTTTATGGCCTGGCGACACTGGTAGATACCGACCGGGAGACGGTTACGGCCAACGCTCCGACCACTCCGGGCGATTCGGTCATTATGGTGAAAGCAACAAGTGCAGGACAGACCGTTCAGGATCTGGTTTTTCTAACCGTGCGGGCGCCGTTGAGCGTGCTCCTCGAAACCGGATCGAAAGCGGTAGAACTTGGTCAGGTTACATCCCTGGATGCCTTGGCCGCCGGGGGTGTTGGGCCGTACAGTTTTCAATGGGTGCAACTCAGCGGGGTATTGGCGAAAACGGAAGTTGTCTCGACTACGACGGATTCTGTGCTTAGTATTACGATGCTGGCCGTCGGGCCGGCCGTGTTTCGGGTCACGGTAACGGACTATCGCGGGGCGACGGCCAGTACGCAGGGGTCGGTGACGGCGATGCCCGCTTCTTCCCAGGCCCTGAATGTCAATGCCGGAGTTGATCAGACGGTAAGTTTGGGTGACGAGGCGAAATTGAACGGAACCGTAAGAGGGGGTACCACCCCTTACGCCATACTTTGGACCCAGATCGACGGCGCTGCCGCCGAGATTGCCGACCCGGAAAGCGCGGCCACAACGGTTATTCCGAGCAGCGGTGGGCAAGCGACATTCCGCCTGACCGCGACGGATATTCTGGGACGAACAGCCTCTGACCAGATGGTCTTGACGACCCTGGCCTCACCCGGCTCGGGTATCGTGGTGGATGCCGGTCCGGACCAGACTTTGGGAGTGGCCGACCTTATTGTCAGCGGATCGGTTACCGGGGCGAATCCGCCCTTCACTTATGCCTGGACCGTCGTCAGTAAGCCGGAGGAGTCTCCTGATTTGTTCTTCACGAATTTCACCGCGCCCGCGACCCGTGTAGTATTTCTGGGGACGGCGGTTCCGGGTGTATTCGTCTTTCAATTGGAAGTAACCGAGCCCTACACCGGTCGAAAAGGCAGCGATACCGTCACCTATACCTTGGTTCCCTAGTCCACGCCATTAGGCACGCCGGGTAGTGGGAAGCTTCGGTGTCGACGGGTGGCCACGAACCCTGAGCACGTTGGCATATACGTATACGTTCGCCATCGATGTTCTGTATGGCTCGGCGCAAGGGGGGGGACTCGTGGCGGGGGCGTGTTCGCGGTAAGACCGGTATGATAAAGGTCAGGTAATGAGTCAGAACCTTTCCCAGGATCCTTTGAAACGCTTGTTTGCCGAACATTCCCGGCACTGGCAGGATAATCTTTACGTTTATCCGGTGATCAGTCGGCGGAGCGGCGGGTTGTCAATCGGAGTCAATCTGAATCCGGACAAGGCCTGCAATTTCGATTGCGTTTATTGCCAGGTGGACCGCACGCAACGGCCGATGGTTCGTAAGGTTGAGCCGGACGTGCTCGGCAGTGAGCTGGAAGCCATGGTCCGGCAGGCCCTTAGCGGCGAGTTGTTTGATGATTTGCGGTTTGCGGAGGTGCCGGCCGCTTACCGGAAAATCCGGGACATAGCGTTTTCCGGGGATGGTGAACCGACTATCTGCCCGCAGTTTCCCGCGGCTGTGCATGTCGCCGCAGAGGTCCGTCGGGCCTATCAATTGCATGATGTCAAACTTCTGTTGTTGACTGACGCGGCCTATCTGAATAAGCCGATCGTAGCCGAAGCTCTGGCCGAGATGGACGCCAACAATGGCGAAATCTGGGCGAAACTCGATGCGGGTACCGAAGACTATTTTAGAAGGATCAACCGGTCGAACGTCTCTCTGCAAACGATTTTGGATAACCTGCTCGAAGCATCCCGCGTGCGCCCGCTAGTGATCCAGTCGCTCTGGATGGTGGTTGATGGCGAACCTCCGCCGCCTGCGGAAGTCGAGGCGTTTTCCCAAAGGCTGGCTGACATGATTGCACGCGGGGGGCGTTTCAAGATGGTCCAGGTCTACACGATTGCCCGCCATCCCGCAGAGTCTTTCGTGTCACCGCTCAACCCCGGACAGATCGAGGCCGTCGCCGCCCGGATCAGGGCCAAGGTCGATATCCCACTGGAAACCTACGGCGGCGGATAGGGCTTGTGACGAGGCGAATACCAAAAGGCCATTCATTATCCTGCTGGGGCGTTCGTAGAGAAGAATGAGTACGACTTGGCTCCGACCCGGCGAGCCAGACGCTCCCCGCCGATGTAGCTGATTATCCCCATGAAAAAATCGGCCGGCAGCAAGCTGCCGGCCGATTTAGAATCATTTGGTACAAAAAACGTTTTCAGGCTGGGCACGCCTTACAGCAGGCCGTCCTTTTTCCCGATGATCTTCATCAGGTCGTTGACCCGGCAGCTATAGCCCATCTCATTGTCGTACCAGGAGATCAGCTTGAAGAACCGGTCGTTGAGCTCGATGCCCGCAGTGGCGTCGTAGATGCTCGACAGCGAGCAGCCGATGAAGTCGCTGCTGACCACCGGCTCCTCGGTGTAGCCGAGAATACCTTTCATCTTGCCCTCGGCGGCGGCTTTCATGGCCGCGTTGATCGCCTGCATCGAGGTGGATTTTTCCGTCCGGATGGTCAGGTCGACGGCGGAAACGTCCACGGTGGGGATGCGGAAGGCCATGCCGGTCAGCTTGCCCTTGACCTCGGGAATACATAGCGCGACCGCCTTGGCCGCTCCGGTCGAGGCCGGGATCGCATTCTGGGTCGCGCCGCGTCCGCCGCGCAGGTCCTTTTTGCTCGGGCCGTCCACCGTCGGCTGGGTCGCGGTCATCGCGTGGATCGTGGTCATCAGGCCCTCGGC
>JAAYCU010000315.1 GCA_012729595.1 Phycisphaerales bacterium
CATGGACAACAATGGCAAGATGGTTTGGCCTTGATAGGTCGGGGCAAATTTGAAAAAGCTCTTACGATTATCGACCGTATTGCCGAGCAGCCATTGGCCGATGCCCAAGTTCGCCAGGTTGGGCAATGGCTGACCGCCTACGAAGTAATGCGAGCGGAGCGGTCTGATCGTATCGAAGCGGATTACGCCACCTATGTCGGCTGGGTAAAGGAAGATCTTGCCCGGGCGGCGGAGGATTCCAACAAAGCCTGGTGGTTGCAGGCAGTCAAGGATACCAGTAAGGCGTACAATAGCGCTCCGGACGAACAGGACTTTCGTGCATCTCCCTGGCTTCAGGAGGTTGTCGATGGGGCGATCGCGGCGGCGGGAGCCTATGAGTCTGATGGGGAGTGGTACAAGGCTGCGGGTATTTACATTCATTTGTCTGATGTATTTCCACACAACAAGGAGTACCGTGCGGCCCTTGATCGTTGTCAGGCACACATTCAGCTAGAGTATGCCTACACGCCGGAAGCCGACTGGAAAACGGAAGTGGTGAACATCGAGCCTCAGATGGCCCGGGACGCCTTTCGGAAAATATCCGGCGAACACATCAAGATCCCGGATTTCCGGGCAATGGCCGTATCCGCCTTGGAGCAGGTTCTGCGGATGGCGGAAGAGCCCAAATTGACCGAGGTTTTCGAGGCCATGGCCGACCCGGACAATGTCAGAATGTTTACCAGTCGGGTCCAGGTATACCTTCGAAAGGCCGAGCGGGAAGAACAGTTAACCTGCGGTCAACTCATTGAGATATTCGATCAAGTTCTGAAAATCAACCAAGAGACGCAGTTGATACGTCCGCAATCGGTACTGATTCGAGAATTCGTCAGCGGAGCCTTGCGACCGCTGGATAAATATACGGATATGCTCTGGCCGGTAGATATTGATGAATTCAACAAGCAGACGCAAGGGAAATTCAGCGGAGTTGGTATCCGTATACAGAAAATGCCCAACGGCCCGATCAAGGTCATTTCGCCGTTGGAGGACACGCCGGCCTACCTAGCGGGCTTGCAGCCCGGTGATCTGGTCACCATGATCGAGGGAGAACCGGCGAAGAAGTTTTCTATTCGCAAGGCCGTTAACGCTATTACCGGGGAACCAGGCACGTATGTGAGATTGACCATTCGGCGGCCGACGACTAAGGAAGAATTCGACGTAAGACTTCAGCGCCAGGTTATCACTATCTACACAATCAAGGGGTTTGCCCGCGATGAGCATGGTAAATGGACGTACATGATCGATCCGGAGAATAAGATTGCCTATCTGCGTCTGACGAACTTCACGGAAACCAGTACGGATGAACTGCGGGAGGCCATTACCGGTCTGCTCGCCGAGGGTATGCGCGGGCTGATATTCGATTTGCGTGACAATCCTGGCGGCACCCTTAAGGCTGCGGTCGAGGTGGCGAATCTGTTTCTGGAAAATGATATGCTGATCGTTTCGACCAAGGATCGCCATGGCAAACCTTGGGAGGTCTCGGCTTCCGGACAAGCCCACTTCAGCGATATCCCGATCGTGGTGTTGGCCAATACGGTAAGCGCCAGCGCGGCGGAAATCGTAACGGGTGCCCTGCAGGTGCATAAACGGGCCTTGATTGTCGGAGAGCGAACTTTTGGCAAGGGCAGCGTACAGCAGGTATTGCAACTTAATACCACACCGCCGGCATACTTGAAACTCA
>JAAYCU010000316.1 GCA_012729595.1 Phycisphaerales bacterium
AAACCTCCATTTATGCCCGAGTTTGCATGACGTAAGCTATGGAGGGGGCTTTCGGGATACGCTTACCCGACAGGAGTAGCGACTCCTCGGTCTCGAATATTCAGCAAGCGGCTTTTTCAGGGACGACGAATTACTGGTAGCCCAGGCCCGTATCGATGGACAGATCACCGAACCCGAACGCGACATCCTGGTACGCATAGCTACCCGACTGAAAATCGTCGGCGAGGAATTCAAATCAATCTATCAGGCTGGCATTAACCGGGCGGACAAAATTCGCAAATCACGCGGGGTCTGAAATTGTACGCAATCCAGGGTTGATCATACGTATGCGGCCATCCGTCCAGCTTCAAACCAAAACCTTGTGGCGCATGGCGAATCCAGCGCCCCGTACAGCATGATATTATCAGGCTTTACACGAAGATGGACGATGACTGAGTGGCCACCGAAACCTGGTTACGACCGGCTTGTTTGGCGTTGTACATAGCCACATCGGCCTCATGAATGAGGGCTTCATAGGACCGGGCACGGGTACCACGCAGGCTCGCGGCCCCCACGCTCACGGTAGTAGGTAAATCAGGATATTTCTTCCTTATTTGTTCGACAAAGGACCGCAGGATACGATCCGCCAACACCGACGCGGATTCCGCGGAAGTCTGGGGTAGAAGAACGATAAACTCATCTCCGCCAAAGCGGGCAGCCACGTCCGCCCCGCGGAGTGATCCGGAAATGGCCTTGACCAACATCAACAGTGTTTCATCGCCTGTGGCATGCCCGTAGCGATCATTGATCTCCTTAAAATGATCGAGATCTAACATGAGGCAGGTCAGGTCGGAATCATATCGTTCAGCAGCCGCGAATTCACGGGACATTACTTCGGCAAAGTGTCTGCGGTTATAAAGACCGGTCAGCGGATCCTTGGTAGCCAGTTCCTTCAGATCGCGAGTACGCTGCTGAACCCGCTCCTCCAGCTCGGAATTGAGCTGGAGCAGATCCAACTGCGTGGCGGCGATACGGTCGGCCATGGTGTTGAACGAGGCGGACAACTGCCCAAGCTCATCACGCGAACGGACCGGCGCCCGAGCGTCCATCGAGCCACAGGCTATGGCTCGGGCTGTGCGCGCCAACTCGTTCAACGGGGACACCACCCGGCGGGCCACCAGCAGACTGATCGGCACGATCAGAAGAATGGCCACTATCGCGGTTTTAGATAATTGCTGGGCGATGTCTTGTAACTTGAAATTCGCATCCGTAACATCAACGCTAATGCGAAGATAGCCTTCGATAGGCTCGTCGCTCGCTACGGTTAGCGTGTTATTCCCCCAAGGCCGAATCGGGACGGTTACATCCACGTAAAGACGGTCATCCGCATTAGCATTTACCCGAACCATTCGCGGCCGTAAGGTCGTCTCGATATCAATCTGCCGGATTGAATCCTGGATTTCCAGGGCGGAGCCCAGCATACCAGGAGAAGATTGTGCGCTGGCCAGAACATTGCCCCGCGCATCGGCCAGAACCAGATAGCCCAGATCCTGGTTATCTATCAGGCTCGCAACCAGACCTTCCAAGGAGTCTGAATCCTGATGGGACATCAGGTTTGCCATACTGCCTGCTAGGGTACGAGCCCAGCCAACGGCCAGATCGCATTCCCGATCATACACCGCCTGGTTCATCGCTCGCATACTCAGAGTCATACCCGTAGCGATGACCAGCAGAATAACGCCCACCACGACCAGCGAGGCCTTGAACTGTAAACTGAGCAGTCCCGAACCCCATTTGGCCGATTGATGGTGTCCTGAATAGTTTTCGCGACAATCCATGTCCGACCTTTCCAACGTATTACGACTCTTGCTAATACTTACATACTATTCATTTGCCTCTCCTGGCAAGTCGTAATGCGGGTCGGCATACAGGTTCCAAGACACAGTATCCACCTATAACTCTCACAACATATTTTATATCGGGCATTAAAATACGTATCTGAATATCCATCCTTCGGACTCACGTAAGCAGAGAGATTGGGCAGCAAGTCCGAAATGCCTGATGCTCAGGACCGATAACCCTGTGGAATACAATGGGCCCGAGCCGCAGAGCCAAGTTTCGGGGAGCGTAATAATGGACCGCCTGGATCCGGACCGAGAGCCGGATATTCCCGGGGAGGCCTGCCGCATACCTTCGTATACGAAAAACGCTATAATCCGCTTTTTCTCGCGGATACTCGCCATAGCCGGCGATCACTGTATTCGTGGCCATTGCCAATTGGCAGAAAAGTTGCATAAGCGGCCTTATTGACTATGGATTAATGTGTCTTACTGGCCTCGACATGTGTATGTTCGTACTAGGACGGTAATAATCTTGAGAATCTCAACAGGTCAAATAATCCTGATCATAGCAGCCTTAGTGCTCGGCATCGTCCGGGCTCCTTTGCCAACAGCGGCCATCCTCTGGGTGGCCACCGCGGGAATCGTGCTGGCTATCGAAAAGTTGTGGCGGAGAAAAGGCACATAGCCATGAATACGACGTAACATATCGTGTTCCAGCCCCGCGATATGATAACGGAAGGACGAAACCGACCTCGCTTCATGGCCCGCCCAAGAACCGTAACCGGGTTAACCGGGAGAAACAATATGAGTAAAAGGCGTTGCGCAATCGGCGTAGATCTTGGCGGACAGAGCGTACGTATGGGGATCGTCGATGCAATGGGGATGGTTCATCAGCCACGCAGCACCACTATCGATGCCAGGCAACCCGCCGAAATGCTGCTTGGACTGATCCTCGATCAATTGCGTAGCCTGATAGCCGAGGCCGTCGCCCACGACTGGTCACCGGTCGGCACAGGGATAGCCTTGCCGGGTTATATGGATTCCGATCGCTCCCGGATCGTTTTCAGCGCCAATCTTCCCACCCTGAACGGATCCCGTCTGCCGGCTCAAATCCAGAAAGCCCTGCCTTTACCAGTAAACTTCGAGTCCGACGGCAATGCCGCCGCTTTGGCCGAATTTCGTTTTGGAGCTGGGCAAAACACCAAGCGGCTGCTGGTAACGGTTATTGGTACCGGAATCGGTGGCGGGGTGATTATCGATGGCCAAACTCTACGTATCTGGAACCACCTTGCCGGCAGTCTGGGACACGTTGTGGTTGACGCCCGCGGCCCGCGTTGTGGATGCGGAGCGCGCGGCTGTGTTGAGGCGAAAGCCTCGGGCCGGACACTGGAACGGCTGGCAAACGAGCGAGCAGACGCGGAACCAGATGGTATGCTGGCCGATTTGCGTCAAAGGAATGGACGCTTGAGCGGCCACGAAATACGCGCCGCCGCGGAACATCATGACGCCTCCGCCATTAGCATAATAGAAGAGTGCGGCTGGTGGCTGGGTGCTGGGATTGCCTCATGGTCGGCCATTTTCCATCCAGACAAGGTACTGATCGGAGGAGGGCTGGGCGAGCTGGGCGAGCCCCTTCTGGCGGCCATCCGGCGCGGCCTGAAAAATACGGGGCAACCATTTATAACCGATCACATCCTTATTGAACGGGCTGCCCTTAGATCGCAGGCCGGCTTGATCGGGGCTGGGGCCATGGTCCTACCCGACAACTAATCCGATCACTACTCGCGGCCCGCCACAAGGATTAATGCGGCATGGTAGTCTGTACAAAACTCAACTCAAGCTGGGTATGAATAATATCGGGCGAAGTGCGCCAACTAAGATAATGGGCGGATGGAAATAGACGCAATAAATCGGCCAATGGCCTGAATAATTCGACCGGGAGGAACGCTTCCCGCTCTCCAGTAGTAGTCGGCATCGGCAATTCAATCTCGATTTCCACCCCCTGCCGAAGGATCCCGAGACGCACACGATCCGGCTGTTTCCGTTGGGTGAGCAACTCGATAAGCGACTCCGGCTTCTGGGCAGGGTCCAAAGGCTGGCCGTCAACAGAGAGAATCTGGTCGCCGATCCGTAAACGACCGTGGGCCGGCCAGCGGGGGATCGTTTGAGCAACTTCGAGAATGCCTTCGAACGTCCGAGACCGGGAGAACATGATGCCTAGTTTAATGTCGGCGGGGTCTTTTTTCTGGCGAAGCTGTCGCCACCATCGATTAGTGTTTATGTCCGGATGCCATTGCTGAAGAAAGGCTAGCCAGGTCTCGATCATGGTCGCCAACGCCCGCGGACGTGCGATCAAGACCGTTTCAACCGTACCACCGTGATTACGGATGTCTTGTATTGCCTTTCGCAGGGACAGACAAGACCCCGGGTAATCCGGTAATCGTCGGGCATTCACCAGATGATGCATCAGTTCGCGATTCGTGCCCACAATCAGCAGATCGTCAGTGACCGTCCAACAGAGTTCTTGTGGACGAATAAAGGTGTGCAGCGATTCGGAAGCGAACAACCTGTCAATCGGTAAGACACTTAGCCAGTCATCACGCTCATTCATTCGTTCGCGATGAATGGATAAAGACCGCCCCTCGCCGGCCTGCAGGTTGAGCAGACGCAATACGTTGCCTCCCATCTGCTCGACAATCGTCTTTGTAGACTCCACATCATCGGTTCGGACCATCAAGGCCAAGGCCGGCACCCACAGGGCCGGACGGGTTGGCGTTGGCTCGATGGTCCGGCTTTCGCCTATGACCACGATACTATCGCCAATCAAGTGGCGGAGCAGACCGCGTTCCAATTCCTGTTCGCCTAATCCAGAACGGAGTACGTCCATATAGAACCGCGCAGCCGGATCGGCTTCCGCGCTCAGGAGCAGACGATATTGTTCCAGGTAATTGATCGGAACGGTCCAAGCCAGAACAGCGGACGCGGGCAACCGATCCATGATGGAGATCGGCGGAGCGGCCGGCGACCAGCGCGGAGCGGCGGCCCCAAGTTTACGACCGATGGATATTAGCAAGGACTGTGGCGTCAGAGACGCGCCCAAGGCTAGAGAATCGGCATGGGCCTCGATATTCCGCCACCATCTTATTGGACCGGCACCTTTTGCGTCACCGGAGGATCTGGCCGTAGGACTTGTCCGGGAATAGATCAATATGCGCCCATGCTTAGGCAACGCACCGGTTCGCATTCTGAAATCGTACTCATCCGCCAGGGAATCTACCCGACCACCTCGCCAAAACCGCAAGATTCGCGCGTACAAGCCGGCCGGTTTCGTCCGATTCCCCACCAGGACATAGCGGCCGTCACAGGCCAACTCGTAGTCATCACTCAACGAATAGCGTTGAACCGAGAAATCCTCACTTAACGGCTTATTCTCGGAAATCGACAATATATTGAGCAGGGCCGGCAGGTCATCGGGTCTGGCCAGCAACACCGCGTCACCCAACCCGCTCCAACTATCAGCTACCAGAGCTATGCGACCGTCTATCATCAGGTCAATCACCTGGGTATCACTGGAATCCAGCCCTATGCCCCGGGCGAAACGTTCCCTCCACGATGGCGGAAGGTTCTGGTCGGATAACGTGTTGGCCAATACTGAAGGGAAGACAAAAGCCGGGGGAGCCGCTAGATGGTCTAGGATTTTTTGCATTAAAATGCCGGCGGGGGTAGCCACAAACAATTTCAGGTCACGAACCTCGACGAATACTCTTATATCAGCAGGCACCTGAGTAGCCAGACCAACCGCGGGGTTGGCGACCGTGATGCAGGGATGCCACGCTAACACAATAAGAACTAAACAGACTGGCACGTTTACCTGCCATTGCTTGAAATGACTGCGTTGCGCTCGCCTGGCCGGATGTAGGGCAGGAAACTGCGGCGATATGATCCTATCAGTCGTCATAAGGCGATCATGAGAACCCGGCCGATCCTTGACTACCCGTCAAGGATCGTCAAGGTCAACACTTATAATAAAATGACCGGGTCATTACCGATGGCCCGGTCAAAACAAGGTCTTGGGAATAGCATTCCGTTTACAAGGCTTCCAAGGTATCCTGCTCCGCCGGTTCCAAGGGAATTATGGTCGGCGTTTCCCACCATCTTATTGAGGGGCCGGGACTATCCGTCGAAAACTCGAAAACCGGCATCTCTACCTGAGTCGCCTGCCAAAGTTCCTGTAAAGGCTGGTTGCCGTCGGCAAGGCTGCGTTGGATTAGAAACTTCAAATCCTCCGTGCCACGCATGGTTCGTTCCACGGTTACTCGGCCTTGTTCGATGAGCGGAGTAAGTAATTCGTTCACAAAACCGCTGGAAGCTACCTTAGGAGTCATCCTGAGTTCTTTAAGGGCGGCCTCGCTCCGACTAGCGCCGGTCTGACCGATCAACAAATTCTGCACATCTTCCGGCTGGGCCACTTTTTGTCCTGCGGTAATGGTGCGGGTATTCTCCCCGGGCATGGTTAACAGGATGGCCAGGGTAATACTGGCGGCGGCCGCCAGGGGCAACCCCACCCGAGCTAGAACCAGCGGCCAACGACGTGGCGCGGAGACCATTCGGCTTCGCCGGGCAGCCAACACGCGATCCGTGAAGGAGGCGCTTAAGCGCGGCTCACCCCGATCCAAAGCGATCACGTCCCCGCAGGTCTCCAGCATGGCCAGTTCATTCTGGCAAGAGAGACACTGCAAACAGTGGGCGTGCAGCTCTGTCTGCAAGGATGCGGACAATTCGCCATCCAGGTAAAGGTCGAACAAGTCTCGAGCATTTTGACAGGTAATCATGACGCGATATCTCTCAGCGATGGAATTTGCGTCCAGTCTTTCACCAAAGCGGCTAACGAATCACGCAACCGGCCACGGGCACGATGCAGATGGCTCTTAACGGTAGCCATCGGTATCTCCAAGGTCCGGGCAATGTCCTCACAACTCATGCCTTCACGATAAAACAACATTACCGCGGCTTTCTGCGGCGGTGACAGGCGACCAACCGCCTCCCATATTTTACTTTTCATCAAACGTGCGTCCTCGCTTTCGGCCAGACACACCGCCGCGTCCGGTTCCGGCGAGGCCAGCGAGGAAAAATCCATCTCGCCGGTTAACGATTTACGCCGCCGAATATGGTTCAGGCACAGGCGGTATCCAATTGTAAACAGCCAGGTGCTAAACCGATACTGCGAGGAAAACGAATCCAGCGAATCGAACGCCCGCAGGAAAGCCTCCTGGCAGATATCCTCGGCCTCATCATGCTTCCGCATGATTCGCCAGACAAAAGCGAATAGACGATCCTTGTGCGAGTCAACCAGTTGGCGCGCAGCATCCTCGGACCCGTTACGGGCCTCGGCGACCAACTTCCTTTCCTTACTTCTGGTCAACCGCACAAACCTCTCAATCCATCAGACGAATGATCATCCTATCAACGTATTATACCGAATCCACCAGTTTAAGATGCAACTACCTTGGTTTCGGAACCAATCATTATTACAATGGCGCCGTTCGATCGGTTCGGTACAAGGGCCGATATCCAAATGCTAATTATATATCGGCCTAATGAACTGGTAAATATTGACTTATGACAAAAAAGCCCGAACAGACTGCCCGCCGTATCCTCAACAAGAAGGCCCGGCACGATTATCACATCCTCCAGACGGTAGAGGCCGGCATAGTGCTGGTCGGTACCGAAGTGAAAAGCCTGCGACAAGGACATGGGCAACTCACGGACGCCTTTGTACGCATAAATGGCTACAAGGCAATACTTTACGGATGCCAGATCGACCGTTACTCCCCGGCGGCGGATCGAAATCACGAGCCGCAGCGTAATCGCCGTCTTTTATTGCACCGCCGGGAACTGCGAAAATTATCTAGCGATCTGCAGCAAAAGGGGTTTACCCTGATTCCGCTCAGTATTTTTTTCAGTGCCCGAGGACTGGCAAAAGTCGAGTTGGGTCTGGCTACCGGCAAAAAAAGCTTTGACAAACGCCAGAGCCTGCGAAAACGAGATCATCAACGGGAGATCGACCGAGCTATGTCCCGCAAATCCCGGTAAGCTCGCCCCAGCCATTCCGTGATCGAAGCGAGCCTATCATTGACCGATTCCCCTGCACAACCATTTGGCCCCATGAACGCCATGCTCAGTCGGAGGATTCGACGGTCTCGATGGGCGCGGCCGGTTCGGGCTGCTCGAACATACCATATTTGGCCATCTTGTCTCGTAGCGTAGTGCGGGGAATGCGCAAATACTGGGCCGCCTTGGCCTGGTTACCGGCGGCACGACGCAAGGCGGCGTGGATCAGAGTACGCTCCACGCCGGCTATGGTTTCGGTCAGCCCGGATACTTCAGGAATAACAACCTGGCTGACGGCAACCGCTTGGGATTCAGGCGACAACATGATGTCCTTGGGTAAAATTTCCTCGCCGTTTGCAAAAGCCGCCGCCCTACGAATAACATGCTCCAACTCGCGCACATTGGCT
>JAAYCU010000317.1 GCA_012729595.1 Phycisphaerales bacterium
AGAGGATTGGAAGGCACTAGCCTCTGGTGTACCTGTTGTTCCGCTAGGAGCAGCGCAGGGTAGCTAAGCTGGGAAAGGATAAATGCTGAATGCATCTAAGCGTGAAGCCCCCCTCAAGATTAGGTCTCGGTTCCCGACTCGTCGGGATGAAGGCCCCTCGTAGACGACGAGGTCGATAGGCCGGAAGTGTAAGGGTAGAAATACCTTCAGCGGACCGGTACTAATGGCCAAAGGCTTGATCGTATGAATGATGTGCTGTTAACAGACGCATCAGCGACCAGGCACCTTACGGAAAATGCAACCAACATGGGTTATAACCAAAACCTGCAACCACATAGCGATTAACTATTAACCGCCGGAAGTCATTAGACGACCGGCGGTTTTTATTTTTACGCTAGCCTGTTAGCACGCCCGACGTCGATGGTGATTCCCCCTTTACTCGGGCAATGGACAAGATTACCCCCCTACCGTTCTAATCCGGTATACCCTGACTCGCGCATCCTGCGATATTGTTAGACAAGCTTATTCAGCGTATACCGGCATCAGGCAGTTCGTTTTTTATGCCACGATCAATCTGCATCGTATTGGGGCAGCCGCCTGTCTCTCGGATCAGACGATTGAGCTCGTGATGAAGTTGGGCGACGACGGGGGCATAATTGGGATCGTTGATGAGGTTGCGTCTTTCGGCGGGATCGCTACGTATTTCATAAAGCTCGGCCAAGTGACGATCCGGGCTACCGTCGCCGTGCGGATAACGGACATACTTCCAGCGATCGGTGCGGATACCGCGCACGTTCGGCGTATACGGAAACTGCGACTCGTAGTCATATTCGTAATACCAACTGGTCCGCCACTCCGAATCGCCGTGCTGGACTAGTTTTTTCCACGACCGGCCGTGCGTTTGGTCGAGCGGCTCGGCTCCACAGATATCAAGAATCGAGGGGGCGAAATCAATGGTCAGCACCTGCTCATCGATCAACTTCGGAGCGTTAGGTGGCGTAAGGCCGGGATAGCGGACCACAAGCGGCAACCGAATACTGGCCTCGTGCATGGTCCGCTTATCCACCATGCCGTGTTCCCCTTCAAGGAGCCCGTTATCGGTGGTAAAGATAATTAGAGTATTGTCCAGTTCACCGGCATCCTTGAGATAGTCGTAAATCCTGCCAACGGAGTCGTCGACGCTCAGGATGGTGCCGCGGTAGGCCCGCACCATATCGGCGAAAGCCAGCACCCCACTGGCCGAGCGATCTGGAAAATCCTTGCGATAATCGAATAGCGGCCCGTAGATCCCGTGCCAAGTGTCGAGCCGATCATGATACCAATGGGGTTTGTCGTCAAGATGAAACGCCGTCAGCGGATAGTGTATATCCACGTCGTAGAACGTATTTTCGTAACGCGGCTCCGGATAGTAGAAACTATGCGGCGCCTTATGCCCCAAGTAGAGCAAAAAAGGCCTGTCGCCCTCGCGTTGCTTGAGCCATTCCAGGGCCATATCGGTGATCACATGCGTGTAGTAGCCGGGCACTACCCGGCGTTCTCCGCCGTTCAAGCGGAAGGTATTATCGAAATATTGGCCTTGTCCCTTATGGGTAACGAAGTAGTCGAATCCCGGCCGTATGTCGTCGTTGTCCTCGCCCATGTGGTACTTGCCGATGTAAGCCGTCTGATATCCCGCCTCCTGCAATCGGCGTGGGAAAGTGGGCAGATCGGCCGGATACTCAGTGAAGTTATTGGTCACCCCGTGGGCATGAGCGTACAGCCCCCCGAGAATCGACGCCCGGCTAGGCGAACATAGCGAGGTGGTGCAGAAGGCGTTGGGAAAATAGACCCCTTCGCGTCCCAGTCGGTCAATATTCGGGGTTTTCATGACCGCATCCTCGGCCAACCCGATACAATTCCACCGCTGATCATCGGTCAGAATAAAAACCACGTTTGGTCGTCTGGCATAGGAAGTCGTCTGCGGCTCCGCCGCGATCGCGTGGGGTGATAAGGTTATCCATAACCCGGCACAAAAACTCATGACCAACGACACGGCGAGACTGCACTGATACATGGAGTCACCTCCGGAGATATAAAACGCTGTTTTTTGCGGTACACATGACCCGGAACCCCGTTTTTTTCTTTCTGCGGCACCCTAACAGAAGTAGGTTAGGTGTTCAACGCTTATTGGGGGATATGGTAAGATAGGCGACGGAGGTGTTCTTCGTTCGGAAAAAAGAGTCATTATCGGTAAAGCGCTATTGCCGATCACCATCCGCTGACTGTTGCCGATTGACGCCCGTTGGCTGAGCGAGAAAATATGTATCAACAGACTTGATCATATCGACGTTGGTCGACAGAATTTGGCTCGGAGGAAAATGTAGTGCGAGTGACGCAATTGCGTCGCGCCTGCGAGGTGACGGAATAATAGGACTAAACCATGTAAAATACCGATTATATTGGTCATAGGCCTTGCTTGGGACGGCACCAATTAACCGGATGATTGCTCAAGTGGGTTGAGGATATATGCTTACAGACTTCTCTAATCTTGGCCAGGTGCAGATTTCCCCTTGGGAGGATTTATTTAAGCACTATTTCCCTATGGGGCTTGCGGCACTAGTAGTTTCCTTAGTGGCTACGCCGATTTGTCGAGTAATAGCCCTCAAATGGCAGATCGTGGACAGACCGGATACTTTTCTCAAACCGCACGAAAGACCCATCCCTTACCTTGGTGGAATAGCCATCTATCTGGGATGGCTTGGGGGGATTCTCTTTGCCGTTCTGTACCTTGATCTCAATATGGATAATGGTTTCCTGATCGGCTTAGGGGTGGCGGGACTGTTAACCATGCTCGTCGGATTATTCGATGACCTGCGTTTCATGCCCCCGAAGGTGAAGCTGGCGTGCAATATAGCTATTGCCCTGTTTCTTCTGTGGCTCGGGCTCGGCAACGAAATGGTCCAGGTGGTCACACACATTATGCGTGTGGATATGAGTGGTAGCGACCGGTGGTTGCAGTTGGCCTACTCTGTTCCAATCATGGTTTTTATCGTTGTTGGGGCGTGCAACGCGACCAATCTGATCGATGGCATGGACGGGTTATGTACCGGAGTACTTGGGATAATCTCCATAGGTTTCTTGATTCTTGCCGGACATTTAAGGCTCTATTCCGACCTTCCAGTGGATAATGAGCGGCTAGTCTTGGCCGTAGCCATGCTCGGTGCCGCTGCCGGCTTTTTACCCTTTAATATAAACCCGGCCAAGATTTTCATGGGGGACGCCGGTTCCATGCTTCTCGGGCTTAATGCGGCCATTTTGATGCTGCTGTTCGCTGAAGAGAAATCGATTCGTTGGATGATGGGCGCTTTGATGGTTTTCGGATTGCCGATAGCGGATATGCTGCTAACCCTGGCCCGGCGGTGGCGGAATGGTAGACCACTTATGGAAGGCGATCGCAGCCATTTTTATGATCAGCTCCGGGATCGCGGCTATACCGTTAGGCAGGTCGTAGCCATCAGCTATTTGTTGACCATAGGCTTCGTTTTATCGGGACTTTCGGTAATTGTTTTCAGAACCCGCCATGCGATACTATTGATCTTATTAACGGTCGCGGCCAGCGTGGTGGCGGTATGGAAATTCAACATGGTCAGCATTGACCCTCGAAGTCCGGCTGGTTCGGGCGATACCGATACGGAGAAGAAAGGAGTAGGCCTGTAATGAATGAAAGCTGCGTGCAGGAACGCCGTCAATGGTTTATGCATTTCCCCGATGGAAGCATAGAGTTTTTTCTGATTACGCGAGTGCTGCTGATACTTCTGCTGCTGGTTTTGGTAGTGGCTCCCCAACAACACCATGCGTTTGTGCTTCTGGCGCTGGCGGGGCTACTTTGGGTAGATTACGCCTTAACCTTATGGTGGATCGTTCAGATAGCAACAGATTTAGATGGTATAAGGCATTCGGTAATCGCGGACCATGCCTATTGGCGCAGATTGCGGAGCATTACCGTTACGCTGTTGCCTTCCATTGTGTTCATGCTGCTCATTTCCCCCTGGCCTAACCTTCTCAGCGAGGTGGCTTCCGAGCGGATGGCCATTTGGCGTATCGCCCTACCGATTCTGGGTCCGCTGTTCCTCTTATTGCTATTTCCAGCCCAGCGGGTACTCCGCGGGCTGGGTTTGGAGTCGATCCTTGGCCGGTGCCTCATGCTGGTCCCCCTACTGCATTGGTTTGCCTTGCATCACTGGATGCTACAACTGGATAAGGAATTGAACCGACTGGCATTGGAAACAAAACAACAGCAACTCACTGGTTCGGGCCCTCGGGCGGCGGTATCACTAACCTTCTGGGTATGGTTTCCTGGCATCCTGCCTTGGTTGATCATTTTACCAGCGTGGGCGTTCGGGGCATCCTGGCTGAGTGGATTACTCTTCAAATGGGTTGCGGTTTGCAGCCTGGTGTTTACCTGCCTCTTTATGATAGCGGACACCGCTGCCATGGAAAACATACAGCGAAAGTTTGTCTTAATAATGCGCCGCCTGGGGTGTTAACGGCTTAACCTTATGGAGATCCAAGAATCATGAAATTATCTGTGATCGGATCGGGCTATGTGGGCTTGGTGACCGGGGCCTGTCTGGCGGACACGGGCAATCACGTTCTGGCCTGTGACCGAGATCCGGAAAAAGTCGCGACCCTGATGCGGGACGAGTGCCCTATTTTCGAGCCCGGTTTGGGAGAAATGCTGGCCCGTAATCGTCTGGCCGGCCGTCTGCAGTATACCACCGATCCGATTCAAGCCATCCACTATGGCGAAGTAATATTCGTAGCTGTTGGTACACCACCGCGAGAGGACGGCTCATCGGACCTGACGGCCATCCGTGCCGTCGCCGACGAGATTGCCGCTAACCTCAACGGCCCCAAGATCGTGGTCATAAAAAGTACCGTGCCGGTGGGCACCGGCGATGAGTTGGAGGCCCGAATCAATGAAAAAGCCAAGTTTCACGTGGACGTGGTGAACAATCCCGAATTTCTGAAGGAGGGTACGGCTGTCGATGATTTCCTCAAACCCGACCGGGTCGTGATCGGGGCCTCCGATACCGACGCCGCGGACTGCCTGCGCGAGCTGCATGAGCCTTTCGTGCGAAACCAGCGGCCGATTTTCGTTATGCCACGATCCGCCGCCGAAATGACTAAGTATGCGGCGAATGCATACTTGGCAACCCGTATCAGTTTCATCAACCAGATTGCCTGCGTTTGCGATGCTTTGGGAATTGATGTCAACGACGTACGCAAGGGGATCGGGTCGGATGTTCGTATCGGTTTTCAATTTCTCTATCCCGGCGCCGGTTATGGGGGAAGTTGTTTTCCCAAGGACGTTCAATCCCTGGTACACGTTGCCCGCCGGGCCGGCATCGACCCCGATTTGCT
>JAAYCU010000318.1 GCA_012729595.1 Phycisphaerales bacterium
ACCTGATGCTTGCCAAACGGTTCATCCGGGCCCAATCCTGCCAAAGCTACGGAGGATCTATCCCCGAGCCCTATCTTGGACTGTTGCGTCACGTCCAGAGAGAAAGAAAACCCGTTATCCTGCTCAGTGCCTACTATGGTCCGTACGACCTGCTCCCCCTCTTCCTGGGATACAACGGAATCCGGGCGGCCGTTCTCTATCGACCCCATGGGAACCCTCGATACGACGTTTTCCGGAACGGCGTTCGCACGGCAAGCGGTTGCCGACTGGTCCCCGTGACCTTGGCCCTCTCGCGCCTGCCGCAAATGCTGGAAAAAGGTGAAACCGTGGCCATCCTGGCCGATCATCAAAACGCCCGACGAGGTGTTTCGGTCCGGTTTCTCGGTTTGCCGATAGTGGCCTCACGTGCCGTAGGATTGCTGGCGGAGCGCTATGGGGCCATCGTCGTGGTGGCCGGCGTACGTCGTCGCCACCAAGTTTTCAGTTTTGAAATCGTCGTGTCGGATATGTTTGATCCGGCCGCCTGGCGGAATGAAACCGATGCAGTGACCTATATTACGCATCGTTATGTCGCTGCGCTGGAAAAAATCATTCTCGGCGATCCGGCGCAATACCTCTGGTTAGGCCGCCAACAAACTCCGGGCTGACGCCATGCGGGCTTAGCTTTTTCCGGCGGCGTCAATGATCGCCCCAGCCAAATGGAATGAACCCCCCATAATATCACTTGCGCTGTCGGCTTTGACCTGTGGCAGCATCGGCATACCCATCAGGAACGCAATAGCCGCAGCCACCTTCCGACTCAATCCTCTGAACCTCATCGAAAACTCCCTTCAGCCGTAACATGGCCACCCTGCTACTGCACCCATCTTTTTCGGCATCCTGCCCCAGAAACGGCACCACCCCGTTTACTGTCATAAAGGTGGCCCAGGCACCTATATTATGTACGGATATCCAAGGTAATCAACCACGACCCCTAAATCCTGTCCGCCCTAGCTCGCAGGCCCATCCTTCGGCTGGTTCACCTGCCGACTGTTATCCGCCGCCTTGGTTGGATCGGCTGGACCGAGATTCATGGTCCTTTTTCCGGGGGATTCCGAACCCATACTGAGGAACGAGAAGGGATTCTCGTTCGAGCGGTAAGGTTTCTCGTTCGCGAGACTTCCGGCTTCAATTCAGCGCGTCCATAAGTTCTTGAACCTCAAGGCCACCTTGGCGAAGGATCGACTTTAATGTGCCCGGTGGAACGTCGCCGCGATGCATGGGGACCACCACCAGCCGGTTACCCCGTTTCATTTATCGATGGCTGCCCCGTTGCCGAATGGTCACAAAACCCAGAGTGGCTAATGCTTTGGCGATTTGACGTGCGGTGAGTACGGGCAATTCAGGCATGGGCTTCAACCGCCACTTCGATCGTCACGGTAAAGCGATCGACGACGCGTTCGGGCTTTTCGCTCAGCGGATGATCGTCCATCGGTATGGGGCGCAGGTAGGGCAGGTTATTCTCGATGGCGGACTCAACGTAAAGCTGACAGGCCTCGATCAAGGCCGCGCGGGCCTGTTGCGGGGTCGGGCCGAAGCTGGCCACGTCCAGTTCCGGGCAGATCGACTCGAATTTTCGATCCGCCTCGAGCACGTAACCCGTTACTTTCAGCGTTGTTTTTTTCATCCCCTGTATTGTATCCGAGGCCCGCCCTTCTTACCAGTTCAACCTCGCTGGACCGGCTGGACCGGGCGGATTCCGAACCCATACTGAGGAACGAGAAGGGACTCTCGTTCGAGTCGATGTCGATGTTGCCGCCATAACCTTCGTCCGCTACACTCCGTCGCCATGCCTGATTTGCAGGTTCACGATGGCCGACACGATCCTTTAGCTCGCCGCGCTTCTCTTTGCCTGTTGGCCGGCTTTGCCCTGACGGCCGCCGCGGGGCTGCTGTCCGACGGTGTTTACCATGAAGACGACTTACGACATTTCCTCATAGCCCGCTGGGCAAGGACACGATTTACGCTATCTGCTCGACGAGTGGGGTCGGCCGAGGTTTACCATCCCCTACACCCTGCACGCCATATTCGGGAGCCCATCCGTCGGCTGGCACGCCGGCCGACTTCTATCTGCGGTCCTGGCGGCCGCCACCGCCTGGCTCGCTTATCGAATCGCCCGGCAATACCGCTTGCGTCATGCTTGGCTGGCGGTCCCGCTGCTGTATCTGCAACCGCTATTCACACACCTGGCCCTGACTACTTTGACAGAAACGCCGCTGGCGTTTTATGGCACGCTGTCGACCTGGTTGCTACTCAAAAATCGGCCGACCGCCTCGGCGGCCGTCATCGCCCTGGCCCCCATAACCCGTTATGAAGCGATAGTATTTCTGCCTGTCTGGGCAATCGCCTTATGGCGGATGCGGGCCGCATGGTGGAATTACCTGCTGCTGATCTGGGCGATGCTGGCCTATAACCTGGGAGCAGGGTTATGGCTTGAAACCTTGCCCATCAACCGTTTTATCGAGCCGGCTGGCTCACCGCATTACGGCCGCGGAACTTGGATGACTTTCGTCCCCAAACTGGCCGTGGCATGCGGGCCGATCGTCGTTGCTCTGGCATTCATGGGCGCTTGGCGTATCCTGCGCCGGCCGTTCGGCTGGTTATGCCTGCTCGCACCGGTAAGTTATTTCGTCGCGGAAACCGTGGTCTACCGTTGGGGGGTGTATTCCTCCGGCGGCTACTCCCGCTTTCTGGTGCCGTTGGCCGGTTGGCTGGCCGTCCTTGCCGTCGCCGGCATCGAACCAATCTGCCTTCGCCGCCGCCGATGGCTTCGTTTACGCGCCCTGGCTGTCTGCGGTTTGCTTACCGCCGGCCTGTGGGTAGTAAGCGAAATCGAATGGCAACTCAATCCGCCGGAAGTGGCCGCGAGTTGGTTGCCGTTGGTGGTTCCTCTACGCATTGCCCTCGCTGGATTATGTGTGCTGCTGGCCATTCCCGCCCTGTACGTCCTGGCCCGTCCTCGACCTGAAAGACTACGACCTGTGGGGCAATTCATATTTGTGACGTTGCTTGTGGCACTGGTTTTACCGGCGGTCTGGGCGTTGATCCCTCTCCGTTTGAATCCACAACAACGCATCATGCGCGATACGGCCGCCGAGTTCTCATGCGGGGGTTGGGACACGTCGCCCATGCTGGCAGCCAACCTTTGGATGTATTACTGGACTGACCGGTATCGGCCGCAAGGCCAGTGCGATTCATGGACCGCCCTGGCGGGAGCCCAACCGGGGACGCTTTTTGTCTGGGACGCCCGTTTCTGTACTGATCCTGATATTGCAATGCCCCGCGGCGCGCTTGCTGATAAACCTGAATGGCAACTGCTCTGGACCAGCCCGCCGCGTCCCGGCGATTCCACGGCGTTTCTGGAAGTCTATAAGCGCATTGCTGGCCCCTGACGGATTCAGGCGTGGATGAAGAAGGACAAGTCCCGTCGCCCCCTTGTCGATAGGTTTATGGCCCCTTAAACTGCTTACCAGTATGTCTTATCTTCTTTTGATTCGACCGGCACAGTGGATCAAGAACGTATTCGTTCTGGCCGCCATCTGTTTCGGCCGCAAGCTCGGCGATCCGCAGGCCATCCAAATGATCTCGATCGCGTTCGTCGCCTTCTGTCTGGCCAGTTCAGCCGGCTACATCTTCAACGATATTCTAGACCGCGAACGGGACCGTCTGCACCCGAACAAGAAGGATCGGCCGTTGCCCAGCGGTGCGGTTTCCGTCCGGGCGGCGGCGGTGCTGGCCGGCCTGCTTACCTTAGCCGCCTTTGCCGTCTGCTATCCGCTGCGCAACACCTATTTCCCATTGACCATCGCCGCGTATTTGCTGCTGGTGTTTCTTTACAGCGTGGTCTTGAAACACCGCATGTTGCTGGATGTTATCACCATCGCGGTATTGTTCGTCTTGCGGGCGATGGGCGGGGCCGTGGCCATCGAGGTAGAGGTATCACCCTGGCTGATGATCTGCACTTTCATGCTGACGTTGTTTTTAGGATTCGGCAAGCGGCGTTGCGAGATCGCGGTGATCGGCCACAACGACAATCTCCGAGGCCACCGACAAACGCTGCCCCGCTATACTCCGCAACTGCTGACCCACATGCTCAGCACCTGCGGGGGTATCGCGGTTATCACCTTTCTGCTCTATACCTTGGATACGACCGTGTCCTCGCCGTTCGGATTGCATAAGCAACATTTGCTCTTCACTCTGCCACTGGTTATCTATGGCGTATTCCGTTACGCCATGCTGATCGAACTGGGCAAGGGTACCGGCCCGACCGACCTGCTACTGAACGACCGCCCCCTTTTAGCCACCATACTCCTGTGGGCGGCGGCATCTGTCGGAATACTATATGGCACAAGCATTCTTAGCTGGCTTCACGCATAGGGTTTTTCCGAGTATTTCGGCCGACGGTGGATGAAGGCGGATCAGGCGACAGGCTTACCCGGACAAACTTTGAGGCCCCGATGCGGAAAGTGCTACGGCCCGGGGTTTGACTGTCGGCCCGGTTAGAATAGAATCATTAGGGTTGCTAATGGTTGACCGGTGACGCGTTTTGCCCATTCTGCAGATATCCTGCACAGATATTGTTGGATGGTCCGATTGGTCGGCGTACACCAGGACTTCGGCATCGGCAGGGAGTGATTGTGGCCACGCTGTTCGTATTACAGGGCCCGGACAAAGGGCGCACGTTTCGTGCCGCCGATGGGCGGGCGGTCCTCGGCCGTGAAAGCGAGTCCGTATCGCTTACCGATCGGACCATTTCTCGCCGGCACGCGGAGATCTTGCTGGAAGACGACGCCTGGATCATTCGCGACCTCAAGAGCGCTAATGGAACCTACGTGAACGGCGAACGGCTGACCCGGCCGATCCGACTCAAACATGGCGACCAGATTAAGCTCGGAGCGACCCTGCTGATCTACGGCAGCGATCAGGTTTCCGAACGGATGAGCGGTTCGCAAATTGCCCGGGACATGATCGATTTCGAGGGCCGCAACGCAAACATGGATTCGGCCATCCTGTCCACGGTCTCCAGCGACGATTCGATCATCATTGCCGGACCGGAAGTGACCGAGGCTGCCCGAGCCTGGCGGGTGATGAGCGAGTTGATCTCGGCCATCGGTGTCATTCTCGACCCGGAGGAACTGCTCGAACGGGTCATGGACGTGATTCTCGAGGAATTACCCATCGATCGCGGTTTCATCCTGCTGTATGACAGCAAGGGCGAGGAACTCGAACCGCACGTAATCCGTTATCGCCGAGGCACGCCCTCGCGCAAGCAGCGGATCACCACCAGCAAGCGGATCCTGCAACATGTTGTTGATCGCCGCGAATCCGTCCTCTGCACCAACGCGATGACCGACCAGCGATTTGCCACCGAGGACAGCGAGGACAGCATCCATCATTACGGCCTGCGCTCGGTAATCTGTGCTCCGATTCTGGTTCGCGACCTGCTGCTGGGAGTAATCCATATCGACTGCTCGGCAGCCGCCCACACCTATACCGAATCGCAACTTCGCCTGATGAGCGTGATCGGCCAGATGACCGGTCTTGCGGTCCAGAACGCCCGTCTCGTTCAGCAACAGATGCGCACCGCCCGGCTCGCCGCCGTTGGCGAGACCGTCGCCTACCTGTCCCATTCGATCAAGAACATCCTGCAGGGCATGAAAAGCGGGGCCGATCTGGTCGAGCTGGGCATCGGCAAGGGCAGCCCCGAGCCGCTAAACCGTGGCTGGGGAATCGTCAAACGCAACCTCGAACGCATCATGCAGTTGTCCATGAACATGCTGGCCTACAGCAAGAGTCGCCTGCCCAACCTCCAGCAGAGTAACCTTAACAAGCTGGTCGAGGACGCCGTTTCCCTGGCCCGGGTCCGGGCCGAGGATAAGAATGTCATGCTCCTGACCAAATACGAAGAGCAGCTACCGCCCATCCCCGTGGACAACGAAGGCATGCATCAGGTCGTACTCAACATCGTCGGCAACGCCGTCGACGCGGTCGCTCCGAGCACCGGAGTGGTCCACGTGGGCACGCAATTTCACGCCGAGGAAGGCATCGCGGACATCATCATCACCGACAACGGTCCGGGCATCGAGCCGGGCAACGTCGAGGAAATCTTCGAGCCGTTCCAATCCACCAAAGGCCAGGCCGGCACCGGTCTGGGCTTAGCGGTGGCCCGCAAGGTAGTCAAGGAACACCACGGTCGTATCGTCGTGGAAAGCGCCCCCGGCGAAGGCACCACCTTCCGCGTCCGCCTGCCCGTGCAGGAACTGACCCACTGGAGCGAGGAAACCTACTCAACTTTGCAGTAGAGGATGCGGCCAAGATGAATCCGGTCCCTGATCCCCTTGTACAAACTAACCCCATCGAATTATCAATGTAGTCCCTATTCCGGACAGGTTAATCCGGCCATCTTGTGGAGTGGCGATGCGAGCCAAAGCCGTCTTTTGTTTATGGTGGACCATGGAGGCGAGAAGATGATGCAAGGAGACCTAGGACGGCAAGCGGCGCGCTATTGACGAGCATCGATTCCCCATATCTATTAGTGCCTTTCAAGCTTGCCCGCGGCGCGGCCGGGGTAGGCGTAGGCTACGATAAGGTATTGGAGAAGTTGCCATGGCGAAGATCGCCACGTTGAAGAAACTCGCGAAACAGCACGGCACGCCGTTGTTTATCGTCGATCACGACGTGCTGCGGCGTAATTACGCGGAGTTCAAGCGGTACCTGCCGCGGGTGCAGGCTTATTACGCGGTCAAGGCCAACCCGGCACCGGAGATCGTGGAAACGTTTTTTCGGGCCGGAGCGAGTTTCGACGTGGCCTCGATCGGTGAGTTTCGCCTGGTTTATGACAATATCCGCAACCTCCCGCCAAAGGAGCGACAGGATTTCATCTGGGACAAGATCATCTACGCCAACCCGATCAAGGACCGGGCCACGCTGGAAGAGTTGGACCCGTACAAGCCCCTGGTCACCTATGACAATCTGGTCGAGATCGACAAGATACGCCGGCACGCCCCGCACGCGGGGCTGGCCTTGCGCATTCGCGTGCCCAATACCGGCTCGATGGTCGAGCTGTCCAGCAAGTTTGGGGCTGCGCCGGGGGAGGCGGCCGACCTGATCGCCGCCGCGTTCGACGCCGGACTGGTGGTCGAAGGATTATGTTTTCACGTGGGCAGCCAATGCACGAACTTCGACAATTACGTGCAGGCCCTCAACATGTCCGCCCAGATACTGGAAGAGGCGGCCGGACGCGGCTTCCCGCTCAAACTGTTGGATATCGGCGGCGGCTTTCCCGCGCCCTATGACGGGAGCAGCAAGCGTTTCCGCGAGCTGGCCCGGATATTGAACGCGGAGTTCCAGCGGCTGTTTCCGAAGGATCTGGAAATTCTGGCCGAGCCGGGGCGGTTCCTGGTGGCGACGGCCGCGACCCTGGTGGCCGAGGTGATCGGCAAGGCCGAACGCGACGGCAAACGCTGTTATTACCTCAACGACGGCATCTATCACACGTTTTCCGGCGTACTTTTCGACCATTGCCAATATCGATTAAAAACCTTCAAGAAGGGGCCGACGCAGCTCTGCGCCGTTTTCGGCCCGACCTGCGACGCCCTGGACACCATCAGCCAGGCCGAGCCCCTACCTGAGTTGAATTTGGGTGATCTGGTTTACAGCGAGAACATCGGGGCCTACAGCCACGCCTCGTCCACCTGGTTCAACGGCTTCCCCCCGGCGACCGTGGTGCATGTGAATCGACAAATACCATCGTAAGCCGGTTTCGCAGGTAGGTTGATCTACACTATTCGGCGGCCTCTCCAAGACGTTTGGCAGGTGTTGATTACCGGCTACCGAACAGCAATAACATCCATGAATGAGGCGCAGAAGTGGTACGGCCGTCCGAAGATGGGACACAGGCCGTCCTGCCGCTCGTGCCATAATCGGCCTGATAGCGGAATAATGCACTGATTATTGCTCAATGAGCTGTAATCGCCCCAATAGGTTAGCCCCTGATCAAGCGTAGCGCGAAGGATTTTCGCGCATTCTTTTGAAAAAAGTACTCGAAATGCCCTTGGTTTTGCGTATAAATGGGTAGGTTCAAGGATCAACCCAAGTTATGCAAGGAGGCAT
>JAAYCU010000319.1 GCA_012729595.1 Phycisphaerales bacterium
CCGCTGGCCGTGCTTTTCGACGACGATCCGTACCGCCTGTTGAATCCGCCCCGTCCCGGCGGTGGATTTTATTAGCCAAGGCGAGCGGCGGGCGGCTAGCACGGCCGCCCGCCGTTTCCTGTTTGAAGAACAATCGGCCGGCAGCGGCGCCTGTCGATGCCGAAAAACCTACAAATCAAACCACCGAGAACAACGTAATCACCGAGGAGCCATCATGGGCCTGACCATTCACTACGAACTGCACTCCAATGAGCGAAGCTCGAGCAGGGTTCGCGAGTTGGTGGCCCGGCTCCGCGGCCGGGCGCTCGATCTGCCCTTCGAGCAGGTCGACGAAATCGTCGAACTCAGCGGCCCGGCCTGCGACTGCGACCGTTACGACCGGGAGCACCCGCACCGCTGGTTGCTGAATCAGGCTGCCCGACACGTCGCAGACCCCGAACGCAAGGGCTACAGCTACCCGGTCTGCCCCGTTGAAGTCATTGCGTTTTCCACCCGGCCGGGTCGGGGATGCGAAGAGGCCAACTTCGGCCTTTGCCGTTATCCCGCGTATATCGAAACGGCCGCTGGGCTACGTCCCGGAGTATGCCGAAAAATCCGCACCGGACTGCGAGCGTTGCAGACCAACTGGCTCGGCCCTGCTGCCGGGCAGTGATCGGTCGGAAAGGTTAAAGCAAGTGTGCCCCTCGTCACCATGAATTCCCGGTGGCGGGGGGCCATTGAATGCTTAGGCATCAAACTTGGGTGGACATTATTGATAGTCATTCCGCAGTGTGGTGAGGCAAGTGCATCCTTATCCTCTCAAGTGTTTCCGCCACTAAATCTTGCAGTGGTTGCAACCAATATTTGTCCGCGTTACTCCCTCAATACACTACATGCAATTCCCAGTTGCTCATGTCACAATTTTTCCAATTCATCTATGATTTGCTGATGCACCACATGAAAACGTTCATCGCTTTCTATATTTTTGAGTAATTGTTGCTTGCGTTTATTTTTTTGGTCGATGAAAATGTCCAAAGAGACATCGGAGCCGACAATAATGATGCTGGCCGCAATTCCCACCACGATTAACTTAGTTCCCGGATCGGGCGAAAGCAGCAGAATGGCGATCGCCACTTCCCCGCCGCGAAGCGCGAATTTAGCGGACATGGCCCCTCCACCGATCTCGCCGCTGCTATATCGCCGCCAATCGGATTGGGTTTGATAACAAATGAACGCAAGGTCGGCGACGCCGATCACTTTCCCTAAAGTTTTCAGTGTCGGCTTCCCTATATTTTTCATTGTCGGGGAACTTGCTCGCATGACCACCCGCGCGGTTCCCCTCATCGGCGACGTAATCGTACTTGATGTAAATCGCATGATTTTTATGTTTTTTGACGCGGATTTGAACAAGCGACGAGTGTGTTCTTTTGTAATAGCATCGAGTTGATTGCGACTTCTTGCCTGCAACCCTGGGAGCAACTCATCAGTAAGACGCCCATCAGCCAAAGCCTTTTTAACTTCGTGCAAATTCGGCGGAAGCGGCCGTCCGCGCGCTCTGGCCCTAAGTGTTTCCTTTTTCAAATCGGAGCGAATGTGATCCAAAGAGTCCCTGGTCGTGACAATGGTCATGTCTGCATACTTTGGCTCGTTGAGCGCCTTACGAGCCTCTGAAGGACTTAACTTATTCTGAAACTGCCTTTTTACTTTTCCCGCTTTATCGATCATAACGACATCGGCCGGATGATGGGGCATACCTTCCACGGCTGTAATCACTAATCGTTCCGTCTTCCCAAGGCGCTCTAGTTTTCGGTTTGCTTGGTACACTTCGTAGGATTCAAACGCCTTGCCGACCCGTATTTTCTGAGATGCCTTCCAGTAGGCTTCAAAATCGCCACCATACTTGACTATGGATTTTATTTGGACGTCTCCCGTCGTTTTCTGAAATAGTGTTTGAAGATGGGGAATCGCCAATGTACCAGGATTTCGGACAAACGATCCGGTTTCAAACAAGGGAGTTTGTACGATTTGCCTCGCATGCCGGACATTTGTTAGCTGACGGCCGAATACTACCTCGGAAAAAGCGCATACTGCAAGTAAAGCGCTTACGATAATTGTCGCGGGTTTACGGATAATCATAACAACGATCTCTCCTTGATAGTTGTTCGGAATGAGGGTTTTGGCCGCCGTACAATGCCGCGCAATCAGAACGCTTCGAGAGGAATTTTCTCCATTGAGAGCAATATCTGGATTGCGGTTATTCGATTTTCGATATTATTTTCTTTACCCAACCGCTCATCGTGCGTCATGGTATAAAGTGAGTGGACGGACTGATCAAGGTACAGCACATCAATTACCCCAAGCTCCTCATGCCATCCGGGGCTGTCGGCAGCTACGTAGATGATTTCCAACGCCCAAAGGTTGTAGCGTAACCGTTGCATTTTCGACGTTCGTGCGTGAGCATCCGAAATCATTTCCAGTACGTCGATTGCTGACTTGGCAGAGGGGGGAGAATCGGCAGCAGACTCTGGAAGATAGGCCAACCAGAAAGCATATTTCTCGCCGTTCACCTCATTGTAAATAATTTCCAATTTACCTAATAGCTCTTTATAGTTGCCGTTCAGAATGTTGGTGGTGCTAACCGGTTCATTCCTATCGCGATTACGCTCCAATTCAGTTTTCTTTTTAATCTCCTCCAAACGTTTAAGAACGTCTTTCTTTACGGCAGACGCAATTTCGCCAACCTCGCCGGGCAGTGAAATCTTGACCTGATCCTCGACCTGTTCGGAAAGTTCATCAAATAACCCGATTTGATCGCGTAGCCGTTCTTCATCGTATTTATTATCATTGTCTTTGTCGGAGAAGTGCTTGCTTGCCTCCTGCAAACCGTACTCCTCGATCAGGTCTCGGTACTCCGCTAGTCCTTAAACAAGCGAACGCCGGAGGCGTTCGGCATGGTTGTTTTATAGAAATATCGGACGATACCATCAGCAGCCAGCGTTAACAACGTTGGAGAGAGGCGTCGGGTTGTTTCGTGTTTCATCTCGAA
>JAAYCU010000320.1 GCA_012729595.1 Phycisphaerales bacterium
CAAGAACGGTGGAAGCGTAAGCCTGACCAACAGCCAACAGTGGCGGCGGGCGATGTTCACCGTCAACGATGCGTATTTCGGCAATCGCCAGAACAACGGCGCCGATTTCCGCATCGCCAGATCGTCCATCGGATATTTTTATCTGGATCGTGTGCTGGTCGGCTCGCCCTTGCCGCCAGGCCCGGTGATACAACTGGATGTGACCGCTTTGGAGCATGCCATTGAAGCTGGCGAAAGCCTCCCCGACGAGGTCTTCACCATCACCAACGTAGGCGGCAGCGATCTTCACTATCAAATCAGCACGACGGCCGGCTGGTTGAGCACGTCAGTTCAAGAGGGCCTTAGTACCGGAGAAACCGACCATATTACGATCAGTTACGCGGTTTCGGAACTGGCCGGGGGCAATTACAGCGGCAGTATCGTGATCAACGACTTGGGAGGCAGCGGAGCTACCGCCTCCATCCAGGTAAATCTGCAAGTGATCCAACCGCCCGTGGCCAGCGATTTCGACGAGGACGGTGACGTGGATTTGGAGGATTTCGGCTTTTTACAAAGGTGTTACAGCGCCCTTCCGGTTTCCGGGGAATGCGTGAAGGCGGATCTGAACAACGACGGGTTCGTGAATCAGGAGGATTTCGTGAAGTTCAGTTTATGCTTCCGTGGCGAGGGTATACCGTCGGATCCATCGTGCCAGGAGTAGACGGATCTAAACTGGGCCGGCTGACACGATATCGAGGCGTTGCGGATGAGCACTTGCCCGGTATAAGCGCCGTGTCGTGCGCTTCGTGGTTAGTTAATCATGTCGGGCATACATCTCTTTAAGCTCTTTGTGAGCGATGAGTCTATTTGATCGGCGGCCTGCTGGGCCGGCGGCAGGAGGGCCATGAGGAGTTCTTGAACACGGTAGGCAGAAAGGACCATATCATGCGTGATTCCCGGCGGACGCGATTCGTGGAGTTTAATTGCATAGGGGTAATTCGGAACGCTGAGTTACGGCCAATGCGCCATCAGATCACATTGCTGTTCCTGATTGGTGTGCTGGTAGAGGCCATGCATGGTACGAGTCTGGCCGCTAAATCCAGATTCAACGCATACCTGGATGGGGGCAGTGCGGTTACGGTGGACAATGCGTCCTCCATGACTGACGCTTGGGTGGCAGGTCTGGTTCTGGCTGCCGACCGGTCCACCCAGGAGGATTGCCCGTACGATCCACCAAGCTACAAAGGGTTATTCCAAAGCGGGGATCGCATCTTCGTATGCGATAACTATCTGGCATGGTTCGACTATACCACCAACGACGGCAAGGTGTTTACCACGCCGCCATACGGAGCCAAGTGGGAACGGTCCGGAGCCCTGGCCGGATTCTGGACTCTGGATCCTGACACGCAGTATTTCAAATATTGGAGAACGGGGCCGAATAACTGTTGGAATTGGGCCCGAAACGAGTTAATACCGGGGTCGGCTTCACCGAATCAGGAGCAGCACTGGTGGGACAAATATGCCCCTCCGTTGGAACATGCCATGGCCGTGGTTTCCGGGTCGAACTGGTTTTTTATGGCCTATCATTACTCTAAACAAACTCCCCACGGACAGTTTACGGTAATCGCCGACGGCGTGGAGGATGCCACCGGCGCTATGCGCTATAAGACGAGTGCTCGGATGACCAGTTGGGCCAATAATGTGGACGTGGTTGATGGCAATGACGGTAACGGGATTGCCAATTATATCCAAGCCAACATCGAATACAGATGCCGCAACAGCGGGATTCAATGTATTTGGAATTTCAAACCTCACAACGCGGATGTGATCCTGGATAATATTTTCATTTACCTTTGGACCGCCTACGCTCAGGACGTCGATGGAACTGATTGCGATGCTGGCGGTGCAGGCTCGCAATGGCCGAGCACAGTTTACGGCCAGCCGATGTATAACCAAAGCTCACATACCCTGTATTTGAATGTGCCGGCCAGTGGCCCTTATGCGCCGGGGACTATTGTGCAAATGATGCTCGGAACCCCGTGTTCAAATCCTCACTACAATGTGGATATTTACAGCTATCCGCCGTTCGCGATTGGACATGGCTCGTGGCTTATCAATGGCGAATCGCCGACCCTGTCAACAAATTTGCCCAGGTGGCATTTGATTAATCACGGCGTCCCCGGCACAGGCGGGGGGACGGAAGCCGATCCGGAATTATTTGCCTGGCGTAACATGCTTTCATGGAACGAGACCCACGACGGCACATTAGGGTTCGGCCTGGGCCGAGGCCCGTTCACCAACCCTGACGATTATATCACCTTATCCGCGGGCACTTGGTACCAGGCATCTTTTGCCTTGCGTGTACCGAGTTTCCGCGGGGATTATGATAATGACGGCGACGTGGACCAGGAGGACTTCGGCCGTTTGCAGGCCTGTTACTCGGGGGCGGGCATTGCTTACCAACCGGGTTGTGAATATGCCGATGCGGATCTGGATGGTGATGTCGATCAGGATGATTATGCACATTTTTTAAGCTGCCTCAGCGGACCAAACATACCGACCAGTTGTCAGTAATTGAGTACGCGGCAGGTGGTGTCCGGTCGGATATGCTCCTCGGCCCGAACCCCAGCGTGGCGGCCAGGGTCTCGCTTGTTCCGCTGACCGGCGCGGAGAGCCCCAGGGTTGGGTAGATTTGGGTATGGGACTCGACCAATTCCGCAGGACTACGGAGGCGGGCGAGTTGCCTGTTGGCGTTTAAGCCGTCGGCTCCCCGGCGGTTATGATCGCGGAAACGGGCCCCTTGCGGACCAAAGCCGCAGACCGATATAATGCGTTTTCAAACAAGCGGGCGTAGCTCAATTGGTAGAGCATCAGCCTTCCAAGCTGAATGTTGCCGGTTCGAACCCGGTCGCCCGCTGTGACTTGCATCATGCCAGGCGCGGCAATCTCCTATTAATATATTGCACTTGAGCGTAACAGGAGCGAGATTCCTGGGAGTTTGTACTCAGGCCAACCTTGCGCGAGCCCTATCCTGCGCCAAGACGCATAGAACTGGCTGCGTTAAGCAGAGTATGTTGGGGCTACCGAGCGGCTTGGAGCATTCGAAGGGCCCGTTTGATCAGATCATGGTCAGGCCTGAAGAGTAAGGATTCGCGGTCGCGGGTATCGCCCGGTACCAGAGGATCGTGCCGAGGGCGCGGTTACGGGTCTGTATACGCCGGAAAAGGGCTTGTGCTTTGACCGCGAGTGGTTAAACTCTCCTTGAAGGGGCTGGCCGTCCCGGCCATCCCATACCCCTATTCGAGCCCGGCGAACGATTGTTGGGCTGGCATCTTTGGCGTGCGTGGCGTCTGCCTCTGCCTCGGTGAAAATCTCGCGGCAAGGCCACTGGGGTTCGCAACGTCGCCACCAAAGCCCGTACGTTCCGAAACCGTACGCTACGGGTTGCGAATATGAACAAGTAAAACACTCCCCTTACGCACAAGGAGGAAGACAGCATGAGTCGAGGCAAAAGAGTCACGACCCGCCGCAACGTCTTGAAAGGTATCGGGGCGGCGGCCGGAGCGGCCATCGGTGTCCCCTACTTTGTCCCTTCCCGCGTGCTGGCCGCTACGGGTCGGGCGGGAGCCAACGAGAAAATCACCGTCGGCCACATCGGCCATGGGAGCAAGGGCAACAATCATTTGTTGCGGATGGTCAAATGGATGAACCAGGGACTCTGCAACGTGGCTGCCGTCTGCGACGTGGACGAGACGCGGCTGGAGAAGGCTTCCGAAATAGCTGGCCCGCAAGCCGATGTCTATCGCGATTACCGCTATATCCTCGAGCGCAAGGACATCGACGCCGTCATTATCTCCACCCCCGATCACTGGCACGCCGTGCAGATGGTACACGCGGCCGAGTGCGGCAAGCACGTCTACGTCGAAAAACCCGCCGCCTGCACTATCGAGGAGGGCAAGGCTATGGTTGCGGCGGCGAAGAAGGCAAAAATCGCCGTGCAGGTCGGCTCGCAAGGC
>JAAYCU010000321.1 GCA_012729595.1 Phycisphaerales bacterium
ACGGGAGAAAACTCGAAAACGGGGTAGGCGCAACGGGGGGCGCTGGTACAATAACGGAACACGGCCCGGCGGCGTAGCCGTGTGGAGGTCAAATGGGAAATCTCGGCCAATACAAGGGCCAGAGGGGAGTCTGGCACCATCAGACCGCCCTACGCGGACATCTATTCGTGGCGCATCATTCAGTATATGGATTATCGGAATCCGCGGCGGGCAACAAAACTTATTAGCTATTTCTTAGCGGTCAGCGCGAGCCCAGGAACACGGTCCCCAACGTACGCAGAATGATGATTAGATCCAGTTCCAGTGACATATGCTTAAGATACCAGAGATCGAGCTCCAGCTTGCGGCGGGAATCGTCAACACTGGACCCGTAGCGGTAATTGATCTGGGCCCAACCCGTCAGGCCCGGCTTGATCAAGTGTCGTTCATTGTAGAAAGGAATCAATTCATCGAGTTCGCGGACAAACTCCGGGCGCTCGGGACGCGGGCCGACCACGGACATCTGGCCCAACAGGATATTCCATAATTGGGGCAACTCGTCTAGCCTGGTTTTACGCAGGAACCGCCCCACCCGGGTGACCCGTGGATCGTCCTCGGACGCCCAGACACAGCCGTTACGCTCGGCGCCCGGGTGCATCGTGCGGAATTTATGCAGCCAGAAATGCCGGCCATTAAGCCCCACCCGGCACTGGTGATAAAATATCGGCCCGGTAAGATCCATTTTAATCAGCAGGGCAATCAACGGCCATATAGGCAGACTCAGAAGCAGGCCAAGAACAGCCCCGAATATATCGAAGGCCCGTTTCATGATAAGTTGGGCCTCGCGATAATGCTTCAGGTCAGCAAATAGAAACCAATGCGGCTCGAGATGATCGACAGGAACCTGACTCAGTATCTGCTCATAAAATGTTGACAAGTTGGTAACTCGGCAACCGAGACGTAAACAGGCCAGGGCCTTGTCTAGTAGACGAGGATTACGGGCCAGAACCGGCCCGACAACCACCTCGTTGACGCGGTGTTCGAGGCAGATCCGCTCGATATCATTGATCGCACCCAGCACGCGCCGGCCTTTTATTTCGCGCCCGACCTCCATGGGATCGACGGCCACGAACCCCGCCAACTGATAGCGTTTGGACAAGCCATCGCCCATACCCGCGGGAATCATTTGGGATTTGCGGTCGGTGCCCAAGATGACGAATTTCCTGTGATGATGATCTAGGCACAAACAGACCAGCAGCCGTACCGGCAGAGCAACCAGCAAATACAATCCAGCCGCCAGGAATAATACCCGACGGCTGTGGACTTCATACATTAGCAGGGATATCACAATGTAGGTTACGGCGACGGCCGACCCGATCGTCAGAAGCGAACGAGCCAGGATCCGCGAGCGACGCAACAAGGTCTGCTGCTCGTAGAGGCCGAACACCATCCCCATCAGCACCAGCAGGCCACATTGAATCAGGCAGGTTTCCACCCATCCAAAACGCACCCATCGGCCCTCGGGAGACCAGACAAACAATCCATAACTCAGGTATATCCCAACGGCCAGGATCGCCATATCGAAAAAACCCCAGATCGGCCAAGACATACCGAGCAGAGTATTACCGACTCTGCCGATCGGGTTTTGACACAATATAGGAACAGGTGAAGATTCGACCAATCGCAGATGCGGAACCCCCCCCTCGTCCGTTTCTCTGACGGACGATTCGTTCAGGGTTATCAGGGTTGGCGCGGTCGATTGCAAACGCACAGAACGCTCCTATTAACTCGTGTTTATGTTATCGGCGCGCATGCGATGACGAATAAGCTATGCCGCACAATTCGTCCCGGCGCTCCTATGGATATGGGGTTAATCCCCGAAATCAGCGACATATTAGGACGGTAGGCCACAACAATCGCAGTGGTCGCCCTCCGCATGTTCCGGGCCGTCACCTCCTCAATTCATTTATAAACCGAGATTTCCCATTTGACCTCCACACGGCTACGCCGCCGGGCCGTGTTCCGTTATTGTACCAGCGCCCCCCGTTGCGCCTACCCCGTTTTCGAGTTTTCTCCCGTCCCGACGGCTGAAATAACC
>JAAYCU010000322.1 GCA_012729595.1 Phycisphaerales bacterium
GGTTATTTCAGCCGTCGGGACGGGAGAAAACTCGAAAACGGGGTAGGCGCAACGGGGGGCGCTGGTACAATAACAGAACACGGCCCGGCGGCATTGCCGGGCGAGGTCAAATGGGAAATCTCGGTTTGTGAGATTTCATCCGAGGGGCGCCGTCGGAAAAGCGGCCGCCGGAAGGTTCAATAATTTGAGGAACGCCATGAGCGCAAAAAACAAAACCTATCAAGGATTGGCCATTACCGATGCGAGCGAGCTGATTTTTGGGCACTGTCCGCGGCCGGTGACCTGCGGGAACAAGCTGACCCTCGGCAATGGACAGGTCTACCCGGAGATTAATTTCACGCTCCCCCCGATGTTGATCAACGACGAAACCTGGGGCGAGGTGCGCCGCCACTATGAGGAAATCGCCCAGGCCGTCGCCCGGCGGGCCAAAGCCCTGTCGCTGCCCGGGCTGGTGGTCGAGTTCGAGCAACTCCCCCCCATGACCGATCGGCCGCAATGGGGAGCGGAGATCACGGCTATCCTGCATGAAGGTCTCGATCGGCTGCACGCCGAGACGGGTATGCCTACCGCCCTGCGGGTGACGGTGGTTGATTTGCGCGACGCGGAACGTCCTCCGGTCCTGCGGACGGGGCCTTCCTGGGAAAAGATGCGCGAGGCGTTTACCTGCGCGGCTCAGGCCGGGGCGGATATTCTTTCCATCGAATCCATAGGCGGTAAGGAAGTACATGACCAGGCCCTGCTGCTCGGCGATCTGACGGGGATCGTGGTGGGTCTCGGCTCACTGGGCGGCCGCGACATGGCCTGGCTCTGGGACGAGATCACCGCGATTGCTCAGCGGTATAACGTGGTCTCGGGCGGGGACACGGCCTGTGGGTTCGCGAACACGGCGATGCAGTTGGCTGGTCAGGGCATGATTCCGTCCGTACTGGCCGCCGTTGTCAGGGCCGCCAGCGGGCCGCGAAGCCTCGAGGCCTACGAGCACGGGGCCGTCGGCCCGTCCAAGGATTGCGCGTACGAAGGCCCGGTCATGAAAGCGATTACCGGTTGCCCGATCAGCATGGAGGGTAAATCCGCATGTTGCGCCCATTTCAGTCCGCTGGGCAATATCGCCGCGGCCGCCGCGGATTTATGGAGTAACGAATCCGTGCAGAATGTTCGCCTGCTCAGCGGGTCGGCCCCGGAGGCGTTCCTCGAACTATTGGCCTACGATTGCCGGCTGTTCAATACGGCGTTGTCGGCCGGTAACGGCGAGGCCGTGCGCTTGCGCGACTGGCTGGTGGCCGGCGACCTGCCGCTCAGCGTGGAGGCTTTAATGCTGGAACCCGCGACCGTATTGGACCTGGCCCGATCGATCGTCGAGGTCGAGGATGGCTATACCCGCACGGTGCGCGTGGTCCGTGAGGCTTGCGCCGCGATTCAGAAAGCGGTTGATCGGAGGCGTATCCGGATGGATACCCGAGAAAGCAAATGGTTCGAGCGGCTCCGTGCATCGGCGGAAGCTTTGCCCGCCCGCGAGCCGGACGCCCTCGCCGCCGTCGCCGAGCAATACGCCGACCTCTACCGCGTCGACGCCTATGGCTTGTGATCTCCGTCAACACCCACCGGTGTCTCATATCCGAGGGTACTGTCGAAACGCTTGCTCGAATCAAGAAACCTTGTTTACTGTCATGCTGTTGGGTGGATGAGCACATGTCCGCCTTGAATATCATGGTAGATGCATATTATGCGATACACTGATTGCATAAACATAATCAGACAGGGGGTTCCTTAGTCCAATCCACGATTTGCAGTTCTGCGGCCACCTCTCCCAAGCCGTCTCGAATACGTTTCATGTCATCATTGGTCACCAACACTAATCTGTATTCAAGGGCGTGGGCGACTATAAGCAAATCGAACTCATCAATTCCTAATTGTGAGCCCTTGTCTGGCAAAGGCCACTTTTCAGGCCACTTACCTTTTCCTTTTGGGCGGTTATATTGTCGCATCATTCGGGCTTTAAGATCGCCGTACACGGCCGCAGTGTGCTTCGTGATTTCGCATATTTTAAACGCGCTATGAGAAATCGACGTTTCAATCTCGCGTCTGGCTTGAACGTCATCCGCCCCCTTAAGGCGCGGTGGACCGACGTACAATTCAGCCAGCGCTGCGACGGAGACCAATATTGGCATTTCAGGCGACAGCTTCGCAAGCCATTGCTGCACAGTGCCGCTTTCCTGAGGTTGTGGTTTGAGCGGGTGGATCAGAACATTGGTGTCAAGTAAATAACCGTCCACGTATCATTCCCCGGCTGCATAGGACTCGGCGGCATCCAACATGGCCAATGCCATCTTCGACTGTACGGGTCGAAGGTTCTCGCGTATCCGTCCCGCGGTTGATCGTTTGTAGTCGTCGGATAAATACTCGTGGAGCGGGATACACGGCTTGAAATCTGGTGGGAAATATCCGCGGAACTCGCATCCGACACCCTTACGCTCAACACCCCAGAATAGATCGAGCAATTGACGTTCGAGTCGTGGGGGCAGATCATAAAGCTTAAGAACTTCGGCGTCCATCCGTAGTAGAGCATTATTGATTTGTATCGCGGATGGCGATGCTGTCATAAACTCGTCGAGTTGCCGAGCAAGTTTAAGGTAAGCAAGGGCCGCTTTTATGACCATATCTATTCGTGTCGGAACAAATGATGGTATTGGTAGTTTTCGTATCGTTCCGACAAGAATATCACGTTTCATGGTTTGGGAGTACGCAAAAGCGTTTGCGATTGGAGAATTCAATAATGCCCACAGATATACACAGGACGTTGTGCTCTCTCTGGGTTGAATACTAATAAACCGACTCGTTATTGCGCGGCCATAAGGATCAATCATAGCCTTAAGTTTCCATGCTTCACGGCTCACTCTGGCGTAGTTGAGTAGTACCCGCTCACAGCCCGTAGGTAAACCAGCGCATGTATAACGCAATACGATTTGTTCGAGATTCATGCCCACTGCCGGGGGGAGGGAATATATATTCAATCCTGAAGGTACCTTGGCATAACCAAGGTTGTCATTTTCGTGAGGAGGATCATGTATCGTCCATGCATTTGTAGGTAAATACTTTCCATGGTATGCAAGTCCCTGTCCAACATTCGCAAGACTATTAAGTGTCGGATTCGTGGACAAGTAATTCCAAACATCATAAAGTTCTGGAAGGTAGTAATTGACGCCTTCAGAAGATGTAAACGCTGATTGATTGACTCGAAACTCGCACGAGAAGGCTAAGCGTTTCTTGAAGGCAGTAATGCCACGTTCACGTACCCTGCGATACCAAAGGGAGTCATGCATTTGCTTAGGCGATTTACGTCTGCCTAATAATATGGTCGTTTCGTGATCTGCTTGCTCGAAAAGATTGTCTGCAAACAGCGAGATTTCGGTTAACTCGCATTCATTATGCAAGAACTCCCGCACACACCTGGATGCCCTATCATACAAAACCCCCTGGGGTGCAACGAAGCCAAACACAGAACCAGATTGCATATGCGGCAGGGTCCGTTTAAGCATTTCAACAGTCTTTGTGATGGCGGTCACAGGCTGGCCTAATCTCTGGTAACGCACCTTGTCGGATGGACTAAAGGATTCGAATGGCGGATTCGCCAGCAGAACCGTGCATTCCTTGGCTGCACGCTCCAGAAGTCCGGGCTCATACATATCCTTGTTGTTTATTCGCCACGAATTCCCATAAGGCACATCGGATAAAGTCAAAGAGAGTTTGGCTAACTCATGAGCGAACGGATCAACTTCGATCCCGTGGAGGCGATCACGAAGGTATTGATGCCGTTCAATCCCCTCCGATAATCCCGAAAACTCGCGGAGCCAGCGCATGGCGGCCACGAGAAAACCCGCGTGCCCACAAGCAGGTTCAAACACGTTACGGTCTGAGGGATTGATCTGCTCGATCAATGGCCAAAGCTGGGCAAGCATATGGTCGATAAGTACCGGCGGTGTGCTGTGAATGCCGAGTTCCTTACGGATATCCGTGCCTGTCTTGCCCTTTTTCGCCGATCGCGGAGTGGTGTTCTTGTCGATTAAAGCAGTCTCATATAAGTAGGCCAAAGACTCCGTTGAAATATTCCCGAAATGCCCCCAAGTAGCGATACTATGGGCTACAGCATCTATTGCGGGACGCCACACTGTCCCTCCCGGTGGGAGATCATCAACATCCGCATAATGCTTCCCGACGCGCCGAAATACATCGTCGACATCCGTCAAAGCAATGCGCTTGAAATTGTCAACGCCCTTCTCTTTTAACAGTTTGGCGGCCAATAGCCAAAAGACAGTTTTATATAAATCAGTGAAAGCTTTATGGCCCCGCAGCCGCCCTCCCAATGCTGCAGCCAACTCCTTGATACTGCTCTCAACCAGCCGATGCAACGTTTCCCCATTGAGCCGTTCCACTGAGGGCATCAAGCCAGCATCAACAAACCAAAGCTGTCGAACATTGGCGCCAGGCCGGCGCATTTTTGCGGCATAAATCTTTTCTGGAGCCAATTCGGCGGAATGTTCGCGGAAAAATCCTTCAATCTGCGCGGCGGGAACCGAATGGGGCTCAGAGGGTCCGGCCGGGGTCAACTTATACCAATCCATAGTGCTTGACCCGCAAACAAAAATGGTGGGTGCTCCTAACGGCAAACAGTACGCCGCCGCTGCCCGACTGTTGCCATTGGCACTCACGACGGCAAGGCAAGCTGAACGAGTATCCCATGGCTTGGTGAAAAATCCCGCCAGCGCAGCCTGACGATTCTCAAACGGGTAATTCTCCACGAGTTGCGAATTGCCGTAACCGCACCTACGCAGGAACGGTTTAAGAGAATCAGCGCTAATCCTTGATTGTGTCACCGCAAAGCAAGCCCCAATTGCCACAGTCCACGGAACAAATATCTATCCAAGTTATCGACAGCACCATCACTATATCATTATAGAGGATTATTATTCCTCGCGTAACCAGAACAATTCAAGGCCGGATCAGCCCGGCCCCGGAGACGCCCCGGACCTGCCAGAGGGCCGGGGGCATGCCCCGCGGCTGGTAGTATTCCCTGGTCAGGCGCGACGGAGTGCGGCTTTTCGTGACTTATTCGCGGCGCAGGCGAGGCATTCACAGGTTATGCCGGTACCATTCAATGGCCCGGTTCAGGCCATCCTCGAACGATACTAACGGCTCAAACCCGATGATCTGTCGGGCCAGGGTGATATCCGCCAGACTATGCTTGATGTCGCCGGGGCGTTCATCCACGTGCCGGGAGGGCACGTTTTTACCGAGCAGTTGGTTGATCTGGGCGATGATCTGATTGACGGTTACGCGTTGCCCGCAGGCGATATTGATCACCTGCCCCTCGGTCTTGTCCGCCTGGGCGGCCAGCATATTGGCATGCACTACGTTATCGATATACGTAAAGTCGCGGGTCTGCTCGCCGTCCCCATAGATCGTAGGAGACTCGTCGGCCAGGATGGCTGACACAAACGCCGGGATGGCCGCCGCGTACTGGCTCTTCGGATCCTGGCGGGGACCGAACACGTTGAAATATCGCAGGGAAAGCGTCTGCAATCCGAAGCAGCGATAAAACGCCAGCAGGTAATACTCGCCGGCCAGCTTGTTGACCGCATACGGGCTCAAAGGTTGGGGACAGACCGACTCGCGTTTGGGCAGTTCGGGCAAATCGCCGTATGCGCTGCTGCTGGCCGCGTAGATCAGACGGCGGCACTTGGCATCGCGGGCGGCCATCAGAATATTGAACGTACCGTCCACGTTGACCTCATGCGAGGTCACCGGGTCTTCCACCGACTTGGGCACCGAGGGAACCGCACCCTGATGATAGACGATTTCCACGTCCCGGCAGGCCTGCCGACAATCGTCGGGGTTGCGCAAGTCGCCCTCGACCAGGTCTATTTTCTCCATGAACGGAGCAAGGTTGTCCCGCTTGCCGGTGGCAAAGTTGTCCAGCACCCGAACCGCATGGCCATCCTTGACCAGCCGTTCCACCAGATGCGAACCGATAAAACCCGCTCCTCCCGTTACCAGATAATTCGCCATAATCAAAAACCTCTGTTGTCGTGGACCTGTTCTTGCCTGGCCTGTTTCCTCCAAGGACACCCGTAACCATCGCGGGATCACAAGCCAAGGCCGATTAAACGGATACCTTACCGAAGAGCTGCGCAGTCGTCCAACCGGACTCCGCGAGGTTGGTTACGTGCTCTCAACTCCGATGCGCGGGTCGAACCAGCCGTAGGCGATATCCACCAGCAGGTTGAAAAACACGATCAGGCCGCTGAAGACCATGACGACGCCCATTACCAGCATCTGGTCCTTGTTGAGCACGCTCTGCACGAAATGCGTGCCCATCCCGGGGATGTTGAAAACCTTCTCGACCACGAACGAGCCGGTCATGATCCAGGCGGCGGCCGGTCCGAGAAAACTGAGCACGGGTAGAAAGGCGTTCTTCAGGGCGTGCTTCCAGATTACGGTCGGCGGCGAGCAGCCCTTGGCCTGGGCGGTGCGGATATAATCGCTTCCGAGGATATCCAACATACCCAGCCGCGTCAGCCGGGTGATGTAGGCCATGTACGGCAGCGACAGGGCGACACCCGGCAGGGCGATTTGCCCCAGCGTTCCCCACCCTCCGACCGGGGCCCAGGACAGCATTACGCCGAACACGATCAGCAGGCCGGCCGCCACCACGAACGAGGGCACCGAGATGCCCACGATCGCGATCAGCATCGTCGCGTAATCCATCCAGCCGTAGCGGTACACCGCCCCGGCCACGCCGAACAACACCCCGAAGACCAAGGCCAGCGAAAGCGCCCACAAACCCAGCGACACCGAGACCGGCAGACTGTGGGCGATGATCTGATTGCACGTCCAGTCGCGGTAATTCAACGATTCGCCGAAGTCCAGACGGCTCATGCGCCCCAGATATCGCCAGTAAAACGACCAGTTGTCCTCCATGCCGTAGCGCTGACGCAGGGCCTGCTCGAGCACCGGCGACATCTGCCGCCCCTCCTGGGCGAACGGATTGCCCGGCATGATCATGACCAGAACGAAAGTGACCGTATAGATCGCCCAGAGTACGATCAGACCCTGCGCCAGTCGAGCGATGATGCGTCCAGTCATTCAAGCACCTCGATCGGCCACAACGGCGACATCTGTCGCGGGGAAATGTGCAGATTCCTGACCCGGTCCGGATCGAAGGCCTCCACGTAAACATAGTTATACAAGGGCAACAAAGGCAGGGCTTCCTCGACCAGATAACGTTCGACATCGGCCAGGGCCGCCAGCCGTTCGCCCTCGTCGAGACGCGGGTCCGCTTCCTCCAGCATCCGGTCATAGACCGGATCGCTGAACTTCGAGTCGTTGTTGCCGTTGTCGGTCTTGAACATCTCCAGAAACGTCGTCGGATCGTTATAATCGCCGAACCAGCCCGCCCGGGCGATTATGTAGCGCGCGTTTTTCTTGTCATCGAGGAAGGTCTTGCCTTCCTTGCCTTCGATGCGCCCCGTTACGCCGAGGGTACGCGACCACATGCCGATAATGGCCTCGGCAACCAGGCCGTGGTCGAAACCCGTATTGTACAGGATGACCACTTCGGGAAAGCCCCGGCCCTCCGGAAAGCCGGCCTCGGCCAGCAGGGCCCGCGCCATGGACGGATCGTAAGGTAGCCCGGCGACCTCGGGATAGCCGGGTATGGTTTCCGGCGGCACGAAGGCGGTGGCCACCGGATTACCCAGCCGGATCACCTGGTCCACCAGAGACTGTTTATCGACGGCCATCGTGAACGCCCGGCGTACGCGCGGATCGACGAAGGGGTTAGGCCGTCCGTCCGGCAGCGTGGGCCGGCAGTTGAAGTTGTAAAAGTACGTGCCGAACGCGCTATGGGCATGGATGTCGTTTCGCCTTGTCCCGTGTTTGTTGAGGGATATCTCGAACGGTGAAGAACTATCGGTGACCAGGGTCGGGGCGTATACCGTGCGCACCGTGCTGAGCCAGTCAAGCTGGCCGCCCGAATAGAGCAGCCAGGCGGTGTTGCCGTCCTCCACCTGTCGTTCCATGACCCGATTCAGCCGGACCGCCGAACGGTTCCAGTAAAGGGGGTTCTTCTCCAGGAGGATATGCTGCTTGAATTTCCACTCGGTCATCTTGAACGGGCCGTTGTAATGCGTGTTGCCCGGCTTGACCCATTGTTCGTCGTAATAAATCAGCCCTGTATCGCCCACGATTTTGTAGGGATGGATGGATTCCCGGTGGACCGGCAGAAAAGTCGCGAAAGCGCAAAGGTCGAGAAAATAAGCCACCGGCCGGGTCAGTCGAATGGAGAGAGTTTTTTCGTCCTCGGCGCGTATGCCGACGGTCTGAGCGAAACGCCGGTCGGCCTCGGCCAGATGGGTATCGCGGGCCGCCCGTTTTTGCCCCGCATCCGCGATGCCCCCGATCCGCTCGGTCTCCGCCAGCCGCCAGGCTACATATTCCCGCACGCCCTCGATCATCTCGAAGAAAAAGGCATAGTCACGGGCGGTCCCCGGCTCCATCGCCCGCCGCCAGCCATAGACAAAGTCCTCGGCCGTCAGCAGATCGCCGTTGCTCCAGCGTGCTTCCGGGCGAAGGCTAAAGGTGTACGTGCATCGATCGTCGCTGATCTCCGCGGGGAAGGACGAGGCGGGGACGGCCAGGATGGTCCGCGGATCGTAGGCGTAAAGCCCTTCCCAGACGTTGAGGGCCATGTGGATGTCCTGGTGCCAACTCATCGCCGCCGGGTCGAGCGTGCCGATGATCCCCCCGTTGCAGTAGGTAAAATCGACCTCCGGCCCGGCTCCGGCCGAGAAATACCATACCCCTGCGAACGCTCCCATCAGCAGCAGGATGATGACCAGGTATCGCATGATGAAAGACCGCCAAGGTCGTTGTCCGGGGAGTGTTCGCCTACAACTCCACGGTCTGGCCCGTCTGGGCCGACCGGTAAATCGCCAGAATGATCTCTACCGACTTACGGGCCTCGTGGCCGGAAATCGTCGGTTCCCTATTCTGTTCGATCGCTTCCAGGAAGTCGGCGAAGTTGGCCCGGTGATTGTCCGGAATCAGGCCGGCCTTGGGGTCGGACGCGCCTACCGAGGCCGCCGGAAAATGCACATGCTCGCGGCGGATGGCCTCGTCCTCCGGTTTTTCGTCGGCGAACTGCCAGAAGAAAAACGAATTGTCCGCGATGGCCACCGTGCCGCGGTCGCCGGAAATCTCGATCGTGCGAAAATGCCCCGGCCACATGCTCGTCGTGCAGGCGATTGTCCCCAACGCTCCATTGGCGAATTCGAGCGTCGCCGAGGCCGTATCCTCTACCTCGATCCGCTCGTGGGCCAGAATCTTGGTGAACGCATGAATCTTTTTGACCGGACCCATCAGCCATTGCAGCATGTCGATGGTGTGGATGCCCTGATTCATCAGCGCTCCACCGCCGTCCATGGCCCATGTGCCTCTCCAGCCGCCTTTGTCGTAATAGCTCTGATCCCGCCACCAGGGGCCGTAAGCCAAACCGAACGTCAAGCGGCCGAACCGCCCTTGATCCACCGCCTGTTTCGCCAGCTTCGCCGTATGGTCGTAACGCATATTGAAAACACCGCCCACCTTGGTGCCGGCCTTGGCGTGGGCCTCGATCATGCGATCGATTTTTTCCAGACTGATGTCGATCGGTTTTTCCACGATGCAGTGCTTGCCGTATCTGGCCGCGGCGATGGCGTTCTCCGCGTGCAGCCCGCTGGGGGTGGCGACGGTCACAACGTCGAGGTCGTCTCGTGACATAAACTTGTCCAGCTCGCATTCGCTCTGGCAGCCGTAACGCTTGCCGAACGCCTCGGCCGCCCCGGGTACGTTGTCGCAGATGCTCACCAGCTCCGCGTTGGGCAGCCCTTTGATCGCCTCGGCATGTATCCCGCCGATCATCCCCGCACCGATAATTCCAAACCCGTACTTCTTTGCCATTATCTCACTCCTTGCCGATACTCTCGAACTCCGAGCCCCCGGCGACCTGTCCATGCGGCACCGCTGTTAAGGTACCGGTCGCTCAGCCCCACCTGTCGAGCGGAGGGCCAGGTCGAACGATAGGCTCACGATGGGCCGTTCGCCATCGCATTCATAAGGTTTTAGGGTTTCTTGCTCAATCGCAACCAATTTCGCCGCAGGCGATCGCGCAGGCGCTCGTTCATCCGCACGCCCAGACGCTGCGTATTCGATTCAAAGTTCATCCGTTTCATTCGCTGGGCGAGGTCTTTCTCCGCGTCCGGTTCCGGCGACCAGCGGATCGCCCAGAAGATTATGCGGGTCAGCCATCTTTGCCGGTTGATAATCATGCCAGTTTGCGTTGTACAGGGTTGTGTACGTCGGCTAGAACCTGCTCCGCCGAACGGGAGCGATTCGCGGACGGCCACAACTGCCGGCGCTCGCTCACCATCGGCTGGGCCGTGTAATAATCCGTTACCTGGCTGATTCCCCCCTCCACCCGGTCTCCGCCCTCGAAATGGATATCATTCAGCCAGTCAGACACCTCATCCGTATATTCCGCAGGGAAAATGATCGCCGTCAGGTACGAGCGTGGCGTGCCTTCAAGTACGGCCAGATGCATTTTTGTCCGGCACGGCGGCGGTGTCTTCGACGCCAGGCGGTCTATTTCCATAAAATCGCTCAGGGCCGTCTCGGCGTCGCCGCGATAGAAAAACAGCCCGTCCTCCATGAGAAACTTTTCCCGGGCCACGCCCTGCAACTCCATCGTGCCGTCCGGCAGGGCCCGGTGGATGCGATAAACCTTGCCCTCCGCGTAACGCTCCGATTCCAGCAGCATGGCGATTTCCTCGGCCGTATAGCCGACCGCCACCTGCCCGCCGAAATCGAAGATATACAGGCCCGTATAGCGTTCCGGAGATTCGAGTTGAGGAATTTTCATGGTCTGGTTCATTCCGGATAAGGCAGCTTTCATGTAGTGCGCCCAGGTTCTTCTGTCATAAATGATAGTCGCCGGCCGCTTCCGGCTGATAGAGCAACTCTTCCACCTTCAAATTTACAACCTTATCGTCGGCCTTCCAGCGCAGGGTATCGCCCACGCGAAAGCCCAGTACGGCCGTACCCAGCGGCGAGAGAACGGAAACCTGGTCCGGCCCCCCTTCCGGGCCGTCCGGGAACACCAGCGTAAAAACCTGCTCCTCGCCGGTATCCACGTCCCGTACCCTGATTTTTGAGTTCATGGTCACCACGTCCGCCGGGACTTCCTGCGATCGAACGATCTTGGCTCGATCCAACTCCTGCTCCAACTGGTGTAGATGCTCGTCGTTCTCCGCGGCGGCTACCGCCTTAGTCAGCATCCGGCCCAACCGGTTCATATCCTGTACCGTAATATAAATATTCCGCGCGGCCATTGTCTTACTCCTTCTCGCGAGCGGCACGTTCCTCTAGAGTTGTTCGTGCAGGTTCTCGTAATCCTGTCATTCGGTATTGTACACTATTTTCAGCTTGGCCACCGAATGTGCACAAAGAACAGTGGCTTTCAAATCTCGCCCCCCGCGACTTCCAGCCGGGCGAACTTCCGTTTTCCACGCTGCAGGATGTCGCCCGTCTTGATTGGTAACAGGGCCATCGCGTCGGTCACCAGCTCGCCGTTAAGACGCAGACCGTTTTCCTTTATCAGTCGACGTACTTCGCTATTACTCTCGGCGAAACCGCAATGCACCGCCAGCCGGATAACCGGTACGCGGCCGTCATCCATCAGGTCTTTGCCGACGGCCAGCGTCGGGGTGTCCTCGGGGATTACCAGGCCGCCGGTAGCCGCCTTTTTCTGGTGAATCTGTTCCCATTCGCTCCGGGCTCGCTCGGCATCTACCGCTGCATGAAAGCCGGCCATGATCTCCATGGCCATGCGTTTCTTGGCTTCCATCGGATGTGTCTGGTTCGCATCGGTTATAAGGCGAATATCGCTGTCCGGAACCGAGGTCAGCAAGGTCAAATAGTTGCTCATGCACTCGTCCGGTATGCTCATCAACTTGCCGAACATATCATGGGTCGACTCGGTGACCCCGACGTAATTGCCTAGAGATTTGCTCATCTTCTCCTGGCCGTCGAGTCCCACCAGGATGGGCATGACCATGACTACCTGCGGCTCCTGACCTGCATCCCGCTGAAGATCACGGCCGACCAGGTTGTTGAACGTCTGATCCGTACCGCCCAGCTCGACATCGGACTCGATGCATACGCTGTCCCAGCCCTGCATCAGCGGGTAGAGCAACTCATGTACGCCGATGGGCACCTCGGCCTTGAACCGTTTGGCGAAATCGTCGCGCTTGAGCATCTGTCCGACGGTCATCTGGCCGGCCAGCCGGATCACGTCCGCGAAATCCATCTTCTCCAGCCATTCGCTGTTGTAGCGGATCTCCAGCTTGGACCGCGAGGTGTCCAACACGCGGCCGGCCTGCTCGAAATAGGTTTTTGCGTTGGCCTTGATATCCTTCGAATCCAGCACTGGGCGGGTTTTGCTTCGACCAGATGGATCGCCGATCCGGGCTGTATAGTCCCCGATAATCAGCACCGCCTTGTGCCCTAAATCTTGAAATTGACGCATCTTGCGCAGGACAACGGTATGCCCGAGATGGATATCCGGGGCCGTCGGATCCAATCCGAGCTTGATCCGCAACGGCTTATTAAGCTCTCGCGACCGTCCCAGCTTGCGGCGCAGATCGTCCAGGGTTTCGATCCGCTCGCAGCCGCGAGTTAAAACCTGTAGTTGTTCTTCAATGCTGGCGAAACTCGTCATCCTCTATTCCTCTCAATAATAATGGAATGCTCATGCTATACCCGTCCACCGGCTGATTCAAGGGGCTGTGTCAGAGTGATCCGTCTGCGTGGTCGCAATATGCCGACCACTGTTCACTGAAAACTGGTCACTCTCCCCAGCCCGTTGTCCCTCGGAGGGGTATGTTGATCCGTCAATGACGAGTTCTCTTGCACACATTATATGCCTGGGATATAGTCCCTGCCTGCGAAATTGTATGTCAACTGTGATCCGGAGCCCAGCCGGTTGAATGACGTTGAGGCCGCCATGGTTGACAGTTCCCACGACTTATTCACGCACATCCGGCGGTCGCCGGGGAGATGAACCATGAACGTATTGCTGCTGGTCTCATGTCTGTCATTAATGCCCAACGCAACCTATGAAGCGACCTGGGAAAGCATTGACAGCCGTCCGAACCCCGAGTGGTTCGCCGACGCCAAGTTCGGCATATTCATTCACTGGGGAATCTATGCCGTGCCGGCGTGGGGGCCCAAGGACCGCTACGCGGAATGGTATTGGAATCATATGCAGAAAAAGGAAAGTCCGACCTGGAAATTTCACATGGAGACCTATGGCGAGAAGTTTTTCTACCAGGATTTCGCGCCCCTGTTCAAGGCGGAGCTGTATGATCCCGAGTTCTGGGTCAAGCTGTTCGAGCGGGCCGGGGCTCGCTACGTGGTGTTGACCTCCAAGCATCACGACGGGTTTAGCATGTGGCCGGACCCCCATAATTGGAACTGGAACTGCATGGACATCGGTCCCCATCGGGATTTAGCCGGCGAATTGATCGAAGCGGGTCGAAAAAGGGGACTCAAAATGGGGTTGTACTATTCTCTGTATGAATGGTTCAACCCGGTGTACCTATCGAATGTGCGCGCCTACGTGGATACCTACATGCTGCCGCAACTGAAAGACCTGGTCGAGCGTTATCGTCCGGATATCATCTGGCCGGACGGAGAATGGGAGCATCCCAGTGACACCTGGCGCAGCACCGAATTTTTGGCCTGGCTGTTCAACGAGTCCTCCGCGCCGAAGGATATCGTAATTAATGATCGGTGGGGCAAGGAGTGCCGCTCGCGGCACGGCGGGTTTGCCACGCCCGAGTATCAACACCGTGCCGACGGCCCGTTGATGGACGCCGGCCGCTTCGAGGAATGTCAGGGGATGGGGCAATCCTTCGGCTACAACCGTAATGAAGACGCCGAGAGTTACCGCAGTGCTACCCAACTGTTACATGTGCTGATCGACATCGTTAGTCGGGGCGGCAACCTGTTGTTGAACGTCGGCCCGTCCGCGGACGGGCGCATACCGATCATCATGCAGCAGCGCCTGCTGGACATGGGTGCTTGGCTAGAGGTCAACGGAGAGGCCATTTACGGCACTCGCCCTCTGGCAGACGCGCCGCAACTGGAGAATGTCCGGTTTACCACCAAGCCGGAGGCCCTATACGCGATATGTCTGACCTGGCCCGGCGAATCCATCGTGCTTCCGAAAGTGGCGGCCGGGGCTTCCAAGGTTACCGCCAGCCTGCTGGGATATGAGCCGTCCTTAAAGGCCCGGATCGAGGGAGATGCCGTTCATGTTGACATCCCCTGTATCCCGATCGACAAAATGCCTTGCCAGCATGCCTATGTCCTCAAGATTCAGTGGTAGCCTGCATATCGGACGAAGAGGGCACTATCGGGCGGAGAACGGTGCCGACAAGAGTTTGTGCCGACAGGATTTTATTTTTGGCGCGAGTCATTTTGTGTTGGCCGATCGGATCGGCGGTGGTCTATCGTGTAAATAAACTGGGAGTTGATTCGCCCATCATAAGGCGCCGCCTTTGAGGCTATTATCGGCCTGGTTGGCGTGTTCTTGATTGGCCCTTCTCAATAGTGGTAATATCGAATTGCCAGGATATTTTTCCAAGGCATCCTTTGTTTACGCTGGCCACTTCGGTTGACGATACAAACGGCACAGGTCGTGGAATGTGTTTCGGATTACCGCGGATACCAGCCGAGGGTCTGGGACTTTCCAGCGAGGCGAAGTGCAGCCGCCGGTCGGCTGCGCCCGTTGGTGGACGGTGGTTTGTCAGGTAGGCCGTCCGAATGCATGTCCTTGGCGGTCTTAACGAGGCTGAATCGGGAATGGCCAAAGCACCTATGATTCTGATCGCGGATGATTCCAGAAGCGATCGCGATTTGTGCGCGCTCTTGCTTCGACGCGAGGGTTACGAAATCGCTTTGGCCCAGAACGGCTTGGAGGCGATCGAGGTAGCTCGTCGCGAACAACCGCATGTAATCATCATGGACATGATGATGCCGCTGATGGATGGGCTGGAGGCCACCCGGGTCTTACGCGCCTATAGCCCGACGGCGAACATTCCAATCATAATGGTCAGCGCCAATAACGAGGAGGAAGACGCCGTTGCGGGCCTGGACGCCGGGGCCGACGAATACCTGTCCAAGCCGATTCGACCTCGTGATTTCCGCTTTCGCGTTCGTTCCATGGTCCGGTTACGTAACGCCAGTTTGCAATTGCAGAGGGCCAACGCGGAGTTGAGGCGGCGTACAGATACCCTGGCCCAGTTGAATCAGTTTTGCGAGGCCGTTCTACTGGATGGTTCCGTGAAGGCCATCGGACGCAAAGTAGTCGAGATGGCCGCGGCCCTGCTGCAAAGCGACCGGGTGTCTTTGTTGGTGCCCGATGGCAACGACGGTCCCTTGCGGGTGGTCTTTGCCTTGGGCATAGATCCGCGGATTTGGCCGAAGCTGACTATCCCTCTGGACAGTCCTATCTCCGGACAGGTCTTTACCGGCCAGACGGAGTTTGTCGCCAATCGCGACACCGCGCACGTGCCGACTATCGGACAATACGAATCCGCCTTTTTCGTAAGTGTACCGCTGATGAGTACCGCTCTTCGTTCCCATGATGGCGCGATTGGAGTACTCAACGTTACCGAGAAGCAAGATCATCAGGAATACTCTAACGAAGATGTGCAAACCTGCCGCCAGATCGCCCAGACCGCCGCGTTGGCCCTGGAGCATGCCATGGTCCGCAAGCAACTGGACGCTACCCGCGATTCCATTATCTTGTCGATGGCCCGGCTAAGCGAATATCGTCAGCGAACTATCGGCCGACATCTGGAGCGGGTCCGTGATTTGTCGGCCCTGCTGGCCCGCTATCTGGCCGACGACCCGAGGATTCCGGAGAAGATCGACGAAGCGTATATTACCGATCTGCGCCGGGCCGCCCCGCTGCACGATATCGGCAAAGTGGCTATTCCCGACAGTGTCCTATTGAAGAAAGGTAAGTTGACCACCGAGGAGTTCCAGCTAATGCGGGAACATACCAGCATCGGCGAACAAACCCTGCGGATGGTCATCAGCAGCGGGCATGAGGTCAGTTTCCTGCGTATCGCCATGGATATCGCCCATTATCATCATGAGCGTTGGGACGGGACGGGCTACCCCGAGGGCTTGGCCGGCGAGGGTATCCCTTTATGCGCCAGGATCGTCTGTCTGGCCGATACCTACGACGCGATTCGCATGCCGCGGGAATACAAACCGACTCTGAGTCATGAAACGGCAACGCGCGAAATCCTGGCCGGTAGCGGAACGCAGTTCGACCCCCGCCTGGTCCAGGCTTATTGCGCATTGGAAGAGGACTTTCGGAATACCTATGACCAACTGGCGGAGGATGAGTATGGCGAGAGCCACGAGTCGGCCATTTTGGCCGGCTCATCCGCGGAGTCATGGGTTGTCGCAGACGCATGACCCGATTGTGCCGATAGGCCCGGACTATCGAGACGGTCGCATCATCTTTCCCCCCTGATATAATTCCCCGACGCGCAGGCCAACACTGTATAAACTCATCAAGCCAGTTTTTCCGGGGCGCGCTATACCACGCTGTTGCGCTTTGTTCTGGTACGCATCCAAGACCGACTCGATCGCATGGGGAAGCCGGAGCCCGGTAGTTGTGCAAAATTTCCGGTTAACTCGCGGCAACAACCGGGATGCGGGGGATGCAGGCGTTGCCGAGGTCTTGGGAGTAAGATAGAATATATTCGTGCGTGGTCATTTTCGGGGAACTCGAACAGTCATGAAAACACAGCATCTTATTGTTAAGCGTGGGTTATGGTTTGGTTTGGCGATAGCGTCGGCGGCGGCGATGATAACCGGCGCATGGGCGGATACGTCAACGGAAACCCGTCCGGCGGACACCCGGCCGGCCGACCCGCTGGACCGAGAATCCCTTCTCGGCACCTCCGAACACGAACGGGCCGTCATCATTCCCATCACCGGAACCATCACCGACATCACCCGGGGCAGCATCGAACGCCGGCTGGAATATGTGCGAGAAGCGGGGATCGATCTGGTCATCTTCGAGTTCGATACGCCGGGCGGAGTGCTGGGTACCACCCTGGAAATATGCACGGACATCAAAAGACTGCGTCAGGAGGGGATAAGCTCTTATGCTTGGATCAACCCCCAGGCGTACAGTGCCGGCACGATTATCGCCCTGGCCACCGAGGGGATTTTCATGTCCAGTTTTGCCCGTATGGGGGACTGCCAGCCGATCATGATGACCGGTACCGGTGTTTCCGCGGTTCCCGAGGAGATCGAGGCCAAGGCGACCAGTCCGCTGGTGGCCGAACTGCGCGATTCGGCCCAACGGAACGGGTATAGCTACCTTATGACCCTTTCCCTGATCCGACCGGAGATGGAGATTTGGTGGCTGGAGAACACGCAAACCGGGGAAAAACGTTTCGTGAACACCCAGGAGCGGGATCGGTTGATGGCGGCGGACGAAGGGACGGAAAAAAAGGAAAAGGGGCTGCTGGATTATATCTCCGGGCGGCGAGAGGGCGCATCTGGGGATAAGACCGAGACCGGAGGAGAGCCGACGTGGCGTTACGTGGATGACTATCCCGCTCTGGGCAAGGTACACCAGCCGATCGTGGAGGCGGATAAGCAATTGCTGACCATGACCACGCCCGAGGCCTTGGCCTACGGGTTTGCCCGGGCGGAACTGAATAACGAGCAGGAACTGCGGGAGTATTTTCGCATCAGCGGGTCGGTCGAAAGGCTCGAGGATACGTACATGGAGACGTTCGTGCAGTGGCTGGCCTCGCCGATGGTCCGGGGCGTGCTTTTCCTGCTGATGCTGCTGGGGGCCTACACGGAATTTCATACGCCGGGGATCGGGGTGGCCGGGGCGGTCGCCCTGGTGTGCCTGGTGCTGTTTCTGGGAGCCCCGTACATGGCCGGCATCACGATGACCTGGGAGATCGTGGCCATCGTGTTGGGCATCATTTTGCTGCTGATCGAGCTTTTCGTGCTCCCCGGCTTCGGCGTGGCGGGGATCATGGGTTTATTATTGTTGATGGTGGGGTTGCTGTTTTCGTTCGTGCCCCCAGAGCCGGTGTGGGACGACAACTGGTTCCGGATGCCTACGCTGCCGGATACCTACACATACTTCCAGCGAGGTTTGTATGCCTTGGCCGGGGGTCTGGCCGGATCGATCGTGGGCGCATATTTCATTGCTCGTTTTCTCCCGCAAACTTCGGTAGGGCGGATGTTCATTCCCCCTAATCCGACCCACGAGCAGGTGATGATGGTGGATGCCGTGCCGGCGGCTCTGTTCGTCGGGGCGGTGGGCACTGCCCAAAGTATGCTGCGCCCGGCCGGTAAGGCTTTGTTTGTCGATACCCTGGCGGATGTGGTTACCCTTGGTGAGTTTGTCGAAAAAGGCTCGCGGGTCGAGATCGTGGAGCGCCACGGTGCCCGGATCGTAGTTCGACAGGTTTCTTAGTAGGTCGCGGCCGATGAGGTTGAGGTCATGTCGGAGTGGTATTTTATCGGGTTTCTGTATTTCCTCGGCATTGTATTGCTGATTGTGGAACTGTTCCTGCCGGCCTACGGACTCCTGGGCCTGATCGGCGTGGGCGTGCTGGGTCTGGCCCTGTATCAGACGTATCAGCGCCATGATGTCGCCGCCCTGATCGGTTTAGCGCTGATCGTGATTCTTCTTCCGCTGGGTTTGGTCTACAGTGTTAAGAACTGGCACCGTACTCCCGTGGGGCGGCGTCTGGCTCCGTCTAATCCGACATTGACCCAGGCGGATCGGATGCCGGTGGAACACATGCAGGTTCTCGTCGGCAGTGTCGGTCGCTCGTTGACTCCGTTAAGGCCGGTAGGTACGTGTATATTCGAGGGCCGGCGGGTGGAATGCAAGGCGGAGTATGGTATGATCGACAAGGGCGTAAGCGTACAGGCTATTCGCCTGATTGATCGAACGCTGGCGGTGCGTGAGGTTCCCGAATCGCTGGAACATTTTGCCGAAGCATCATGATGGTTTCGGTGGATGCTTGGTGTTGCGGGTTTCATATCAGGAAAGGATTCATGACATGCTCGACGTTTCCAAACAATTGATGGCCGAAATTACTCCCGGATGGATAATCGCCGTGATTGTTATCATGATCGGCCTGGTTGTGCTGGCCATCGTGGCCAAGTTTTTCAACCTGTGGGTGCAAGCCCTCTTCAGCAAGGCGGACGTCAGCTTCGGCGACCTGATCGGTATGTATATGCGGAAGGTTGATGCTCGGATTATCGTGTTGAGCAAGATTCGGGCGGTCAAGTCGGGACTGGATATCACCACGAACGATCTGGAAACGCATTATCTGGCCGGCGGGCGGGTGCCGGAGGTGATTTCCTCGCTGATTGCGGCCGACCGGGCTCGGATAGAGCTGCCCTTCAAGACGGCCTGCGCGATTGACCTGGCCGGCCGGGACATGCTCGATGCCGTGCATACCTCGGTTAACCCGAAGGTGATCGACTGCCCCAGCGCCAGCACAGGCAAGCATACCATCGACGCGGTGGCCAAGGACGGTATCCAGGTCAAGGCCCGGGCTCGGGTGACCGTGCGGACGAATATCGAGCGGCTGGTCGGCGGGGCCACCGAGGAGACGATCATCGCCCGCGTCGGCGAGGGTATCGTGACCAGTATCGGCTCGGCCGAGAACTACAAGGCGGTGCTGGAGAATCCGGACACGATCTCCAAGCGCGTTCTGGAAAGAGGGTTGGATTCGGGGACCGCGTTCGAGATTCTCTCGATCGATATCGCCGATGTCGATGTCGGCCTGAACATCGGTGCCCAGCTCCAGGTCGATCAGGCCGAGGCCGACAAGCGCCGGTTCCAGGCCGAGGCCGAGAAACGCCGGGCGATGGCCATGGCTCGTGAGCAGGAAATGCTTGCTCTGGTCCAGGAAAACCGGGCGAAAGTGGTCGAGGCCGAGGTCGAAATTCCCAAGGCGATGGCCGAGGCCTTCCGTCAAGGCAACCTGGGCATCATGGATTATTACCGGCTGCGCAACATCCAGGCGGACACGAGCATGCGCCAGTCGATCGGCGGCGAGGACAAGGGTACGCCCAAGGCGTAAATGATTCGCCCAGCGAGGTTTCATGCACGAGCTATTAAACATCCTGGCTCAGCGGGAAAGCGATGGGATGGAGCTGCTTTGGATCATCGCGGTGATCCTGTTTTCCGCGGTGGGTGGGCTTTCGGAGTGGCTTAAGAAACGGCGGGCGGAAAACAAGGCGGCGCAAACGACTCCGCGCCCACGGAAACCCGCCGCTCCAGCCCGACGGACGGCATCAGGTTCGCCGCTTTCGCCTCGGCCGTCCGATTCGAGAACGCCGCCGACGGCCCGGCCTCCGGTTTCGCGACCCCAGGCTCCGCCGCAGCGTCCCATGCCGGCGCAACAACGGGCGACTCGTCCTCCGCCAGCCCGAAAAGCGGTTCCCGCGGCGCCACCGCGGCGTCCGTCCGCTGCGCCCGCGCCACAACGGGGTATTTCGGGTCCGCGTTCCGTTCGCGGCCAGTCGCCGCCGGCGGTTGAGGTGCGGCGACAGAGAGAGGCGACCCGCAAGCCGACTACCTCGTCGGCACCGCCCAATGGGAAGGAACGGATGCCGGATGCCCAATCCCAGCCTGTTCGGACGGCCGAGACGGCCCGTCAGGAAATTTCGGAGCGTCGTCCGAATATTGCCAGGGAACAGATCTTCAAGCCCGGCCAGCCGCTCGGCCGCACGGAGTGGCGCCGGGCGATCGTCCTGAACGAATTGCTCGGCCCGCCGGTGGCCCTGCGCGGCGAAACGCAGGTATGGGACCGCTGACGACCGCCCGCGAGGAATGTCGATCGGGCTTATGGCGATGACCGATTCCAATCCGCGCCGACCGTATGTCGATCAGCAATTTACTTGATCTGAAAGGATATTTGCCATGAGGAAATTGATCGCGATCACTGCAGCGGTTTGTGCTTTTTGTCCGTTCGTGTCTTTTACTCAGGCGGCCCAACCGTGGATCGTGTTCGACGGCTTCGACGGGCCGGGTAAGGGCAAGCATATCGTTTTCGTCACCGGCGACGAGGAGTACCGCTCGGAAGAATCGATGCCCCAACTGGCGAAAGTGCTGGCCAGGCATCATGGCTTCAAATGCACGGTACTCTTCGCCATCGACCGAAATGACGGCACGATCAATCCCGAGCAGAACGATAACATCCCCGGCCTGGAAGCGCTGGAAAAGGCCGATCTCATGGTGATCTTTACCCGCTTCCGCGATCTGCCCGACGAGCAGATGAAACCGATCCTCGATTATATTAATTCGGGCAAGCCGATTGTGGGGTTACGCACCGCTACTCATGCCTTCCGTTTTCAAAAGCACAAGACCTACGCGAAATATGATTTCAATAACAAGGAATTCGCCGGCGGGTTCGGCCGTCAGGTGCTCGGCGAAACCTGGATCAGCCATTACGGCAAGCACAATGTGGAAAGCACCCGGGGCATCGTAGTCAAAGGCATGGAGGAGCATCCCATCCTCCGCGGGGTGAAGGATATCTGGGGTCCGTCGGACGTGTATGGGATAACCACGTTGAGCGGCGACAGCAAACCGCTGGTCATGGGCCAGGTACTCGTCGGCATGAACCCCGACGATGAGCCCAAGCCGGATATGGAGCTGGTTCCCATCGCCTGGACGAAAACGTATAAGGGCGACAAAGGTAAAACTTCGTTAGTGTTCACCACCACCATGGGGCACAGCGACGATCTGCAGAACGAGGGTTTCCGCCGGCTTCTGGTCAACGCCTGTTATTGGGCCCTCAAGCTGGAAGAGCAAATCCGCCCGGATCTCAAGGTTGATCTGGTTGGCGAATACAAACCGAACGCCATCGGCTTCGGCACGCACAAAACCGGCCTCAAGCCCGAGGATCATCGTATACGCGACTGTGGTCAAGACGACCGGCATTAATCCGGGATCGTTCGTTTGTCCCCGTGGACGGAAAAGACCGACCCCTCGGGTATCGCGGGGGGCCTACTATCAGTTAAAAAATAAAAACGGCTCGCGACACGAATGACCAATGCATCAGTCCTTCGTGACGCGAGCCTGGTTTGCGTCTGTACAACGGAGGTCTCTCGTAATGCTCGATCGGCCCACCGGCCGTTAGGCAATTAGGTCATATTTCACTTGACATCCTTGAAATATGCTTGCGAGCCGGACGGGTCAGGTTTCATGGTTTTTGCTCCCGGTTGCCAGTTAGCCGGGCAGACCTCGCCGTGCTCGGCTACGAACTGATAACCCTGAATCAAACGCAATACCTCATCGACGTTTCGACCCACGCCCAGGTTATTGACCGTGTAGGACTGAAGGGCGCCTTTGTCGTCGATGATGAACAGACCGCGGGCGGCAATCCCGCCCTCGAGCAGCACGCGATAATTGCACGCCGCGCTCTTGTCCAGGTCGGACAGCAACGGGAACTTGATCTCGCCCAGCCCGCCCTTGTTGCGCGGCGTGTTTTTCCAGGCCAGATGGGTAAAGTGGCTGTCCACCGACGCCCCGACCACTTTCGCTCCGATCTTCTCGAATTCGGCGATCCGATCGCTGAAGGCGATGATCTCCGTCGGGCATACGAAGGTGAAATCAAGCGGGTAGAAGAACAGGACTACATACTTGCCGGAGATTTTTTCGTCCCCGACCGTCAAGACCCCGTCCGCATAAGACAAATTGACGAACTGCGAACCGACGACGGCCTGCCCGCCGAACGCAGGAGCAGACTCGCCGACCTGTAACCGTGGGCAACATGACTCGGACATTTGTCGACCTCCCAAAAATCGTGTTCAACTTGCTCGTATCCAAAGCTTCGCCAGGGTCGACGGGATAGTTCCCGGTTTCTGTAAGAAATACCGGGTTTTTCACCCCCGTCGGCCTCGGCCCGACCCCGCGCCGGACAAACCGCCGCGGTTTGTCTCGATTCTAGTACGCCGGTTCGCTCGCGGCCAATGCGTTATATAAAATGACCGCCAGAAAAGGGCGGGAATTTGTCGATAGCTTTCAAGAACGGCGTCCGCGGCTAGAATACGTCGAGGGTTGGATAATGGCTCAAAAAGGCGACAATAAAAAATTGTTCGGCCTTCGTTTGGTTTTGATGGCAACGCTCGTCTTGACCGCCTCCGGTGGTACGGCCCGGGCCAATCAGACCGAGGCCGCCCTGCGCCGTGCCCTGGCCTGGCAGATTGCCCTGGACCGCGTCGGGTTTTCGCCTGGAGTGATTGACGGACGCGTCGGCCAGAAGACACAATTGGCCACCCGGGAGTTCCAGCGGGTACATGGCCTGGCCCAGACCGGCGAGCTCGACAAGGCCACCGCCGACGCCCTGAAGATCGACCCGGACAACGCCATCGCCCGCTACACTATCCAGGCGTCCGACTTCAATGAGATCGGCCCGGCCCCCACCAGTTGGCTGGCCAAGAGCAAACTCAAATTTCTCGGGCACCCCTCTCTCGACGTCGTGCTGGCCGAGAAGTTCCACTGCGCCCGCCACCTGCTGACTACCCTCAATCCCGGGGTGAACATCAACCAGCTCAAGGCCGGTAGCAGGATCGTCGTGCCCGCCGTCACCGATTACGTCGACGGCGTCTCCGCGAAGCGCGTCGAGGTCAACCTGTCCGAAAAGGTGATCCGGGTCGTCGACGGCCGGAACCGGCTGGTCGCCCTCTTTCATTGTTCGGTGGCCGCCGATAAGGCCAAGATGCCCGCCGGCCAGGCCCGCGTAATCAGTGCCGTGCCCGATCCGAACTACACGTTCAATCCCAGAATGTGGCCGGAGGTCAAGGAGAATATCCCCGGCCCGCTCAACATCCCCCCCGGCCCGCGCAACCCCGTCGGGCGATTCTGGATCGGCCTGTCCAAGGCGGGTTACGGTATCCACGGCACGCCCAACCCCGAACTCATCGGCAAGACCGGCTCGCACGGCTGCTTCCGGCTGGCCAACTGGGATGCCGTCCGCCTCGGCCGCATGGTCAGCGTAGGCACCGAGGTCCGCTTCGTCGATCATCCGAATACCGAACTGGCCAACCGATGATGAAAGCAATTAAGGGGCTCATTTTCGACCTCGACGGCACGCTGGCCGACACGCTTGCGGACATCGCCGATGCGGTCAACGCGGGGTTGGAGGCGTTTGGCCTGCCGCGCCGATCGAACGAGGATGTTCGCGCTTGGATTGGCGAGGGCATGCCTCTGCTCTGCCAGCGGGCTATTGCCGGGCGGGAAGATATCCCGCTTGATGAAATGATCGCCGTCGTCCGCGAGCATTACCGCGTCAATCGGCTCAACAAGGTGAAACTCTATCCGGGCGTTCCCGAACTGCTCGACGAACTGGTCCGGCGAAACGTCCTCCTGGCCATCCTGACCAACAAGCCGCACGAGCATACCGAGGCGATGTGCGCGGTCTTGTTCGCCCGCTGGCCGCTGGTGGCCGTCGAAGGCTATCGACAGGAGGCATTCCGCAAGCCCGATCCGCGCGTGGCCCTGCGCCTCGTCGAGAAAATGGGTCTGACGCCGGGGCAGGTCATGCTGGTCGGCGATTCCTCCACGGACATGCACACCGCGAAAAACGCCGGCCTGACCGCCGTCGGCGCGACCTGGGGCTACCGCGCCCGCCGGGAACTGATCGATGCCGGAGCGAAACACCTGATCGACCGGGCCGATGAGCTGCTGGCTCTTCTCTGATTTGGAGGGTAACTCGCCTTCCGCGTGCAACACCAACAACGTCCCGGTCGCGCTTTTCGCGGGAGCTACTCGCCACGGCCGGGCCTTCTTCTTCGCCTGCCCGCCTTGACGACGGACACGCCGGACGGCCGGGTGGTCTTCGCCACGGCGAATCTCGCCGGATCGGACGGACCCGAGCACGGCACGACCTGTGGAGTGCGGTGGCAACGACACCGCTTTGGCTATTCAACCAACGCGAAAATCCGGGCCAATTCACCCGGCGGAAAAAGCGGCGTCACGGCCGCCGCACTCCATAATTTCGCCTGATCAGCATCCCTATCCCTCCGGAGGCCAGTAAAGCCATCATGCCGGGCTTGCCACGGCGTAGCAACCTGCCAGCGCAATCAAGCCCGGCGTTTTCGTAAAACCATTCCTGCACAACCGATCAACAACAAGAGAACGGAGCCGGGCTCAGGAACCTCGGAGACACGGAACCCGTAACTGCTGCCCTCGCTCGACGGGTAGACGATGGTGCTGCGATACGACGCGTGCAGGTTGTAGTCGTAGATGTGGTACGACGCGCCACGCACACCGCGATACAAACCGTAACTCACGGCTTCATTCCACTCCCACACGTTCCCGCCCTGATCGAACGTGCCGTATGGGCTGTCAGAGTTCTGGAACTCGCCCACGAGAGTCGTGTAGTAAGGCAAGTCGATCGGATACGGCGTTCCCAAATAGTTGGCGTTATTACCAGAAACGTCGTTCAGGTCGCGGCCTGGCACGCTGTCACTGCTCGTCGGGTAGTCCCAATAGTTGCCCGTTACGCCATCGTTCTTGTGATAGGCGGCCTTGTACCACTCGTCCTCGCTGGTGATCGCCCACTTCCAGTTGCTGTTGCGGTTGACCGCCGAAAGCTCCGCATCCGTCATCGCACCGTTGAGTGTGTACGCGCCCGTCTCCGTCGTGCCCGCGCCCTGTTCCCCCGTCGGCTGATTATTGTGCAACCAATTCGCAAAACGCGCGGCATCGCCCCACGAAACGAAGTTCACCGGGCGGTTGACGTGAGACGACGCGACCGTGTACGTGTAAGGGTTGCCCACGGTGCCACCGCCGCTTCGCGTGATCCCGCTGCCGTCACTGGTATTCGACATGTACGTGTTGTAGAGGGCATACGTGTCCACGCCCGCTACGGCGTTAAGGAACTCGGTGTATTGCCCAGCAGTAACTTCATATTTGCCGATGTTGTATGTGTAATCCACCGCTCCGCAGATGCGGTCAGGGCCATAGCCCCCATAGCTCTCGCCAGACCATTCGCCCGCATTGCCCGGATTGCCCACCGGGACGGTTTCCATGACGATGGCCTGCGCGCCCACGCCACAGGCCAGCAAGACGCCCGCTGCTACGATTGCCATAAACTTTCTCGAAAGCATTTCGTGCTCCTGTCCTGAATTGTGCTAAATTGACGATTGCCCGGAGGTGACGCTTCTTTCCCGCCATATTCTGGCCATTGGCGACATTATAACATAACACCCCGGCCGGCGAATGTGCAAGCATTTATTTACAAAATGCCGAGAATGCTTCGGCCAGGGGGTCTTTGTAGGCATAACTCTTTACCCCCCCCAAAAAAACTTACGTTCAAAACCCGCGGTATCGAGGTTCCCATCTCGATACCGTTCCGACGGCGACTCCTTTCGCGTATCGTGGAAGGAAAGGGATTCAGTAAAAGGGGGGCTATGGGGCCAGAGTGTATTGAGTCATTTGCGAGCTACCGAACGAGCTTGGTCAGAGTCCGGCCTATCGCGTCGGAGGCGTCCTCCATTGGTCGGAGGGCGGGCACGGCGCCGTTATGGCTGGTGTAGCTTCAGGCCTGAGCGGTCGCACGCACCTGATGCCGGTATTGACGCCGGGTCAGCACCGGCCGCGGCTTAATTGCCGAAAGCGATGTTCAAGCTGGTACCCAGACTATTGGTGGTAAAGGTGAAAGTAAGCGTATCGTTGCAGCCGAAATCGGTACCGTCGCGGTAAACTCGACTGGTCTTGGACGGCCCAAGCCCAAAAAGGATTTTCAGGTCGCCCTCCACGCGGATGGCTTGCAGTGCATCGCAGTCTCGCGAAAAAGTCACGGTTTCGCCGGCCGGGATGGTGTATCTCGCTTCGGTGCCTACATCCTTGAGCCGGAATTCGGGAATCAATTGCTCTTTATGATAAAGAACGATGGTCTCCAGAACATAATTTGTATTGTTGATCAAGCGTACCGTAGTACCCGTACTGATGACATCGCATCCACTGGCCGCCGTCAGTAGCAAGCCGATCAGGACGGCCATCCAGACCTGGCCTGCCCGCCCGGGACGGGACATAATCACCGACTGGCGTTGTCCAGGATTGGTACCTGCTTGAGTGCTATTCATAACACAACGGCTCATCTCAGACCCTTTCATAAGTCGTAGCTATTCGAGCCTTGACCGGGCACGTGTCCGGTCGGGTCTTGGAGGCTTGCATACTGCTCCCCCGCGGTCGTATGCAGTAGTTTATCGGAACGGTCGCGTTCGGATGCGGAATAAAAAAGCTATTCGCCTGGTTCCCCAAACAGGCTGCGATCCGGTTATCAAAGACGGTTATAGGAGTTGACTTCGAGAGATTGACATAACGTTATGTTTCATAATCGCTTGGGCGAGCATGAATCGCGATGCGGCTTTTTGCATGTTGCCGAAAAACAACGCTTCGTTGCAGGCCTACGGAACGATCACGAAGTGAGCTTGTTCCCGCCGCGAGCTTTAACCTTTGATAAAGAAATGGGTTACAATACTCGTGCGAGGCACGTCCCCCCTTTTTTGCACTGGCATAGCCGGTGCAAGATACAGTTGCGTCCGGGACCGACAGCGATGGCCCCGTAAAACTTGGCAACGGGCCCGAGGGGCATAATCAATACTTTTTCATGGGGGAGAAGTCATGGACGAAAATACATTCCAACAGAAACTCGGCGAACTGGTCGCGGAAATCGACACGTTGCCGGAAGAGGAACGCCAACGGCTGACCCTGTTGGCCGAGGAGACCAAGCAGCGTCATCGCGAGTTGAAAAAAACGGTCAACACCCTGCACGAGAGTATCGATTTCCTGCGTTTGTCGATCAAGTATCTGTTATTCGATCTGGAAGCCACGCGTCGCGAGAACGCGCGTTTGCGGAAGATGCTGGAGGAGGATGCCGGCTCGCAGTGAGTCGGCGCTCGGCCCGGAAGCGACGGTCAGTAGGACGCCGCTAAGTAACCCGTCCGTTGCAGGGGGACTCGACGGCAACTTTGGAGGCGGACGAGATTCCTTTCCCGCAAGCTATCTCCCCGCTTGCCGGGACGCTATAACCTCTGGAAGGTTTTTGAGAATGGTCCGGTGCGTCCGGAGGTGAAAGGCGAACGTCGCGAAATGTCGGCGTTCGCCTTTCTTGTGCGTCCAGCGACCAGCACTCAACGCTATCCTATGAAGTAGCGATTGCTCGCCCTCGACCACGACGGGAGCGGTCAGTCTTAAAGGGATTGGGCGGACTGCATAGCCGTCTCGAATAACAGTCGGCCGTCGCCGAGGTCGGCTTTACGCCGGGTCCATTGCGGGTGCTGCGTGGCGTGGATATGCCGCTCGGGGTGGGGCATGAGTCCGAGGATACGTCCGGTGTCATCAATAAGCCCCGCGATATGTCCCTCGCTGCCGTTGGGGTTGACGGGATATCCTCCCGGATGGCCCTGCGCATCGCAATAGGTCAAGGCCGCATGTCCCCCGGCTATCACTCGATCAAGAGTGGCCCGGTCGGCCGCGACCAGTTTACCCTCGCCGTGGGCAATCGGCATGGTTAATATCCTATCAGGCGGCAGGAAGGCGTTGGCCCGTCCTCCGCTACGGAGGTGAATCCAGCGGTCCTCGAAACGGGCCGAGTCATTCTGGGTGAGAGTCATACAGGCCCGAGTCCCATTCGTCCCCCGTGCCCGAGGCAACAGGCCGGCCTTGATCAGCACCTGAAATCCGTTGCAGATCCCCAGTACCAATTTCCCCGCCTCGACAAACTCTCGCAAGGCATCGGACAAATAATGGATCAACTGGACGGCCAGGATCCTTCCGGCCGAAATGTCATCACCATAGCTGAAACCGCCTGGAATGGTTAAGATGGAATACTCCGCGAGTAGGGCGGGACGCTCCGTGAGCTCGCGGATATGCACGCGACGCGTCTCCGCTCCGGCCAGCTCCCAGGCATAGGCGGTTTCCTCGTCGCAGTTGGTTCCGGCAGTACGCAGAATAAGGACTTTGACTGTACTCATAGCTGAGAGAGTTTAGAAAAGAACCGGCCGCTCTGCAAATATGCCGGTCTGCCCCATCGCGGGAAACCGCATCCGCTACGGCCGGCCCGCGTATACAAGGTGTAGATCGCGAAATAGTGATGCGATTGTCCGTCGCGGCATAATACCCCCAAAGTCGCGGCGCTTTAATCGCTTAAAAAGAGTCGCTAAGGGCCTCTATTTTGGGAGTGGATTCTTGAGATCACCCGTTGGACGATGGATCGTATGGATTCTGGGCATCCTGCTCAGCTTGGCCGGTGCGTGGATCAGTTACGGGCTGACCTTGGAACACTTCGATGCCAAGGTCAAACGCTTTCAACAAACCGTGGACGAGGCCCGAGTGGCCGCCACCCAACCGACTACCCAGCCCGATACGGAGGATCAGGCCGAGGCCGCGCCTCCGTCGCCAACGAGCGGGTCGCCCGACAACGCGCAGCATGCCGAGCAAGAAAAAGGTTTTCTCGAACAAGTCTGTGAAGCCTTTGAGACATCCAGTTGCGAGGAGGTGGCCCTCAGTAAATGGGGAGAAATAAAGCTGGGGAGCCAGGCGGAGGCCTCGGCCATACCGACAGCCCTGCTGGGCATGTTTTATTTTCTGGCTGTGGCCTGGTGGCTCGTGCTGATCGGACAGGTCAGCCCCTCGCGATGGTGGGCCCATCTTCCGCTGGTGCTGGTGGCCGCCATCGGCCTGGCGATCAGCATCTTCCTCGACGTAATCATGTTCTCCCAGTTGGAGTTCTGGTGTCCGTGGTGTCTGGTTACGCATATCCTCAGCCTGCTGTTATTCGTATGCGTACTGCTGCTTTGGCCGCGTAAGTTGCCGGAAGCGCCAACCGCCCCGGAATCCTCGTCCGCGATCCATGTGTCCGAGCTGGTTAATGAATGGCCCCACTGGTGGATGCTGTCCGTTACGCCGGTGGTGATTCTGCTGACCCTGGCCCTTGCCCATCTGTATCTCTGGCGCGGTTACGAGAATCGAATGGTGGAGATCCGGATCAAGATGGATCAGGAAACCATCCGCCGGGCCGCCAAGAGCCTGGAAAGATATGAAGCCGACCTCGCCCGGAACAAGAAAGGTTACCAAAACCTCAAGCAGCGTTACGAAGGGTCTTGGCAACACATGTTCACCGCGTGGCAAATTGCCCCGCGCGTTGATATTCCCATCGAGAATCGGCCCAGTTTCGGTCCGCCGGATGCCCGCCATACGGTAGTGATCTTCAGCGATTTCGCCTGCCCGGCCTGCCGGCGATACGAGAAGTGGTTCTATGATACCATCGTTCCGCTTGGCGATAGATATGGCGGGCTGAAAGTCGTGTTCAAGCATTGGCCGATCTGTACCGATGGCTGTAATCCGCGTGTGTTCTACAATCTGCATCCGCAAGCCTGCGCCTCCGCGCGGGCCGCCGAAGCGGCGTTTGTTGTCGGCGGGGATGACGCCTTTTGGAAAATGCACGGCCTGTTGTTTGAACATGACACGGATTGGTTACCCAATCCTGCCAAGTTTATGGAATATGCCCAACAGATCGGGCTGGACATGAACGCCTTCGTGGCGGCCATGGACAGTGAGGAAGTGCTGGAGCGTATCAAACGCGATGCCGAGGAAGGATTCAACCTCGGGCGCGACCAGGCCAACGCTACTGAGCGAAAATATATACAAGTCAACAGCACGCCGTCCCTGTTTGTCGATGGCAAGCGGTTGCCCAATCCGGGGTTTGTAAACACATGGAAGGCCATCCTGCGAATGCCTGCGCCCAAGCCGACTCCATCCGCTTCAGACCCCGCCTCCTTGTCGGAAGACGAGGCCATGGCAACACAACCCTCGGAGTCGGAACAGCTCGGGGAGCCCTGAGCACAAGGACGGGATTCTCCGCCCAGGTCTTGAATGGGCTTGGATCAGGGGTTATGCTTCGCGCAAATTACCGAAGGGGAATCCGTGGGTTCCCGGCATGCCGGGATAACCGCCGCGAACGGCTGAAAACCCCCAATCACATGAAATGGACAGACGAAGGAGGTTGCCATGGGACGAACACTTCTGGCCGCGACACTTATTGGTCTTCTGGTTTTTGCATGGCCGACTGGCACGATATCCGCCGAGTCTTTCTCCATCATGACCGCGCCGGAATTGGCCGGGCGAATTGAAACGGACCCTCGGGTACGACGTTATGTGCAACCCTCTCGAATCGTGTGGCACAGCGATAATCAGACGGTCGAAAATCCGCAGGCCCTGCTGCTGCGGCGCAGCGGGCAGGTGACGCTCGACGCCTCGAATCCGTGTGTACTGAGAAATAGCGGGGACGGCCAGGCCAGCGTACTCCTGGATTTCGGAAAACAACTGCAGGGCGGTGTACAGATCGCGGTCTGGCACACGAAGAATAACCAGCCGGTTCGCATGCGGGTCCGGTTCGGCGAATCCGTCAGCGAAGCTATGGCCGAACTTGGTGGGGACAGAAACGCTACGAACGATCATGCCATCCGCGACGACCGCGTCCTGGTCCCCTGGCTGGGCACCACGGAGATCGGAAACACGGGTTTTCGCTTCGTACGGATCGATCTGGAGGACGCCGACAGCTTTGCCCAGATTCAGGCCGTGCGGGCGGTATTCATCTACCGCGACCTGCCCTACCTGGGCTCGTTCCGGTGCAACGATGAACGTCTCAATCATATCTGGCGGACCGGGGCCTACACTGTCCACCTCAACATGCAGGATTATCTGTGGGACGGGATCAAGCGTGACCGGCTGGTCTGGATCGGAGACCTGCACCCCGAAACGATGAGCATCTTAGCGGTCTTCGGGGCCGATGAGGTGATACCCAAAAGCCTCGACCTGATCCGCGACGAGACTCCGCTACCCCAGTGGATGAACGGTATAAGCTCCTATTCCATGTGGTGGGTTCTACTCCATCAGTCCTGGTACGAGTATACCGGGGACAAAGAGTATCTCAGTCAACAGCGAAGTTACCTGACAGGCCTGCTTGACCTGCTGGCGCAGCAGGTTGGGCCGGATAATCGCGAGACGTTACCACCAGCCCGTTTCCTGGATTGGCCCAGCAGCGAGAATGCCCCCGCCATCCATGCGGGTCTGCACTCCATGTTAATAATGACTCTACGGGCGGGAGCGGAGCTTTGCGCGGTACTCGATGAATCCGCTACGCGCGACAATTGCCTTGCCGCGGTGGATAAACTTGTCAAGCACGTGCCTGATCCCGCCGACAGCAAACAAGCGGCGGCCTTGATCGCCTTGGCGGGGCTGGACGATCCCGCCCGGCTTAACCAAGCGGTGATGGCCGTAGATGGGGCTCGCCGGATGTCAACCTTCTATGGCTACTACGTACTCCAGGCGCGAGCGATGGCCGGCGATTATAAGGGGGCCTTGGACTGTATCAGGGAGTACTGGGGGGCCATGCTGGACCTGGGCGCCACGACCTTCTGGGAAGACTTCAATCTTGACTGGACCGAAAATGCCGCCCGAATCGATGAACTGGTTCCCGAAGGCAAGAAGGACATCCACGGAGACTTCGGCAACTATTGCTACAAGGGCTTCCGCCACAGCCTCTGTCATGGCTGGGCCTCTGGCCCGACCGCCTGGCTCTCGGAACATGTGTTGGGGGTAAAGGTATTGGAGCCGGGCTGCCGGGTAGTGCGGATCGATCCGCACCTGGGCGATCTGGATTGGGCCGAGGGTAGTTATCCCACCCCATTGGGTATTATCCGAGTCCGTCACGAAAAACGTCCCGACGGCACGATCCATAGCGATATTCAGGCCCCCGCGGAAATCGAAATTGTCCGGCCATAAGACAGGAATGTCCTTTACGGCTTGATGAACAGGCAACGCTAAGTCAAATACCCCGACGACGGATTGATCGTCTCAATCCCCAAACGAATTGGAAGGAGTCGCCGACATGAGACACGCACGAGTTTGTTTATTGCTACCCAGCGTATTGCTGCTGGCGGGTTGCACTAACCCGCGGCTGGAAATATCGTCCTCCACGAATAAGGCGGCCGGCCTCAAGCCGTCTGCGCTGCGTTGTGAATACTTGGTTAATCCGCTGGGCATAGACAATCCCAGTCCGCGCTTGAGCTGGCTGGTCAATTCTTCCCAGCGAGGCCAGTTCCAATCGGCTTATCAAATCCTGGTTGCCACAAGTCTGGAGAAGCTCGAACAAGATGTTGGCGATCTCTGGAATACGGACAAAGTACCCGGCGACCGTACCACCCAAATCGAGTATCAGGGACTTCCGCTGACCTCGCGAACCGAATGTTACTGGAAGGTGCGCGTCTGGGACCGGCAGGATACGCCTTCCAGATGGAGCGATGCCTCGCGCTGGACGATGGGGCTGCTCAAGGAAGAGGACTGGAATGCCCGCTGGGTCAGCTACCAGGATGACGATTCCATGGACGCCACGCAACACAACATGGTGCTGCAACCGGCGCGTTATTATCGTCGGACGTTTGAGACCTCAAATAAGATTCGCCGCGCTACCGTGTATGCTACTTCGCTGGGCAATTATGAGCTCAACTTGAACGGTCGCAAGGTGTCTGATTGGCTATTCACGCCGGGCTGGAGCGATTACAAGGAACGGGTGTACTACAACACATTTGATGTTACCGATCAGGTGCGACAGGGATCCAATACGCTCGGTGCGATCGTGGCCGACGGTTGGTACAGCGGCTACGTGGGCTATGGCAAGCTGGTCGGTTATGGTCCGGACAAGTGCGGCCGGTATTTCTATGGCAAAACGCCGGCACTATTGGTCCAGCTCGAGATCGAGTACCAGGACGGTTCGACGGAAACAGTAGCTACCGGCTGCGATTGGAAGGTGAGTACCGGCCCGTTGCTGGAAGCGGATATCCTCATGGGCGAAACCTACGATGCCCGCCTGGAGATGGCCGACTGGGATATGCCCGGGTTCGACGATTCCACCTGGGCCAACGCCGTCCCGGCCGAGACGAATCCGGAGATTCACGCCACTTTCTATGATCGGGCGGGGCAACGGGAAATAAACCTGTCGTTTGAACGCCCGGCGAGGATGCAGGCGTATTCCGCGGTTCCTGTCCGCAAGACACAGACGTTGAAGCCGATCAGCATTACCGAACCGACCCCCGGTACTTACATATTCAATCTGGGACAGAATACTTCTGGGGTGGTGAGACTTCAGACCAAGGGCCCGGCCGGTACCAGCGTGAAAATGCGTTTCGGTGAAATGTTGCATCCGGACGGACGGCTCATGACCGAAAATCTGCGCGAGGCCCGAGCCACTAATACTTATATTCTCAAAGGTGATCCCCGGGGCGAGATCTATCAACCTAAGTTTACCTATCATGGTTTTCAGTATGTCGAACTGACCGGTCTTGCGCAAACTCCCGACCTGGACACCGTCACCGGCATCGTGATTCATTCCGACACCCCTTTGACCAGCTCGTTCAGTTGTTCAGACCCGATTATCAACCAGCTTTTTTCCAATATCGTCTGGACCCAACGGGCCAACTTTTTCGAGGTGCCGACGGATTGTCCGCAGCGCGATGAGCGTCTGGGCTGGACCGGTGATGCCCAGATTTACATTAAAACCGCGTCCTACAATGCGGATGTGGCGGCGTTTTTTACCAAATGGTTTGACGATCTGGAAGAGGCCCAGCTTCCCAGCGGAGCGTTTCCGGATTATGCGCCCTATCCCATGGCGCATGGCAAAACGGAACACGGTTATGCTACCGCCTGGACCGATGCGGGCATTATTTGCCCTCACGCCATCTATCAAATGTACGACGATACCCGGGTTATTAATCGCCATTACGAGGCGATGCGGAGATTCATGAAATTTCGTCAGGAGCGAAGCCCGGATTTCCGCGGCATCAATGTTTGCAACGCTTGGGGTGATTGGCTTTCCTTGGGTTCCCAAACGCCGATTGAATTCATCGACATGGTGTATTTTGCCATATCCACGAGAAAAATGAGCAAGATGGCCCAGGCCGTCGGTCGAGATCAGGATGCGGCCGAGTACGAACGTGTTTATAACAATATCCAGAAGGCCTTTGCCGAGCAGTATCTGACTGAAGAGGGCACCCTGCTCGTGGATAATCAGACCGGCTGCGTGCTGGCATTGTCGGCAGGCCTGGTCCCGGAGGAGCTAATTCCGGCAATTCAACAACGTCTGGTTACCCTGCTGGAAGATAATCAATATCGCATGACCACCGGATTTTTGGGGACCAAGGAGTTGCTGTTCGTGCTGTCGGACGCCGGGCATAACGATATCGCCGCCCGCCTCCTCCAGAGCCGGCAGTTCCCCTCCTGGGGCTATAGCGTCGCCAACGGGGCGACCTCGATCTGGGAACGCTGGAACAGTTACACCATAGAAAACGGGTTCGGCGATGCGGGCATGAATTCGTTTAGCCACTACGCCTTCGGTGCCGTCGGACAGTGGATGTTCGAGAAGCTGGCGGGCATCGACATGCTGAGCCCCGGGTTCAAGACGATCAGGATCAAGCCTCATATTCCCTCGCCCGACGGCAATCCTGATCAAGAGCCGATCCGTTGGGTTAACGCTCGTTACGATTCGATTCATGGACCGATCGCGGTGTCCTGGGAACGCCAGAAAAACGGCTTGGATTTGACCGCTATAATCCCGACCAATACCAACGCCGTAATCTATATTCCCGCGCAGTCCGTGGAGCAAGTATCTGAAAGCGGGATTCCAATAGATAAACACCCGGATTTAGTGTTGGACGGATTCGAGGAATCGTTTGTCAGAATCAAGGCCGCTTCGGGCAAGTATAAATTCAGCGTACGGGCCAACTGATTCCGTGTTTCCCTCTTTACCGGGAGCAGTTGCGAGGCTGAACTGACCAAGCGTTGCCGGGACGCATTGACGGTTAATGCCGCTGGCCGAGTGGGTTGTCGTTTGGCCCGCGCAGCGATGGCTTGCGCCCACGACTGGGGCATGCGCCATGATTCTTTGTAGATATTTGATATAACCCCCGTGGTCATTCAGAGGTCAACAGATAATTGATCTTCCGGGTAGCGCCGGATACCATGAGGTTCGCGTCAGAGAGAAAGTCGCCTTACCGGCGGGCCGGCTTGTTTCATGTAACTTGCGGGAAGGGCGATAGTGTTCATCGGATCATCGGAGAACACCTCCGGCCCTCACAGGAGAATTCCATGCGGTTTTCAAGACGTCAATGGTTGACAAGCGTTGCCGGTGGTGCCGCCGGCCTGGCTATGTCGCGTACGCTGCGGGCTTCCAGCACAAGTCGCCCCGCTGGATTGAAAATCGGCGCATGCGATTGGAGTATCCGCATGGATCCGACGGTTTTCGCCTTGGCCCGGGAAATTGGCCTGGATGGCATACAGGTTAACATGGGTACGACCCACAATAACATGTGGCTCCGTCAACCGGAAGTGCGTCAGCAGTATCTAGACGCTTCCCGGGCGGCGGAGGTGAAAATATGCTCGCTGGCTTTAGGGGAGCTGAACACGGTGCCGCTCATGTCGGAGCCGCTGGCGGCCCTTTGGACGGCCGACAGTATCGATGTCGCCGTCGCCTTGGGTGTCAAGAATATATTGCTGGCTTTTTTCGATAAAGGTGAGCTTAGGGAGGAGAACGCCGCGGATATGCGCCGAGTCATCGATGTCCTCAAGGAGCTGGCTCCGCGAGCGGAAAAAGCCGGAGTGGTCCTGGGTATCGAATCATACCTGTCGGTCCAGGGGCACCTCCAGATTCTCGACGCGGTAGCGTCACCGGCCGTGCAGGTCTATTACGACTTTTACAATTCGCACGTCACTAAGGGTTATGATTTTCGCGAGGAACTCAAGGCCTTGGGCGGTGAGCGCATTTGTGAAGTACACTTCAAGGAAGGACCGCACATGCTCGGCCAAAGCGGCAAGCCAGACTGGTCCGAAGTGGCCGCGTCCTTGCGGGATATCGGCTATGACGGATGGGTCGTGCTCGAAACCGCCGCGCCGAGCGGAGATGTGGTCGCTGATATGCGACAAAATATGCGCTATGTACGAGAACTGTTCCACTAAGCCGACGGACGCTATTTGCTCGCGGCCCGACGCTCTTTCTCCAGTTTTCGCCAATACGCGATCTGCTTGCGTACCGACTGCGGCCCCGCATTGCCTTCGCTGCGGTAACGGCTCACGACGTTGGCGGCGGTTAGATAATTGAAGACATCCGGCCCGATCTGCTTGCATACCGACTGGAAGCTCGCCAAACTCAAATTCACCAGTTCGCAGTCTGCTTTTTCGCACTGGGCGACCAGTTTGCCCACGATCTGATGGGCCTTCCGGAAGGGCACGTCCTTACTGACCAGATACTCGGCGAGTACGGTGGCGTCCAGAAAGCCCCGTTCGGTCGCCGCTCGCAGGCGATCGAGGTTGAAAGTCGTGTTGCGCACTACCGCGGCGGCGATCTCCAATGACTGTTTCAAGGTGTCATGGCCGCTGAACAGATGAACCTTATCCTCCTGCAGGTCACGGTTGTACGCCTGGGGTAATCCCTTGGACAGAGTCAGCATGCCGACCAGGGCCCCGTGCAGTCGCCCGATCTTGCCGCGAATGAGCTCGAGTACATCGGGGTTCTTTTTCTGCGGCATCATCGAGGATCCGGTACAGAAAGCGTCGCCTATGGAAATGAATCGGAACTCCTGGGTGGCAAAGAGTATCCAATCCTCGGCCAGGCGAGACAAATGTACCGCGCACAAAGCCGCGGCGGCTAAAAATTCAGTAACGAAATCTCGGTCGCCCGTCGCGTCGATACTGTTACGGGTGATCTCGGTGAACCCCAAACGTCGGGCCACCGCCCGGCGGTCGATTGGCAGGGTTGAGCCGGCCAGTGCTCCGCTACCCAGTGGACACACGTTAACCCGTCGGCGCAGATCCATGAATCTTTCGCGGTCGCGCTCGAACTGTTCTACATAAGCCAGCAGGTAGGCCGCGACCGTAATCGGCTGGGCTCTCTGCATGTGCGTATAGGAAGGCATCACGGCCTCGATATAACGTTCCGCCGAACGTAGAAACTCCCATTGCAGGTCGGCCAACAAGGGGAGCATGTCCAGGTCAATGGCATCCCGAACGTACAATCTCAAATCCAGGGCGATCTGATCATTTCGCGAACGGGCGGTATGCAGCCGCCGACCCGGCTCGCCGATACGCTGGATCAGGGCGGCTTCCAAGGCCATATGAATGTCCTCGTGGGCCGGATTCCACTTGAACCGCCCCGTGCGGATCTGTGTTTCGATATCCTTAAAGCCTTGGCGGATGGCCTTTAAATCCTTCTGACCGATCAACCCGACACCGGCCAGCATCTCCGCATGGGCGATACTTCCGGCAATATCGTAGGGCCAAAGGCGCTGATCGAACGATAGGCTTTCCACGAATTGCTCGGTCAGTCGGTCCGCCGCCTGCGAAAAGCGGGCCTGCCAGCTTTTTTGTCCGGATGAAGGCATGATTGTCTACTCCCAAAATACCTGCTACTGTGGCCGAATCGTATTACAGGCCTGCCCGGCGGTCAATCGAGCCGCTCTCTCGCACGCTTCTCCTTGGGCATGAAGAATGCTACAATACTTATGATGGTGCTCAGGCGACACTCCCCAACCGGGCATCCGCGCCCGCACCCTTGCACTGGAGACCCTTCGTTGGTTTCGAGATCACCGGAACGGAGCAGATCATTGGCTTTACGCATCGGAGCCGCTTGGTTGATCTGCCTGACCGCGACGACCGTGGGCTGGGGTCAGCCGGAAGGGCCGTTGCCTGCCGATCCCGAGGCCGAGGCGGCTCTCCTGAAAGACGTCGGGGCGGGGTTTAGCCTGAAGAAAACCGACAATTTTCTAATCGCCTATAATACCCGGACCAGTCTGGTTAACCAGTTTGCTCAGCGGATCGAGTGGACCTATGGGGCGGTCTATCGGTTCTGCGAAAATAACGGTATCCCCACCAAGCGTCCCACGCGTCGCCTCGAGGTGATCTTTTTCGACGCCCCGACAGCCTACTATGACCATGTTCACCAATTACAGATCCCCGCGGAAGGTACCTTTGGCATTTATCATTATCGAAGCAATCGATCGATGTTTTTCGACGTGAGCCGGCATCCAGACATGCTGGAATTGGAACAGGGGATCGCTGCTGCTCAGGTCAACATTGGCGAACTACAACGGCAGATGCGTGAGGTTCGTGGCCGATACACCCCGGTGGATATCACCTTCGCGGACGGGCGGCAAGTTAGGCTGACCAGGGATCAGGTCGATCAGGAACTCCGCATTGCCCGGGGTGAATTGAAAAAACTCGACTCCCGGCGGATCAGTTTCAATACCCGGATCAACCGCTCGGTGATTCAGCATGAAATCGCCCATCAGGTTACTTTCAATGCCGGCATTTTGCGGATAGACGTGGACAACCCGAAATGGATCGTGGAAGGTTTAGCTTTGATGTTCGAAACTCCGCCCGGTGGTCACGGCATGGGTATCAGTGGCACGAATACCATGCGTTTGGAGGATTTCCGCAATGCGATTTCCGGCGGGGACGCTTCAGTCAAGCAGTCAACCGCTGAGTACCTCCAGGCGGTTGAGGCCGGTCGCATACCCTCCTTGCATGAGTTAATCAGCGATTCGCGGCTGTTTGAGGCGCGCGGCGAAGACGGAGCGACCGCGTACGCCTGTACCTGGGCCCTGACTCATTACCTGGTACGTAGGGATACTCCCAACCTGGTTGCCTACCTTAAGGCCCTGGCCGAAAGACCTGCCCATGAAACCATCCCGCCTTCCGAGGAGCTGACTCTTTTCGAGAAGCATTTCGGTCGAATCGACGACCTCTTTATAGATAACTTCTGCCGGTATATTCTGCGCATCCGTCTTTGATGATCGCTCATGCAAGGGCATGATTGGAACACCCCGCCAAACGGACTTACCGAGTTTGTCGTTCGGCTGAGTGCGTATTTGGCGGTCAATCCGGCTTTTTGAGGGAACATTCATCCAGCCATCTGTCCAAAGCCCGGCCTACGCCCCGGGACAGGTTCTCCGGGCCGCTCGACATGGTAGCCTTGGAACGCCCGACCAAATTGGCCTCGGTTAGCACCGCTCCGCTCGCGGCGTCGTACAGCTTGGTGCGCACGATCATCTCTTCCAGTGGCCCGATGGCGGTATCCACCACCCCGCCCGTTTCGTAATGGATAACCTCGGCGGACAGCTTGAGACCGGGCTGGCCTCCGGCTTTCAGCCCGCGTTTGTCGATTTCCTCGAGTATCTGTTGCCTGAGCATCATGGTCACGTTTGGGGGGGTTGGCAGACCGGGCGAGATAGTGATCGACTCGATACTAAGACCCTTGTACCGATCTAGTTCGCGATTGCGGCTGATCGGAACCACTTTGCCGGATGCCCCGGTCACCGTTCCAGCGCCTTCCGAAATCAGCCGTCCGACACAACCCAGATTTCCCAGACCCAATACCGCCGACGCCAAGCTCAAGATCATGAATCTTCGCATTGGTCATACTCCTCAATTAGTTATGATGTCAGCCTGTTCGGATATTCCGGCTAGATAGCCCGAGCCGAATCAGTGCGATATTATAGTACCTTGCGGTGCCCGTCTAGAATCTATCCCGCCAAGATAGGGGGGATAGCCACGTATTACCCCTTTATAATTTCGCTTTGATCATTCCCCTGGTCGCGCCTCGTCGTGTATTGGCCGCAAACGATCGGGGCATATTAACAACAGATTTGGCGGTAAAAAGCGGCCGTGCGAGCGACCATCATGCTGGCCTTGTGGTGTGCCCGGACATAATCAAGAGCGCCAAAGGCCATCCGCCGGGCCCGGCCGCGATCGATCAACAACTCCTGCCATTTGGCGGTCATATCCTCCGGTTCGTCGGGATCGAACAGCGTAGCCGTTTGCCCGTCAATCAGGTAATCGCCGATAGTACCCTGCGGAGCGATAATAGTCAGGCCGTTCGCCATGGCCAACAGCGTGCTGATGGTGAAACGCCGGCGCGAAGCGGGCAGAAGGTAAAAGTCCGCGGCTCGCATGGCTTCGCCCAGCTTGACCCAATCCTGCAAAGGCCCGACGAAGGTCACGTGCGAACGGATGTCCAGCCGATCCGCCAGCCGGCGAAACTGCTTTTCCGCCGGACCACCTGATATGATGAAAAGTTGCGTCTCCTGGCCTTCGTGTACGATCCGATGCAACGCCCGCAACACCACGTCCAAGCCGCAATCCCGGGTCAATGGCGCGGTGATGATGACTGACGGCACCCGCTGTGGCTGAGCCAGGCAGGCCGGTTCGCTCCCGGCGGTGATCCCGAATGGAACCTGACAGAGCCGATCCTTCATCTTCGGATACTGCTTCAGAAAAGCCTCGGCCAGTGTCGCCGTCGAGGCGATGGCCGCCACCCTTTCCGATCGCCGGACATGCCGGAATCGATGTATATCCACCAGATCGCTGAGATGCACTAATAGTAAGCTGCCCCACTCCGCCGCCCAGGACGCCGCTTGTCGGGCCAGGCTCGCCGAAAAACAATGCACCACGTCCGGCGGGTCGCCCCCCAGCCGCCCGAGAATCTCCGCCGCCGGACGGATTGGCCAAGGCCAACACCTCCGCGACACGGTAGTTACGGGGGCCGGCCCAATCGCGTCCCCCAGGACCGGCGCCAGCCGCGCGGTTCGCGAAAGTACCTTGGCCCGTATCGGCTCTTCGATGAAACCTACGCAAAGGTGCCTGATGGCTGTTCCCATGCGAGCGAAGGCATCCTCATCGATCACCAGCAGTGCATCGAGTGATTCAACAGGTTGCATAAAATCGTCCGCCATCGTGCTCACCTCGTTCGTCAGCCCGGAATACGGCTAATCCTGCTTTGACGCCTGCGGGGTGAATCCCGCATCTGACGACTCCAGAAACTCCGGCCCATCCTGCTTGGCCGAACGGGATCGGCCGGTAAGCTTTTTCAACGCTGCCCGCCGTAATAAGGTCAAAGGCCGGGTTACCCGCCGATGCAACTCCACGAAAAAACCTCGCCGGTAGGAGGCCTCGAGCTGCGCTACCGTTAACTGGTCCGCCCGATGCCGCCGCCAGTGTTTTAGCAGATGATAACGATCTGCTTGCCGTAGTCGCAGTAGGATAAACTTGCCCAACTCATCCGGAACAACCCGCTGCCCGCCCTGACGGCCGGACGGCGGCCAATGCCAGGAAATCTGAAAATCAATCAGCCAGGGGCGGCCGTCATCTCCCACCAGGATGTTTTCCCGCTTCTCCAGGTCGGCATAAGCAACGTTTCGAGTATGCAGCTCGCCAAGCAGGCGATCGAGTTCCGGGAAAAATTCGTCAACTACCGACTCGTTCCGCTGTAACGGATGCCCTTCGACGAATTGGTGCACGAAACCCGTTTCACCCCACCGGCCCAGATACCGCGGCACCCCGGGCACGTCGGCGACGGACCGGTACACGGCGCATTCCCTGTCCGCCAAGTAACGACCCAGCCAGGACATCGGCAATCCCAATAGGCCGACAAGACGCCCCAGTTTAAGGATCACCTTGCCCGACGGCCCTGCGTACAAACCCGTCGCCGCGAAAAAATCATGCTTGTACGTGCGCAAATGTCGATATTCGCCGTCGCTCAAAATTATCCGCGCCGGCATATCCGCCTTTCCCAACGCCCGCAACCAGGCGTGTCGCATTGGTTGATTGCTATCCATCGATTCCCAGATTATCCGAGATCGGCCTGAAAATCACCACGACGCATCTATCTGGGCATATTCAGCTCGGCGAAGGCTTGGCCGATGAACTGGACATCCTCCGGGCTGAGTCGGAGAGCGGCCGCGGCCGCGTTTTCCACCGCCTGCGCGGCGTTTCTTGCTCCGACTAGGGCGGTGGTGATCCCCTCCTGAGCAATGACCCAGGCGATGGCCAATTGCCCGAGCGTGGCTTTGTGCCGGTCCGCGAGCGGACGAATCGTTTCCAGGGTGTCCAGGATCCGCTTGCGGTTTTCCGGTTGGAACCATTGCTTACGGCTGCGGATGTCCGTCTCCGGAAACGTCCGGTCCATGGTCATCTTGCCGCTCAACAGGCCCAACGCCATCGGGCTGTAACAAATGACTCCGAGCCCGTGCTTTCGGCAAAATGGGAGCTCGTCTTTTTCGATCTCCCGGATCAGGGCGCTGTACATGATCTGATTGGAGACCACCGGGGCATGTTCCAGGGCGGCGGCCATCTGGCGGCTGTTGTAGTTCGATACGCCGATGTGCCGAATCTTGCCCTGCTGCTGAAGTTTGACCAGTGCGCCCATGGTTTCCTCGGCCGTCGCCGATTCGCTCGGGGTATGCACCTGGTACAGATCGATCACGTCGATATCCAGCCGCTTGAGGCTCTGCTCGCACTCGTGAATCACCGAGTCGGCCTTCAGGAAGCGGTGGGCAGTCACTTCGCCGCCGCCCGGCGCGGGCAGCGTGAAATGGTGTTCGCCTTCATCGATGTCCCAGCGAATTCCGCATTTGGTCAGGATTTTGAGCTTGTCGCGCTTCCCGCGAATGGCTTGGCCCACCACCGTCTCGCTGTGCCCGCGGCCGTAGATGGGGGCCGTGTCGATCGCGTCCACGCCGTGATCGATCGCGGCATGGATGGCCTCGATCGCCTGCTGGTCGTCGGTCCCACCCCAGAACAACCCCCCGATCGCCCACGCTCCGAATGTCGCCACCGGCAATTCCAGATCGCTGGTTCCCAATCGACGATGTTCCATGATTCTGTTCCCATGCCGATTGACTTCACGCCCGTTCGCCTATAACCACATACACCCCAAGTATAGGCACCTGAACACGCTTAACAACCGCCAGGATTTCTGTTACGATCCGCCGACCTGTAAGCACCGGTAACAAGAACACACTCGATGTCCGCCTGACGGATCGGGTGGTATAACGAAATCGTCATACCGTGGTCGAATAGGCAGTTTCACCGGCCGGGCACGTGGAGAATCTCGATGGTATTCGATGCCATACTGAGACCCTTATGCATGTAATCTTAGTGATCGCAATTCCGTTACTCGTTGCCATTATATACCAGGGGTGGCGTTCCACACGCAAACGACAACTTTTCGTCCGCCGTTTATTCTGGTTTGAGCTTGCCGTATGGTTTGCCATATCCTGTTACGCCCTACTGAATGGAGCGTACTGGCTGCTCATCCTGATTACGATACCTTTTCTTGACTCCGCCAGGTCAACTTTCCGCAAATCCAATGAAAAGGATTTGTTGCAGAATTTCGTGGACGATCCTCGCCATTGCGGCCAATGCGAATACGACCTGACCGGCAACGTCAGCGGAACCTGTCCGGAGTGCGGCTGGAATATTCCGGATGAGAATACAATGATTGAAGATGACAATTGGACCAAGTGGTGGATAAAGTGGGAAATCGGCTATCTGGAACATCCACAAAAACAATTGCATTTTCATGCGTTGCTGGGCCTTGTATCTATCGCTATTGGTCCGTGGATTCTGCTGTCAGACCCTCATCATCCGTATTTCGGATATACTCTTTTCCTTGTCGCTCTGTTTGCCTTACTCTTTCTCAATTGCGCGATTAACACCATCCGCATCTGGGCCTACATCAAGAAACAGCGTGACTCTTCCCCGGATTGAGCCGCTTGGGCAACTCGCGTCGGGCCTTGCTTGTAACCGACGATCGTTATCGAGCACAAGAACGCGAAAACAATCCCGCCCCACCCGTGGCTACAATCCGCGGCCCCGCCGGGGCCAAAGGGGCGCTGCCGCAATGATGGTCATGCAGAGTCACCGGCCGAGCGGCTGGTCTTACCCGGCCTTGCGCGTTAAGATTCGTCAGATAATCTTGGGGTGCGCATGCGGTTACTGATCGAGGAATCATGATGAAAAAATGTACTCTGCTTCTGGGGCTGTTTCTTCTTCCGGTCTCAATGATCCAGGCTTCCTTCGACGTCAACGATCCGCCGATGGGTGTATTTTCCGACGAGTGGTACGCGGTCATGTTCAAGGGGCAGAAAAGCGGGCACATGCATTCGACCATGGAACGCCAAAAAGGAAAGTCCGGCGATGTGGTCGTATCGACCATCACCATGCGTCTGGAGATGGGGCGTGGGGGTACGCCGGTGGTGGTCTCTATGAAGCAAAGCAGCACGGAAACCCTCAAGGGCGAACCGGTCGCCTTTTCCAATGTGCTCCGATTAGGCAACGTCCCCACCACGAGCCGCGGCACGATCAAGGATGGCGAGGTCAAGATCATGACCACCCAGTTTGGCCGCTCGACCACGCAGACCTACGCTCTGCCCAAAGGGGCCACCATGAACTGGGGCAGCATGCTGGCCCAGGTCCGTAACGGCATCGAGCCGGGCACAAGCTACGAGATCGGTCTTTACGAGCCGAGCATGGCCCCGGACCGATTGATCCCGGTGAAGGTCGAGATGCTCGAACGGGAGACGATCGATCTTTTCGGACGCAAGATTGAGGCGGTCAAATCCAGGCAGGTTATGACCGTCCAGGGCGTACTCGGCGGAGCCGGTGAAATGGAAACCATTGCCTGGTTGGCCGACAAGACCACCGCCGCCCGCATGGAAATGTCCATCATGAATTTCCAGATCGAGGTCGTTGCTTGCAGCAAGGCGGTAGCCTTGGCCCCCAACGATCCCGCCGAGCTGATGCTCGATACCCTGATCCCGGTCGAGATGCCCATCCCTCCTGAGCGAGCCCGGTCGATCACGTACCGGATCCGCCAGAAGAACGGTGAGGAACAGGCCGCCCTGGAGCATCTGCCGGAAACCGCCATTCAGAAAATTGACAGCGTAAATAAAAATGAAGTAGTAATTACAGTTGCCCGGCCGTCGGCGCACAAGACGCCGCCCCCCGCAAGTACTCTGACCGAACAGGATCGCGAGCTCTACCTGGCGGCCACGTCCTTGGTGGATTACAAAGACCCGGAAGTGGCCAAGCTGGTCAAAGAGGCCGCCGGCGACGAAAAAGACCCTCGCAAGCTGGCCGAAAGGCTCTGCCGGTTCGTCGGCCAATACGTACGGAGTAAAACGTTGAGCGTGGGTTTTGCCACGGCCAGTGAGGTCGCCCGCAGCCGGGAAGGCGATTGCACGGAGCATAGCGTTCTATTAGCCGCCATGGGCCGCGGGGTAGGCATCCCCACCCGCCTGGTTACGGGGATCGTGTACACCGATAATTTCGAAAATCGCCGACACGTCTTTGTCGGGCATATGTGGACGCAGTTCTGGATCGATGGCCAGTGGGTAGACCTGGATCCGGCTCTGCGGCAGACGGACGTGGACCCGACGCATATCGCTTTCGGGCTCAGCGGTGCGGGGGATACGGGCGTGGCGGACATGACCAGCTCCTTCTGGTTGGCCATGGGTAACCTCGAAATCGCCATCCTGGCCACTGATCCACCCACTGCCACGCCGGCCGAGACCCAGCCCTGACACTTGGCGGGCCCGGGGTTCCCGCGTTGACGCTGGGCATCTATCGTGGTAAACATAACACTGGCTTATGGGGCCGCAACCTCCGGTTTTTGCATGGTTTAGCCGGGGCGGCGGAAGGGACCGTCGAGCGCAACGCGGGCGGTCATGGCAAGATTCATTCACCCTCCTATTTGATGGCGGAGTGTTCCGTGAAAGTCAAGAGTTCTGTTGTTCCGATCATCCTGGCCGTGGTTGCGGTAGTGATGGCCTTGGGGGTCAATGCTTGGTTGAATAAGCAATTGGTTCCGGCCGATGTTTGCTTGGCTGAGCAGATCGATGCCGAAGTCAATAAAGCGCAGAGTATGATCATGGCATACGATCCTTCGGCAAGCCGGATGCTGGCTCTGCTTAAACCTTCACTCGATCCCCAAATACCCGACACCGAGATCGCCGCCCTTGCCGAATCGGAAGCCGAATTGTCCTTGCCTGCCCCTCATGAGCAAGATGAGTACATTGAGCTTCTTCATCGCAACGAAATATTACTGAGTGACGCCTTGGCCATCGTCAACCGGGCCGTCCAAATGGGGCCGGTCCAGGTCGGCGATAGGACCTACAGCGGCAACATGCATCCGGCCGCCACGCGTTTGCAGACCATATTGATTTATAACCTGGCCGACCTGAAACGCCGCGAGGCCGCGATCTATCAGGCGAAGACGGCGGATGAGCGAGATCGTTTTTTTCGGGTCTACGAGCGCTGGTTGAATGTACAGGCCCGACTCCGCTCGACGGTCAGCAAGTTGACCACGGACTTGGAGCCCGCTCCCATTAGGCCCCCAACCGCTCAACACGACGGGGGTGGCGCGATCAAGCAACTGCTCAGTCAAGTTATGTCCCCCGCCTTGAAGGAACAACCGGAGGCGGACGCGACCGAAGAATCCGTCCTGTTCGTGCAGGGCGATCCTCAATCGGTAGCGGCTGACCTGTTCGTGGACCAAAAGCTGCCGACAATAGATCAACGGATCGCGGAGTTACAGAGCCTTAGGCAAGAGCGGCTGGCTCGGATTTCCGAAACGGAGCAGCAGGTCGAGCATCTCGCCGGCATTACCGCGCAGCTTAGCGAAAAAATCGAGGCCCTGAATACAGAAGCCAGGGAAGCCGAGCTGCGCATGATGGCCTTGCGCGAGGCCGGTATCGATCCGACCGATGGACAATCCCTGCAACAATTCGTTGAGCAATATAACACGGCGGCGATAACCGCTCGCCAGGCCCGGCGCGAAGCCGAGGTTCTCCAGAAAGGGTCGATCCTGAATGCCAGGCCGGACTCCGACGAAGAGGAAGACTGGCCACGCGTACCCTTAGCGCCGGTAGATCCCAGCCAGACTATGGAACCGGTGCGCGGCTTGGTGGCCTACGAAGGTGATCTGCTGGCGGCCAGGGCTCTGCTGGAAACAAGCCGGACCTTGCTCGCCACGATCGATACTCAGATAGCGGAACTAACCCAATTAAAGCAGATGACGCATGCGCTGGTGGCCAGTATGACCGATACCGATCGGCAACTTAAGGAACAGGCTCTCCGTCATGTGCACCGTACGGTCGAACTTGCCACGCTGGCCGCACGACTGGAGCAGGAGGCCGTAAGCCTGCTAAATGAACAAGGCGCCCGCGCCGCCCAGAACGCCATCCGATCGGCCGCCCAACTGCAAAACGATACCAGGACTTTCATCACTAACCGTGAAAACAAGCCCAACCATCCCAACGCTCAGGTTCTGAGCAGTCTGGCGAACGATCGTACCCAAGCCGGTTATGCCGAAGTCTTAAAAGGCGATATGGAATACTGTCTGGCCGTCATTCGGGCCCAGATCGCCGCCGGTTGCCGGGATCATGTTCGGATACTGGAACGGGCGACGGCCATGGGGCTCGAAATAAAACCGGACACGCTTACGGCCTCGGCTGAAGCCGGTTCGGAACCCGCCCCCGAATCCATACCCGTTTGGGTATACGATGCGGGCAAGGCCATGGCCATGGCGAAAGAGGAATCGGCTAAAGCTCTGCAATCCGCAAATCAGGCTCTGGAGATATACCAAGGAGCGAGTGATCCGCTCAAGCAGGTCTGGGTACTGCATACCAACATCGCGGCGGTCAGGCACTTGCTCGCTCGGCTGAGCCCGGATCTTAATCGTCAACAGGAAAACCGACGGCTGGCTCTCGAAAAATACGCCTTATCGATACAGGATCGTACCAATCGTCCGGAGGCCCTCTTGTATAGCCGTATCATCGACTATCTCACGGCCAACCCATGATCCCCGGCAGCGCGCGAGACCGTCAGGGTACGAGGGATTGCCCGGCGGCCGAGACCAAGATGAGTTCCTTACCCTGAAACCCAACGTTTGGCGATTCCAGCCCCAGGCGGTAACCGCACTCTATCGTGGAGTGTTGAAATCCAGCCCCATCCTTTCGCAATAGCACGTGATTCATCGTGGCCTTGACGGATAGCGTTGGCCAAGGTCTGTTGTACAGGTGCCCAAGTACCGGTTTCGCCATCGGGCCGCTCATCGCGCAACTGCCACATGACCCTTTTCGGCCGACCATGCCCTATGCTTTCTTTGCGAGCATCTCCTGGTTGACCACATGATGGGCCGAACGCCCCTCGACGAAGGCCGTAATATCCGCCAGGATGCGCTGGCGTATGGCCCAGCCCGATTCCTCCGAAGCCCATCCGATATGCGGCGTCAGTATCGCATTCTCCAGGTCGAAGAGCGGGTATGAGGTTGGCGGAGGCTCGATATCGTACACATCGACAGCCGCCCCGGCGATCACCTTGTCCCGTAGGGCCTCGGCCAGGGCGTCTTGATCGACCACCGGTCCACGCGACGTGTTCACCAGATACGCGGTAGGCTTCATCAGCCGAAGCGTTTGCGCGTTTATCATATGGCGGGTATCGTCGGTCAACGGCGTGTGCAGGCTGAGCAGGTCCGCGCTACGATACAGCGTCTCCTTGTCCACGAATTCGATTCCGATTTCCGACTTGCGCCGTTCATCGAGATATGGATCGTTGCCGATAATTCGCAAGCCGAAGGATTTCAACTTGGCGGCCACCCGACTGCCGATCCGCCCCACGCCGATTATGCCCAGCGTCTTGCCCTCCATGCGGTAGATGGGAAACAGATTGGAAAAATCCCATTGCCCGCTGCCACTGGCTTGCTCAAGGTTTATTTGACTGCGGGGCAGTTTGCGGGCACAGGCGAATAGCAGCGTGATCGCGTGCTCGGCTACGTCCTCCACGCAATAATCGGGCTGATAGGCGAATGGGATGCCGTGCTTAGTGCAGGCCGCCACGTCCACGTTGTCATACCCGCTGCCGTGCCGGATCAGCAGCCGGCATTTGGGCATCCTCGCGATCACCGATTCGGGCATGGTCAGCATGTTGACCACGATGATGTCGGCGTCCTGAAGTTTCGCGATCACCTCGCTTTCAGGCCGATCTTTGAGCTGATAGCAAGCGAAGTCAATACCGGCCCGGGATAGTTGTTCCGCTTCCCAGTCAAGATCGTCCTCGATGTAGTCCGTAACCACCACCTTGAGTCTTTGGGCCATGATGTAACCCCCATATTATCCGCGGAAGAGTCCAAGTTCCGGCGAGGTCAACTCCATCAATGCTCTTGCTTGCCAGGCATAACGGCCATCTCGACACCATGCCAAGGCCGACGCAATATCGCCACGCCTCGGCAACACTGTATCACTATTTCCTTACCCGACAAGGGTTACTGCTCGTCGGAATCCGGGGCCGCCATGTGTGTCGTTCTAGACGTTTGTTGGTCTTGGTCCTGCGCTCGGGCTGAATGAAGCATTTCACCGCTGGGCATTACACGATTCGTGACCATATTGGAGGCGAGCCTGAGGCGGCCGCCCGCTCCCGCGCGGCCAAGCGGCCGGGGAGGAAGTCGAAACAGCCAGATTAATTGGGAGCGGATCCCCGGAATATTAGAATATGCTATTGATTATTGCGATGATATTGGATCATGCGCTGGCTCTCTCTAATCAAATGTAAGCTTTAACCCGTCATGCGGAATTAACATTCCTTGCCGCAGCATTTCGGGATGTATCTTGTCATACGGGGCAACATAGTGGAGGCTCAGATGAGTCAGTGCGTAAATGCCTTCTGGTTTTAGAATATTCTTCTTGATTAAATGCTCCCGAATTAACGCATTGAAATGGAAGTTCATATGCGTTATCAGGTATGCTGCTTCCGTCTCAGGTCCAAACGTTGCTTCCACAATGGCAATATCAAGTTTTTTGTTTTGAAGAGCAAAAAAGGTTCTCGCCGGAAACCACGTGGTATCCGTGGCATACAGCACGCTCCGCCCATTTCTGGTCAGCGTATAAAGCAGGCATTCCTCATGAGTCGCCGCATGGTTTGCGGCCAGCGATGTGCATTGCCATTCGCCGGCCACAAAGTCCTGGAAGGCATTGATTGCCGTAACGGTCAGGGCGATATCTGTCTCCAAGGATTCAATATGCTGCTTGATGAGATGAACAACCGTTGAATTCCCGAATACCGATAAAGGTTGAGCATCCCCACGGGCGGCAATCAGCTCCATAAGAGCGGATACGTTAAAATGATCGCTGTGCGAATGAGTGAATAGGAGATAGTTAATGTCCCGGGGATGGATCCCACACTCTTCGAGGCTTGTCATTCCGGTAATGCTGAAATCTATCACGACACCGGGATGTGCATAGAGCGATGAATACCTGCGTTTATTCCTGCCGCCTTCAGCACGAGTATAGCTGCAGTTCTTGCATTCGCAGTGGTCAGGTCTGTGGATGTCGGCCGCGCCAGTGCCCAGATACTGAACATACGGCGCGTCTTCATGCGCTGATGCCGGAGCGGCTGCTATATACAACGATAGAGTATACGACACAATCTTCATCGCGTAATACATGCCGTATTATTCTCCTTCGATTAACTCGGGGATTCATTCGAGGGACATTATGCCAATATCGTGACTGCACGTAAAAGCGGTTTTTATAATGGGCTCATGGCTCGCATCGCACGCGTGGTTGTTCCGGGTTATCCGCATCATATTACCCAGCTTACCCAGCGGGGGAATCGTCGGCAACAGGCGTTCTTCTGCGAGGAGGACTATGTCGCCTACCTGGATTTAATGGCCGACTGGTGTGGGCGATGCGGGGTAGAAATCTGGGCCTACTGCCTGATGCCCAATCATATTCATCTGATCGCCGTGCCCACGTCGGGGGACCGCCTGCGGCACCATGAAAGCACCGGTCGCCCCTTGGGTACCCCGGATTTCCTCGCCCGCATCGAGCTCATCATCAACCGCGTCCTTAAACCTCGTCAACCAGGCCGAAAACCCAAAACCAAAGCGAATTATGTATGTGGTGCCCCTGGGTTGACTATGCTAAACGACGTTGTTCCATGGAGGTTAATGCTACTCTTAGTCGTCGTCTTCTTGATTGCTGTATTAGCATATTATCCGTCTTGGTACAGAAGGAAAGTCGCCATTCGGAAGATGGCCACAAGAGATCGAATAGATATCCGCATAGAATGGATGCAATTAGCAAAGGATCGAAACTTGCCCGTAGACGAAGTGGAGAGGATCTGGTGCACTCTTGCTTCGCACTACCGCATTCCGGCCGACATCGTACGATGCACAGATAGACTATCGGGTGTCCTCGGCGATATTACTTCGCACCCTGACTATGATGTGTGCTTATTAAATATCTTTCTTCGCGATCGGCTCGCTGCTCAAGAAACTCTTGCGGAGGTTGCACGCTGGGAGGATCTAGTTGTTGCAGTGTTCATTCTTGAGCAGAGGCATGGTATGAAGCTTGAGCTTGAAGACTGAGAAGGGCCAGGTTGAAAGACCGAGGCGGGCGAGGCAACCTGCTGCGGGCTGGTAAAATAAAATCGGCCAACCCCGGAACGTTGGGATCGGCCGATTGGTTATATGGAAACGCCGCGCGATCAGTAAGGCATCCCGCCGCCCGGTCCGCCGGGGCCGGGCATGGGGGGCTTGTCCTCTTTGATCTCGCTGACCACCGCGTCGGTGGTCAGCAGCAGAGCGGCGATGGAGGCCGCGTTCTGCAGGGCGACGCGCTCGACCTTGGTCGGGACGATCACGCCCATCTTGACCATATCGCCGTATTCGTCGGTCAACGCGTTGAAGCCGAAATTCTTGTCCTTGGCTTCGCTGACCTTCTGGCAGACGATGGAGCCGTCCAAACCGGCATTCTCGGCGATCTGCTTGATCGGGGCGGTCAATGCTCGGCGGACGATATCGACGCCGGTGGCCTGGTCGCCCTTGAGTTTCTTGGCCAGGGTGTCCAGAGCGCCGAGGCAGCGGATCGGGGCCACGCCGCCGCCGGGAAGAATGCCTTCCTCGACCGCCGCCCGACAGGCATGCATGGCGTCCTCGACCAGGGCTTTCTTTTCTTTCATCTCGACCTCGGTGGCCGCCCCGACGTTGATCTGGGCAACGCCGCCGGCCAGCTTGGCCAGCCGTTCCTCGAGTTTCTCGCGATCATAATCGCTGGTGGTGGCGTCGATCTCGTTCTTGATCTGCTGGATGCGGCCCTTGATCGCGTTGGCCGAGCCGGCACCCTCGATGATCGTAGTGTTTTCCTTGTCGATGGTGATCTTCTTGGCCTGGCCGAGATCCTTGAGGTCGATCGACTCGAGGTTGATGCCAAGGTCCTCGAAGATGGCCCGCCCGCCAGTCAGAATGGCGATGTCCTCGAGCATGGCCTTGCGCCGATCGCCGAACCCCGGGGCCTTGACGGCCGCGCACTGCAGGGTGCCGCGCAGCTTGTTGACCACCAGTGTGGCCAGAGCCTCACCTTCGACATCCTCGGCCATGATCAGCAACGGCCGACCAGCCTTGGCCACTTTTTCCAGCAACGGGATCATGTCCTTGATCGCCGAGATCTTCTTCTCGTGGATCAGGATAAACGGTTTATCGAAAACAACTTCCATGGTCTCGAAGTTGTTGATGAAGTGGGGAGAGAGGTAGCCCTTATCGAACTGCATGCCCTCGACCAGCTCGACGGTGGTTTCCAGGCCCTTGCCTTCCTCGACGGTGATCACGCCGTCCTTGCCGACCTTGTTCATGGCCTGGGCGATATGCTTGCCGATCTCCGCGTCCTGGTTGGCCGCACAAGTCCCTACCTGCGCGATCTGCTCGGTGCCCTTGACCGGCGTGCTCAGTTTCCGCAGTTCCTCAATCATGCAATCGACGGCCGCCGTGATTCCGCGCTTGAGCTCCATCGCGTTAGCTCCGGCGGCGACGTTTTTCAGCCCTTCGTCGTAGATGGCTTCGGCGTAGACCGTCGCGGTCGTGGTGCCGTCGCCGGCGATCTGGGAGGTCTTGTTCGCCACTTCCTTGACCATCTGGGCGCCCATGTTTTCGTTGGCGTCTTCCAGCTCGACTTCTTTCGCAACCGTGACCCCGTCCTTGGTTACCGTCGGAGAACCGAAGGACTTTTCCAATACCACATTACGGCCGCACGGGCCAAGGGTCACCTTGACCGCCCGGGCCAACTGCTTGACCCCTCGGCGAATGGCCTCGCGGGCCTCCATTTCAAACGCAATCTTTTTCGCTGCCATGTATGGCCTCCGTTATGATGTTTCGTTCAAAAAACATGTCCCAACCATTACTTCTTCGCTAAATCAACGTTCCACTCGCTTTGCGTATACGCCAGAAGAGTTCCGACGTGGTCCGTGCATTCCTCGGCGTATTCCTCCTCGAGTGCGTCCCAGATTTTACGCTGCCGATCCGAGTCTCGCATCTTTTGGAAGGTGTCGGAAATGACGGAACCCGAGATCTTGCCGTCCGGCAACTTCTCGAAACAAAATGAAGGACTCTTGAGCTTAAGGCGCTTCGTCAGAACGCCTTTCAGTTTGTTTTCCGTGATCTTTGCCATCTGTACCGAATTTCAGGCCACTTGACATCAGCTTACTCGATGACCGCCAGAATCTCGCCTTCGTCGATGATCAGGAATTCCTCGCCGTCAACCTTGATTTCCGTGCCCGCGTAGCTGCTGAACAGTACCTCGTTACCCTTGGCCACCTGCAGTTTGCTGCGCTCACCGGAATCGAGCAGTTTGCCGTCACCTACCGCCTGCACGATGCCGCGCTTGGGTTTTTCCTTGGCCGTATCCGGTAGAACGATCCCACCGGCCGTTTTCGCCTCAGCCTCAACCCGCTTGACCAGAACCTTGTCCCCCAAAGGACGAATCTTCAACTTGGCCATGAGCAACTCCTTTCAATTGCTGATCTTGAGAACAATAGTTATTTTCAGTTTATCGGGATCGCACGGCGATCCACGTTCACACCCGGAAAACGGGCGCAGACCGCCACGGCCACGTTTCCGATGGGGGATGGTTAATGCAAAGCCGGTGCCACGAACAAAACGGAATGGCCGACGATTGAAATGCTAACGTAAATACCTATAATATAAAAAGATAAAGGCTTGCGTAATCCTCGAAATCAATCAATCCATCGCCTTGACTCCTGCCATAAACGGATTAAACCGATGTACGGCTGTCAGAATGGCACGCCAGGTTGATCAAGGCTTTGGCGATACGGAATCGGCTGAATCTTCGGCTCCGGCGGGAATGTACCATAGTTCGACTGCCTGGGCCGGCTTGGTGGGCGTCGGCCGCCCCAGTATACGGGCCACAAGAAAGCTTACGCGGTCGCGCGGTGGTTCGTAGCGGGCCACGCGGCGGAATTTGCTTGATTCAGCGTAAGGATTGCCGGTCAGGATGCGGTGGGCATGACACGCAGGGCCGACCGGCCGGTGGTCCACGGGCGTGGCCAGGATAAAGGCCCCTCCGTAACCTTCCGTCCATTACCGGCCGGTTATCGGGATAGGATTGATGACTTCCAGTTCGGGGATGTCCAGATAGTGCGGCGCCAGGAACAGGCGGTTCCAGGTGATCTGGGCGGCATAAAGCTTCTGGTTCCGCAAATCGGCCTGATGGTCCGCGAGGAGTCGGTAGCCACTTTGGAAGACATCCGCATAGTACCACTTGCCGGCCAATCGATTCGGGGCCCAGAGTGATGTCACCAGGACGATGGCCGCCGCCACCGTCGTGACCCGTCGGGTACGCGGCCCGCGTTGCCAGAGCCTCCCGACCATATCGGCGGCCAGCAGGGCCATACCCGGCAGGATCGGAAGCAAGTACCGCGATTGATGGGCCAAAGGCACATAACGGCCGAACTCCGAAGAACCGAAACTTAAATACAGCAAAATAGGCATGATCACGCATAGCAGCAGACGGAGCGCATCTTTCCTCGCCAGGAATCCATGGATTATACCCGCCAGTAAAACCGGCCCCATCAGGGCATAATCACCGCGAGGGTCCAACAGCCAGCGCAGATAATCAGTCCAATGGAGGAGCAGGCCGACAGGCGTTAGTTCCGCGAACGGCCCGCCGATGCGCTGAGCGATGGTGATGGCATGTTTATGAAAGAAGGGGTTGCCGTAGAGCACCGCCATGCCGATCATCTCGCCGGCAAGCCAAAGACCCGCCCCCAGGCCGAGAAAGACCGCCCGTTTCCAGGCCCATAGGCAGCGGGTGCGGAACAAGAACACGAAAAGCATCAGGCCGGGGACCATGGCCATGGTGCTCTCCTTGGCGTTATAACCAACGGCGATCAATAAACCGGCCGCCAGGCAGCGTAAACCGGCCCGGGGGGTATCACGTTGCAGCAAGGCCCCGGCGGCCAGGTAAACGCCGGTCCAGCCGAAGACCATGGCCAGCGGGTCAGGGACGGCTACCGATGCATTGATAACCACGATCGGCGTCAAACCAAAAATAAACAGAGCCAAGGGAGCGATACGCGGGTTCAGATAGCGCCGAGCGAACGCCCAGATGACCGGAAACGTCATCAAGGTGGCCAGCATGGGCACGACGGCGATGGCCTGTATATGCCGCGGCCAGACGCTGACCGCCAGCAGCAAGGCGCCCCAATGCACGAATCGGCCGATGAAGTAATGCAAATCTTCCGGAATGGGCTGCCCATCACGCAGAAAGTACACCAGACGCACATAGTTGCCGTCGTCCGAGGAAACGAAGCCGGTGAAATAAATCACTTGCAGGGCCAGGGCCAGAATGATGGCCAGGACTTCCCAGCGCCACCGGCAGACCATAACGCCCGGTTCCGAACCCTCCTGAGATACAACCGTGTTCGTCACCATATTAACAGTTTCGTAATACACTCGTGAATTCCATCGCGGTTTACGCCGGATGCCGCCGCCCATCCGTCATACGGTCCGGAGTGGGTACCGCCACTAAGGCCAACTCGTGGTGCGCCCTCATGGCGCGGTCTCTTTACAGTTTCTAACAGCTTCCTGATATCGCTCCAAAACGGTCAGAAAGTGATCCGGTGCCGGCAGCGGCAACGGCACCCGCCGGGGCCGATACCGCTCGTCATAGAGAGCGTTACACCGGGTAATTTCGTCCCGGACTTCGGGCAAAGCCAGGGACCGCCGGGCATAGATCAGGCGTACCATCTCCCCATCTCGATCGAATGTTGCCACCCGACGAAATTCCGGCAGCGTTTCGACCAGACCGGCCTGTTCCGCTTCTACGATGAACACGTCCACCGTCGGGTGAAACTGATTGACCAGGCGCGAGGCGGCCGCGGGAGGAAGGACGTAGTCGGCCAATACCTTTCGGCCGAGGTAGTATTCGGCTACGGGCAACTCCATACCATCGTTGGTATGTAACGCAAGGATAATTGTCTCCTCAGGCACGTGCTCACGGACATAAAAACCGGCGGCCTTGGCCCCACTATCGGGGCGAACGTTTCCCCAGCCTGTCGCGATACCCGTCCATGTGCGGAAAGGCGTGCCCGGCAGACAGACCCCGGCGCTGCCGAGGGCCAGTTGACCGAGACTGAGTCCGGCAGCAACAATCGCCACCCCGCGCCAAGTCCGGTTTGCCGCTCGCCACATCGCGGCCAGCAGCACCACACCCAAAAGGGTCGAGGGGTAGATGACCTCATAGAAGTAATGCGCCGGGTAGCCAATGCGGTCCCAACGCGCCAACAAAAGAAGGGGCAGCAATCCCACGAACGCCCAGAAAGCCAACAACCCCTCGCGCCGTCTCCGGCACAGCAGGATCGCGCCGTGGAGAAGCCCGGCCGCGGCCACGAGTCCATAGATATAGCCCAACTGGCTGACCCATAGCTCGGGTAGTTGCAGGATTTGCTCGGGGTGCCAGCCGAGCGTACCCATCTCCGTTTTGCCCAGCAGCCGGCCAACCTGCCCGCCACCCGTCTGGTACCAGCTCACGGCGATCACCACCAGCGCGAACAGGCAAGGGAACACGAATCCCATCAGGAAACCAACCATTCGTTTCGCAGGGGGTCGATCCGCGGCCGTAGCTGCTGAACTCGTTATAGATTCTGGTTGCTGGCGCCTGCCACCCCAGGCCAGAAGCAGCGTAAGCGGAAGTGCCAGACTGTAGAGGCCACTCAGACAGTGCAGCGCCAGCGCGACGGCGGCCAGCAGGAGCCACCGGCGGCGAGGTTCATCGATCCAGGAAAGGGTTGCCCACAACGCAAGTGTCCCGGTCAGGAGCCAGATTGTGTTATAGCCCCACGGATAGTGTCCTCCGGCCACCAATGGCGGCAGGACCGCGCACACCGCCGCCGCCAACAACCCCTCGACCCAGGATCGCCCGAGCCGACGCATCAGAGCGATGGTGGCCGCCACCTGAACCAGTCCAAGGAGGGCCATGGGCAAACGGGCAACCGCCTCACCCATGGGCCAACCGGCCAGGCGACAAAAGCCGGCCACGATAAGATGGATCACGGGCAAGACCGGACCGTAATCGTGAGCGAAGATCCAGCGGAACCCGAACGAGTGGCGGACCAGGTAGGCCATCGCCGCCTGGTCGGAACTCTCGAAAGTGGCGGAGATGTTCCAGAAACGCAGCCATACCGCGACCAAGCCAATGGCAACCGCAGCCAGCAGCACACGATTGCGGGTCATCGGCGGTAAGGATGGAGCGACCAACATGGGCCGCGTAATGTCCATTTCGGTACGATTCATATCTCCCCCATGGCAACCCCCCTCCATTCACCTCCCATGCACCTTGTGTGCTCGTTTTATCTTTCAAATCCAGCGCAACTTGCGCAGGGCGACGCCACACATACGGAGCATGACCCACGCGTTTTTCAGCCGCTTGGTCATCTTGGTCTGCCCGGCGGTGCGCTCCTGGTAATGCACGGGCAGTTCGACGATTTTAAGGTTGTTTTTCGCGGCTCCGAAAATCCAGTCGTAATCGCCCCAGAGGTCGCGTCCGCGGAAATAATCGCGGGCGGCCAGGATCTTGGGATAATCCCGGCTCCAGACGACCTTGGTGCCGCAGAGCGTGTCACTGATCCGCTGTTCGAGGAGAAGGGTAAAGAGCCCGGCGAACATCTTGTTGCCCAGGATGTTCAGGGGGCGCATGGCCTGGTCGGCCAGCGGATAAATCAGCCGCGTACCGTTGATAAATTCGCCCCGTCCGCTGGTGATGGCCTCGAAGAAAGCGGGTAGTTCCTCCGGTACCACGGTCATGTCCGCATCAAGGATCATGAAGACCTCACCGCTCGCGGCGGCGAACCCGGCCCGGCAGGCGGCACCTTTGCCCTGGCCAGGGCCAGGAACCAGCTTAATATCCCGTTGCGGATGATCCTCGATGGCTGTCCGGACTTTGGCGGCCGTCCGATCGGTACTTTTATCGTCCACGAAGATAATTTCCGTTCCCGCACCCATTTCCGGAATACGCTCGATCAGCCCGTCAATGTTGCCTTCCTCGTTTTTACAAGGCACCACGACCGAGCAGCGATAGCTTTCGGGGGCTTCCATCGGCACGCACGGCCGGGCCACGCAATACGAAAGGAACCCCAGGGCCCGCGTACCGTACATCTTTCCGAGCACGGAATTGCACAACCAATTGAGACCCGGAATGCGAATGGGCAGGGGCATGGTACGCCCCTTACGTACCACTTCGTACCCGCTGATATGCAACAGGCCTTCCATGGCGGCCGGCGTAAGCCAGTTCGGTGTAGGGTTGTCGAGCTTGAGACCGAGTCGGGCGGCCAGCCGGCAGATCGGTTCCCAAAGATAATTATATTGCACGATGATAATGCGGGTATGGGCCGAGCAATAACGGTGCAGTTGCCGAAGAGTCGTCCCGATATCGCTCATCTCCCCGATGACGTTGACCAGGGTGATGTAATCGTAGGGGCCGTCAGGCACGTCGGCCTCGCCCAGCGACTCGCCATAGCCGACGGCAAAGGTCAGGTTCGGATGGCGGCGTTGGGCCAGGTCGATCATTTTCCCGCTGCAATCGACCCCGACCCCCCGGCTCGGACCGAGGGCCTCGAGTAGATCGCCCGTTCCGCAACCGAGGTCAAGCACCCGCGATCCGGGCATCACGAAATGCCGGATCAGCCGGTTCAGTCGCTCGCGGAAATAGCCAAACCGTTCATTCCAGTCGAGCTGCCGTTCGCCGAGGGCGTCGTAGAAATCGCGAACCGACCGCTGATGCTGCTCGATAAACTGCTTATATGGTCCCGACCGGGACTCCCGGGTCGGCAACGGTTCGCACGTCAGAAGACTCATAGGTATATTCTCCCTTGGTCGCCCACTCGGCCCGGACCATTTCTTCAAGGATGTCGTCCAGACTGCGGGAGACGTTCCATTCGGGGTAATCGCTACGCAATTTGTTCAAATTGGTGATGTAGCAGATGTGATCGCCGACCCGATTGATCGGCTGGTATTCGGTGGTCATGCGCTTGCCGGTCATTTCCTGTAAACGCGTTACGCATTCCAGGACGGATATACTGTTGGCTCGTCCGCCACCAAGATTGTAGGCCGCTCCACATCGAGGATTTTTGATGAAAGCATGAACGGCCCGGACCACGTCGTGGGCATGGAGCTGGTCACGGACCTGCTTGCCCTTATAACCGATGATGGTGTACTTGCCGCCACGGACGGCCACCCGGGCGAGGTAGTTCAGGAATCCGTGCAGGGGGACGCCGGCATGGCACGATCCGGTCAGACAGCCGCCGCGGAAGACCGCCGTCGGCATGTTGTAGTAACGACCGTATTCCTGGGTCATCAGGTCGCCGGCGGCCTTGCTCGCCCCAAAGATACTGTGCGTGCTCTGGTCGATGCGGCAGGATTCGGCGACCCCGTCATAGTCCTCGGGCCGAGCATAATCGTAGCGGGTTTCCAGTTCCTTCAAGGGCAGTTCGTTGGGGGCATCCCCATAGACCTTGTTGGTGCTGATGGTGGCGAAGGGCGACTCGGGGCAGCACTGGCGGGCGGCCTCCAGCAGGTTGACCGTACCCACGGCGTTGATGTCGAAATCGTCCAGAGGCCGCTGCCGGGACAGATCGTGCGAGGGTTGGGCGGCGCAGTGAACGATCATGTCGAAACGTTCCCGGGCCAACAGCAGGCCGATGGCCCGGCGGCTGCGGATGTCCACGTTCTCATGCCGGAAGTTCTTCGTGTCCTCTTTCAGGCGGCGCAGGTTCCACGAGGTATCTCCGTCAGGGCCGAAAAGGTCACGACGCATGTTGTTGTCCACGCCGACGACCATATAGCCCAGAGCGTCGAAGTAACGGACCGCCTCGCTGCCTACCAGACCGCTGCTGCCGGTGACTAGTACACGTTTCATGGTATTGACTCCCTGTGTTCGGAAAAGGGTTCTCGGTTTCGGTATTCTGGGCGTATTTGGTAAAGGGTCATGCCCGTCGAGTTGGTGTCGATGGGAATGTAGAATTCGCTGATGATCGGTTCAACCTTTGTAAGGTCGTGGAGGGTCTCCGGTTCCATCACCAACAGAAAATCAGGTGGCGTGTTGGTGAGATCCTCGACCAACCATTTCTGACAGAACGGCATCCATTGCGTATCGCGCATCGGCCACGGTAGCCCGGCCAAGGCGTTGATCCAGGCCCCCTCCGGTACGCAGGCGATGGTCCGTCCGGCCAGTTGCGTTTCATGGGCATCGATCACGTTCAGGCCGGCCTGAAACCATTGGGGAGTGAAGGGTTGTCTCCTCTGATACACATGCATAAGACCGTTGCGGCCGCGGAGAGTACCTGACGGCCGACTTTGCAGGTAGGCGATAGCATCGACCGCGCACAACGTAAGCCCCAACAGCAGAAACGCTGTTGTGAAACGCGTCATCCGGCGCAAGGTCGCGCGGCTGTGCAAAAGACGAGGCAGATAAACCGACAACAAGGCGGCCAGTAGAATCGTTCCGAGCGGCTGGCGGACCAGGGCGATGCCTCCGGGGACTTCGCGACCGGCGAAAACAAGATAGACCGCCACGCAGACCGCCAGCAGACGGCCGCGGGTGCCCAGTTTTTGCCACGCCCGGCGCGGCCCGCCTTTCCATACGCTACGGAGCAGATAAATCACAAAAAGTCCCGACAGCGGAAGACACAGCACGGGCAACGCCTCGATCCATTCGCGTGGTCGAAATTGACGAAAACCGATAAGCCCGTGACGCGGCATGAGCCCGGAGCTATGAAGATAAATCTCGATCAGAAGGGTAACGGCCAGTCCGATCCATATCGCCGCAACAAGCCGCCACGTGCTGGGCCTAATCAGCGAGCCACGCCCCTTCCGTAACATCCGCATACCCAAGACCAGCGAGGCTCCGGAGATCACGGCGGCCAGAAGCCCGATCCAACTCAACATATTGAGTAGATTGAACGGCGTGCAAATGGACCAGAGGGTGTAATCTCCGGTAGTGGTATGGTATTGGAGAAGGTTTTCCAGCCATAGATTCTCTCGGATAAGGACGGGCCAGGATACGGTTGCCACTAGGAACAAGGCCAGCAGGCCGATTGGCAGGAGGAACCCGAGGAACGCGCCGATGAAACTGATGCACCGCCGGGAAGCGTGCTCATGTCGCAAAAGCAAATCGAGCAGAAGAATTACCCAGACGACTCCCGCCGCCGCCGTGTATTCATGTTTGGTGACCGCTGCCAGAGCAAGCAAGACCGCCGAGGAGACGGACCAGACCGTCAGGTTGAAATCACTCCGGGAGTTCGCATCGTTCAGGACCGCGCGGCCTGTTCTACGGAGCGATGCCTGAATCGAAAGGGGGCGAGCGGCACAGAGTATTCCACCCACCAGAAAGACCGCTCCCCAGCCGATCGCGGCGGTATACGGGACGGCGAAGGAATAAAAGAGCGTGAAAACCCCGGACGTCATCGCCAGCAAAGCCACCGGCGGGCTAAGCAATTTCCAGGCCAACAGCCAGAGCAGAACAAGCATCCCGGCAAAACGCAGGAGGTTGACCAGCCAGAAGCCATTCTCGTAATCGCCGAGCAGGGCGGTCAGGCCGGCGTTGAGCCAATACCCAAGCGGCCCATAAAAGCAGCGTATATCGGTGTAGAGCGCGCGACCTTCCAGAAGCATTTGCGGAACGATCATTTCACGTCCGGCATCGAGCGGAAAAGCGACCACCGTCCAACGGCCCCAGGTCAAGACCGTCATTACTCCCAAAAACAGGAATAAAACTAGGGAATACCGGGAAAACAATCCGCAGGATGCGCAGCGTATGTTTGCCCTGCCGGCGGGCACTTGTTTAAGTCGCAGCCATGAAAGCGTCTGCATATTCATCGGGCCATGGCCTCCTTGGAGGAGGAGTTAAGGATGGACCGGGTGCCTACGATTCGCTCACGGCTTTCCTCGGTTAGTTGCTGACCTGCGGTCACACCAACCACCGGCGAAGATGTGGTCGTCGACGCTGACCGGCGGGCCGCCTGTTTCCAACGATGCCGAATTCGAAAACGGTCACGCAGCCATTTTGTGTAGCGCGTTTCCTCGTGCCCGGTGAAAAGCCCCTTGCTGATTTTTGTCAGTACCCGCAGGGGATGACGCGCAATACTCAGAAGATAGAAGTTGAGATAAAGGTGGGTCATCCAGCGGTTGATCTGGCGGGCGGTCATGGACTCGGCGAAATTGAAGTGATCCGCCTTGCCGCTGTAACTGTCCATCGGACCAAGGAAAAAGGCGTCGTTCAACTCGATACGCCCGGCGGCAAGCAGTTCGTCAAAAATAACCGAGCCGGGGTAGGGGAAGAACTTGGCAACCCCCACGTCGTCCACGCCCATCCAGGCCAAGCGGCGGATTAGACGCCGGGTTCGCCGCAGGGAAACCGCACTCTCGCCCGGAAAGCCGAGCACGAAAAAACAGCTCAGGCTCAGCTTGTTCTTCAGGGCGGCACGGATCGAGGTCAACATGGCTTCCAGCCGCAGCCGTTTGTTGAACCGCTCGAGCATATCCGGGCAGCCGCTTTCCGGAGCGTAGGACATATTGCGACAGCCGGTGGCGTAAAGGGCGGCACAGACCTCTTCGTCGATGGCCTCGCAACGCGTACCAGAGGGCAGTTGCCAGGTGATACGCAGGCCGCGGCGTTGCAACTCCGCGCAGAAATCCAGGATCCATTTTTTGTTTACGATCGCGGTCAGATCCTGAAAATGGAAATCGGTCGCCCCGTAATGGCGCATGTACTGCTCGATCTCGTCGCAGATCATCCCGACATCGCGGCGGCGGTAGGTGGTGGTCCACATCCGCGGACTGCTGCAGAAAGTGCAGCGGAAGGGGCAGCCGCGGGTGCCCAGGATCGGCATGGCCCGGCCACGATTGATCCCGCTCATCTGGTTACGCTCGATATAAGCTTCAATTGGGAACAAATCCCATGCCGGCAGGGGCAGTTCGTCAATGTGGTCAGCTCGCTCGCGAGGTGGGGTACGGATGATCCGCCCGTCGTCGCGGTACACCAGGCCGGCTATTGCGGACAGGTCATGGCCGCCCAGCAGCGCGGGCATCAGCTCGACAATCGTCCGCTCACCCTCCCCGATCACGCAGACGTTGGCCGCGCTGGTTTGCAGAACGTGTTCGGGCACGGCCGAGGCGTGTTCGCCGCCGACGATGATCGGCAGATCCGGGCGGGACGCGGCGACGGCCTGGATAATCTCACGGGCGATCGGCCAGAGCGAGCTGAACGTGCAGCCCACGCCGACCGCATCGGTGTTATTTGGAATACGTTCGACAATCTGAGCGGGGGTTAGACCCTGAACAAGAATATCCGGACGGGCGGCCAGCGGTGTAATCTGGTCCAGGGCCGATCCGGTCGCATCAATAACCGTGACCTTATGACCGGCCTGCCGAACGGCAGCGGCCACATAGGCCAACCCCAGCGGCGGATTAGGCGTATGCATCTGCAAGCCGCTGGTCGTCTTGATACCCGGAGGATTGATAAAGCAAAGATGACCCATCCGTGAGTCACTCATCCTTGAAAATCGCGATGTCCTTGACCCGCATACACTTGCGGGACGTTGAAGGCCCAATCCGGTAACGCGCGCAAACGTGTTACCGGCGAACCGAAAGACATGGCTGAATCGTCGGAAGTGAACGAAGGCGACTTTAGTTAACGGACCTTAAGTTGGAAACAATAGGCAAGATATGTGAACTGTAAGATAACAGGTCCGATATTATGTACTCCTCAGCCGTGGGGGAAGATGGGCGTCAGACTGGCGGCCAGGGCTTGAACCCGCTGGTCCTTCTGCTCCGTAATTGGCTGAAAACGGCATACCTCCTCGCGAAATCCTGGGGGGGGATCCGGCGAACCGCGAAAACACGGTTTGTTGTAGATTGTGCGGCGATCCCCTTCGAACACGTATCGCTGAAATTCGTGCATCTTGACAGATGAGGGGCTACCGCTTGATTTATCCCCCGCCGGTCCTTAGTTTAAGGCCATTTGAGCGACGGACTGACCACCGAAGCGATCGCCCGCGTGGGCATCGGGACCGATCTGCACCGTCTGACCGACGGCCGCCCCTTGCTGCTGGGCCATGTGCGCATCGACCATGAGCAAGGGCTTGCCGGGCACAGCGATGGAGATGTCCTGCTGCACGCGGTCATCGACGCGATTGCCGGGGCCGCCGGTCTTCCGGACATCGGCGAGATGTTCCCGGACACGGACCAGCGGTACAAAGATGCCGACAGCGGCCGGCTGCTCGAACGGACGATGCAGGTCGCCCGGCAACACGGCTGGGACGTGGTCAACGTGGACGTGGTCGTCCACGCGGAGCGACCCCGACTGAGCGGCTATAAGACGGCCATCCAGGCCGAGGTCGCCCGCTTGCTGGCCATCGATACGGAGCGGGTCAGCATCAAGGCCAAGACCGGCGAGGGTCTCGACGCCGTCGGGCGGGGTGAGGCCATCGGTTGCACGGCTGTCGTGGGAATGAAGCGTATCTGACGAAGAAAAAACGTGGAGTACTCGTAGCCTGAGGTAGAATAAAGGATATGTCCCTGAAAGTATTCAACACGCTGACGCAAAAAAAGGAAATCTTCGAACCGGTGACGCCGGGCAAGGTGGGCATGTACGTTTGCGGCCCGACCGTCTACAAGCCGAGCCATATCGGCCACGCCGTCGGCCCGGTGATTTTCGACACCATCAAACGTTACCTCCAATACAAGGATTACCAGGTCACCTGGGTGGTCAATATCACCGACGTAGAGGATAAACTGATCGCCGAGGCCAAGGCCCAGGGCTGCGGGGTCAAGGATCTGGCCGAGCGGATCACGGTGAACTACCTCGAGGCCATGAAGGAACTGAACGTCACCGGCATCGACCATCTGCCCAAGGCCAGCGAGTATATCGACGGCATCATCCGCATGTGCGAGCGCCTCATCGAGAAGAACGCCGCCTACGTGGTCAACGGCGACGTGTATTTCGACATAACCGCCGACGCCGATTACGGAAAACTCTCGCACCGCAAGGCCGAGGACCAGCAATCGGGCACCCGCGACCTGGCCGGCGAGGAAAAACGTAACCCCAACGACTTCGCCCTGTGGAAGGCGGCCAAGCCGGAAGAGCCGGACGAGGTCAAATTCGATTCTCCATGGGGCCCGGGCCGGCCCGGCTGGCATATCGAATGTTCGGTTATGAGCTGCGCCTTGCTGGGCGAGACCTTCGACATTCACGGCGGGGGGATGGACTTGATCTTCCCGCACCACGAGAACGAGATCGCCCAGTCGGAGACCTGCCATGACAAAACCTTTGCCAAATACTGGCTGCACAACGGCCTGACCCGTTTTAATACCAAGAAAATCAGCAAGTCCGACGCCGAGATGGCCAAGCGGATGAATGAACTGGTCCTGGGCAATCTGCTCAAGAAATATCCGGGCGAGCTGCTGCGGTTTTTCATCCTCAGCACGCAATACCGCCGCCCGATCGAATTCTCCGACGAGGAGCTGGCCGCCAAGAGCAAAGGGCTGGACGCTTTCTATCGGCTCTTCGAGCGGATGGAGCGTCTGGCCGGCGACCCCTATGCCGGCGGGCCGACTCTCGACGAACTGCACGCGACGGCCGACACCGATCCGGAAAAAGCCTTCGTTCGCGAAGTGCTCGATCTGCGTGTGCGCTTCCTCGAGGACATGGACGACGACTTCAACACTGGCGGAGCGACGGGCACATTGTTCGAGATGGTGACGGCCATCAACCGCTTTATGGACACCCAGAATCTCGAAAGCGGCGGGGACGACCGGGCGAAACAGTTGGCCGCCGCTGCGGTGCAGACCTTGCGCGACCTGGCCCGGATTCTCGGGTTGTTCGAGTACCGGCCGCGCCGCGAGGAAACCCCGGATCGCCTGGCCCACGAGCTTATGGATATCATGATTCGCGTGCGGGCCGAAGCCCGCAAGAGCAAACAATATGCCTTATCCGACATGATTCGCGACCAGTTGGCCGCCGCCGGCGTGACCCTGGAGGATCGGCCGGACGGCACCATCTGGCGAAGAGGTTGAGAGAGCGGTCAGTGGTCAGCAATCAGAACCCCGAGCGGAAGCGAGTGGGCCGACGTGGGATGATGCATCCAGCATCGGAAAACCACCCAACTCCGACCCCGCGCTACCGCTTGGGGTTCCGATTGCATGGTCGCTAAACTCTTACAAATGCCTGGCCCGTTGACCAGCGAACAATGATAGTGTTCGGATGATGAAATAATCGCCCGCCATGGAGGGTATGGGTTGACGAAAACCACGCAAATCATTTGTGGTATCGATCCCGGGCTCCGGCAAACCGGATACGGGGTTATTTGCGTCGATGCTGATGACGATTCGGCCAGAGTGCTGGACGCGGGGATCATTCGCACGTCGGACGACGCTCCGCTGGCTGTCCGGCTCGCCGAGCTGGCCGCCGGCATCGAGGAGGTGCTAGACGAGCATCGCGTCGAGCTGCTATCCGTCGAGCAGGTCTACTCCCATTACAATCGGCCGCGGACGGCCATCCTCATGGCCCACGCTCGCGGGGTGATACTGTCGGGGGCGGCCCGCCGGGGTATTCAGGTTCTGCACCTGCCCGCCACCACGGTAAAACGCCACCTGACCGGCAATGGCCGGGCCGGCAAGGAACAGATTCAAAAAGCCGTCGCCGCCCTGCTCGGCCTGCCGACCGTACCCCAGCCACCGGATGTCGCCGATGCCTTGGCCATCGCCCTCTGCGCTACCGCCATGCTTCAACAGCCCGCCAAGCTGGCCATGACCAACGACGCCCTGCTCAGCCCGCGAGGTGCCCGATGATCGTGCGCATGACCGGCACCGTCTCCGAGGTCCACGACGATTACACGGTGATCGACCATGACGGGCTAGGATACGAGGTGCTGGTTTGCGGCTACGCTCTCGGCGAGTTGAACGCCTGCCTCGGCCGGGAAGTCACTTTGCACACTCTCGAATATCTCGAGGGCAGCGCCGCCGGTGGAAATATGATCCCCCGCCTCGTCGGCTTCCTTCACGCCGAGGACCGCGCGTTTTTCAAGAAGTTCATCACGGTCAAGGGCATGGGCGTGCGCAAGGCCATCAAGGCCCTGGCCGAACCGATCGGGGGCGTGGCGGCCGCCATCGAAGCGGGCGACGCCCGGAGCCTGGCCCGGCTGCCCGGTATCGGAAAACGCGCCGCCGAGCAGATCATCGCCGAACTGAAAGGAAAGGTCGCCGACTTCGCCCTCGGAACGGTCGAGATCGCCGAGCCGGTCGGCACGACCGAGGCCTGGCCCGCCGAATTGCGCGACGCCCTGCAGGTTATGATCGCCCTCGGCGAGCGCCGGGCGGAAGGGCAGCGCTGGCTCGAACGGGCCGTGCAATTAAACCCCGGCTCGCACACCGTGGAGGATTGGGTACGGCTGGCCTACCGGGTCCGCAGCAGCAGCGAGGGATAGCGAGTTATGGTTCGACAACGGGTTATTGCGTCCGATTCCGGCGGGCTCGCCGAGGATACCTTCAACGAGTCCCTGCGTCCCGAGCGTCTCGGCGACTGCGTGGGTCAGGCCCAGATTCGCGAGCAGTTGACCATCGCCCTGGAGGCCGCCCGCGGCCGCGGCGAGCCGATGGACCATGTCCTCCTGTCCGGCCCGCCGGGGCTGGGCAAGACCACCTTCGCCTACGTCATCGCCCGCGAGATGGAAACCCGCATCAGGATCACCTCCGGGCCGGCCATCACCAAGCCCGGCGACCTGATGCAATGGCTGACCGAGATGAAACGCGGCGACGTGCTCTTTATCGATGAAATTCACCGCCTGAGCCGCACGGTCGAGGAGTTTCTCTACTCGGCCATGGAGGATTTCCGCGTCGATTTCACCATCGACAGCGGCATCAGCGGGCGTACGGTCAATATCGCCCTGCCGCCGTTCACTCTGATCGGGGCCACGACCCGCAGCGGCCTGCTGACGGCGGCCATCCGCGACCGCTTCGGCATCCAGTTCCATTTCGACTTCTACACGCCCGAGGAACTCGCCGAGATCGTCCGCCGCTCGGCCCGCAAGTTGAAAATCCACGCGGATGAAGATGCCCTCGCTCTGATCGCCTCGCGTTCGCGGGGTACGCCGCGCGTGGCCAACCGCCTGCTCAAGCGCACTCGCGATTACGCCCAGGTCCGGGCCGACGGGCGACTCACCCCGGCGGTGGTCGATCAGGCTCTGGATATCCTGCAGATCGACCGGCTTGGCCTCGACGACCTGGACCGCTCGTTCCTGACCGCCCTGATTAAAATCTACCGGGGCGGCCCGGCCGGCATCGAGGCCCTGGCCGCCACCATCGGACAGGAACGCGACACCCTGGAGGACGTGGTCGAGCCCTACCTGCTCCAGATCGGCTTCGTCATCCGCACCCGCCAGGGCCGCTGCGCCACCAAGGCCGCCTTCGACCATCTGGAAATGCCCTACACGGCCGCCCCGGCGGAAGAGAGCCAGGGCGAATTATTTGAGTGAGCGACCGCTGGTGCGTGAATCCTTTCTCGCACCTCCGAGTATGCGAATCCTTTCGCACCCCTGCATTCGCGAGATGGGAATCCCGCCAGCGGTTGTATCGAGATGGGAATCTCGATACAGCACTCCAGTTTACCGGGTGGATAGCATGCCTGAACCGCACCGGCCAGTACATTCGCAAGCACCGTCGAATCTGCTCTATTGGCCAACGCCCGTTGGAAGAGCTTGACTTAATGGTATTCCGCTGCGTCCCCTACACCCGCCGTTATAACCCGCCTTTATCTTGAGTTACGTTCTTGAAAGGCGTACCACATTCAGGGCACCTCGGCTCGGTTGTCGGATGCCGTAAATCGGATGAAATTCGTCTATGCAGACCGCTGTCGCGGTTTTGAGTCAAAGCGCTGCATTTTGCTTCAGCCGCTGCAAAGCCTGTATATGTTCTTGGGGTATCAGACCGTGCTTGTCCGGCGGAACATCCAGCAGCAGATTCACGCCGTGGTCCCGACAGCTTTGCATCATCGATGTCAATTCTTCATCCGGTCTCGGCGAATCCCCTGACACCCAAAACCATTCCTTGCCGATGGGGTCGCAGACCTCGCCGGGCATATAATAGTTCTTGCCTTCAATCATTCGCCATACGGAATATCCTGCTTCTTTGGGGGGCAATTTTCTTTCAATCGCCACCAGATCCGAAGGCCACGTGTACGGGACATTATAAGTTGTCCCGTCGCCGAGATACGTTTTACCGTCGCCGGTACCGCCGTTCATCATAATGACTATATCCGGCTGAAGCTGGGCGATATGGTTGTACAGGAAGGTGCGGTATCCGCGTCCCAGTACGCCTGGAATATCGATCCACATCTCCATAATCGAACCGTAGCGGGTCAGCAGCTCGGTGATTTGGGCGGTCTGGAAATTGTGATACAGAGATGTCGTATGGGGCGGCATGGTTTTGATTTGCGTCTTGGGAAATGAATTCATGTCACTCCATATGCCGCCGTCGGAAGGCGTCTCGCTGCCGAACCGGTTATGATTGTCCCAGGAGCAATAATACAGACCCGGCTTGATGTGCCGTTTTTCGCAGGCCTTGACAAAGGCCTCCACCACATCGGTCGTGTTGCCGCTGTTGGCCACTGTGTATTCGGTATGTTCGCTGGGCCAAAGGCAATGCCCCGCCACATGCTTGGTGGTTAGTACCGCGTATTTCATCCCGGCATCCCGCGCCACCGACACCCACTGATCCACATCCAGCTTATCCGGGTTATAGGTGGAGGCTGACGCTTGGCCGTCCGGCAGTTCCTGGCCCAAAAAGGTACTCATGCCAAAATGAATAAACATCCCATAGCCCAGAGCCTCCCAACTTTTCAGTTGTTTGATACTGAGCCGCTGGCTTCCTGCTTGCGGATCCTCGCTATCAGCGGCCATTACCTTTGCCGGAAATCCGGCCACCGCCGCCGCGATCCCTGCTCCTGTCACTTGCATGAAATTGCGTCGATCCATTATTCATCCTCCCTTTGTGAAGCGAGAGTGTCTCCCATTAGAGCATTTCACGAAATAGCGTAGCATTTGCCGATATATATGCATGACCTACTCAATGGATTTACGGGAGAGGGTCGTGCTCGCCTGCGATGAGAAGCGGGGCAGTCGCCAGCACATCGCCA